>NZ_JAWOWL010000004.1:0-236860 GCF_033340395.1 Vibrio sp. 1159 | reverse complement strand
AGTTCTTTTAGTTGTTGATTTCATAACACTCTCCAATTTTGGGGGTAGAAAGTGTCAACCTTATTTAGGACGGCACATTATAGATACAACAAGGGGCGTACTGAACGCCCCTTTTTTTTGTTTATTTGTTTCTTTGTTATCTTTATTTCTTCATCCCCGATTCTATCGAGAGACAAAATCGAACGTACTAGCGACGAGGAAGCCTCGGTCTAGGCTGAATATTTGGACGTGCTTTAGGTATCTGCACATTTGGACGAGCAACTGGACGCTGGATCTTCGTTTCCGGTAATGCTTTTCTTTGTTGAACCTTTTCTTTTACCGCTTTGTCTTGTAAAGTCGCTGGCTCAATACGTTCCGGACGATTCTCCCATTTGGTTTTAATCTCTTGCTTTTGCTCGTCAGGCAATGAT
This sequence comes from Vibrio sp. 1159, assembly GCF_033340395.1. Classification (NCBI taxonomy): domain Bacteria; kingdom Pseudomonadati; phylum Pseudomonadota; class Gammaproteobacteria; order Vibrionales; family Vibrionaceae; genus Vibrio; species Vibrio sp. 1159. Next base: position 236,450 of record NZ_JAWOWL010000004.1, on the reverse strand, counting down.
TGCCAATGATCGTCGAGTTGGCGTTTCATGTTATCGATATTGGCGGACATATCATCGTCTTTCCAATCTTCGACTTTGTCTTTGATGGATTGCTGTTGGTCTTCATCTAAACCATTCCACCACTCTTCCAGTTTCTCTTTGTATTCATCGTCGTTATCGCAACAGCCCGGATAGTAATAAATCCAGTAGTCGTCATGATCGTACCACCACGGATCGTAATAACCCGATGAATAATAAACCATAGAGGAAGAGCCAGAATGATCGGAAGAGCTACAACCCGCCAGCACAGAGCCGCACAGCAAAACCAATATGCTTAGTGCTTTATTTTTCATTCGTTGCCCACCTTTCTCTCTATTGCTTGTTAAATTGTACGCTTACAATAGCTCTTTTGCTTTGTTAATAGAGTTAATGATTTGCACCCTATCTAAATTTGGATCATTAGAATCTAATAATATTACCCAGGCATCAATCGCTTCCTGAAATCGGAATGACAGAAAATGATCATTTGCGATCAAAGACAAAGCGGCTTCATTGTGCGGTTCTATCTGCAAAGCTTGCTCCAAAAGCAAGCTAACTTCTTGCGTCATTGATTGCTGGTGAATGTAGTACAAGGTAGTCGCCTTTGCAGCAAGTTGCGTGGCACTGACTGGCTCAGTCAGTTGGATCGCGTAATCAAAACAAATCAACGCACCGTCAAATTCACCCTCTAGCAGGTAGCCCTGCCCGAGTTGGAACCACAATTCAGCGTTGTTCGGATCTTCACGCAACTGGTCTTGAATCTCTTTCATGATGTCACGAGCAGTCATCATTCGTGACATTTCCGCGTGTATTGGTTTAGGCGGTGTTTGATGAAGCAATAAGAAACTGGCACTCGTCACGACAAGTACTAACAGGCAAAAGCCAAACCATTGAGCAGGTTTAGCTTTTGATGCACTCAGTGATAAGAGTACGATAAACAACCCCATCAGAGTGATGGCAGCGAAAAACCAAACAGACATAACACGTCCTGTAAACAAAGATAACGTCAGTGTACGCATTTCTTACTTTAAATGCGTTGATACAGATACAAAAAAAGCCGAGCAACTAAGGGCTCGGCTTTTCATATCAGGATAACGATGTAAGATTACTCTTCGTTACCTTCCTCTGCATCATCAGCAGCTGGAGCGTCTTGCTGCGTATTTTCATCTGTTGACTCTAACGCTTCTGCATCTTCATCAGCAGGCAGCTCTTCATCATCAACTTCTTCAATACGTTGCAAACCAACAACTGATTCATCTTCCGCAGTACGGATAAGCGTTACACCTTGTGTGTTACGACCAACTTGGCTAACTTCACCCACACGAGTGCGTACTAACGTGCCAGCGTCGGTGATCATCATCATTTCATCACCTTCAACAACCTGGATAGCACCAACTACCGGGCCATTTCGCTCAGAAACTTTGATAGAAACTACACCTTGAGTGCCACGACCTTTTGTCGGGTACTCGCTAAGTGCTGTACGTTTACCATAACCGTTTTCTGTAACCGTTAGGATATCGCCTTCGTGCGAAGGAACAATAAGTGATACAACTTGGTCATTTTCAGCCAGTTTCATACCACGAACACCAGAGGCGGTACGACCCATAGGACGAACACCTTTAAACTTGATCTCTGGCTGACCATTCTCATCAAGAACTGGTTTACCATTTTCATCAAGTACTGGAATCTCTTCTGCTTCTTTAAAGCGAACCACTTTACCCGCTTTAGAGAACAGCATGATTTCGTTTTCGCCGTTAGTGATATCCACACCGATTAACGAATCGTCTTCACGTAGGTTCACAGCGATTAGGCCGTTTGAACGTACGTTTGCAAACTGGTTCAACGGCGTTTTCTTAACCGTACCGTCACCTGTTGCCATGAAGATGAATTTGTCTTCAGAGAATTCATCAACACGTAGAATCGCGGTAATGCGCTCACCTTCTTCTAATGGAAGGATGTTCACAATTGGCTTACCACGCGCAGTACGGCTCGCTAGAGGCAATTGGTAAACTTTCAGGCGGTATGTCTTACCACGAGTAGAGAAACACAAGATGTTATCGTGGGTATTCGCCACTAGAAGACGCTCGATATGGTCTTCATCTTTCATCTTAGTCGCACTCTTACCTTTACCACCACGGCGCTGTGACTCGTAGTCGCTCAGTACTTGGTACTTAACGTAACCACCGTGAGATAGAGTAACCACAACGTCTTCACGTGCGATCAGCTCTTCCATGTCAATATCATGGCTCGCAGCTGTGATTTCTGTACGACGAGCGTCACCAAAGCCGTCACGAACCGCTTCAAGTTCTTCACGGATCACTTCCATCAAACGCTCAGTGCTCGCAAGGATATGCATGAGTTCAGCGATTTCTTCTAGAAGTGTTTTGTATTCGCCAAGAATCTTCTCGTGTTCTAGACCTGTTAGTTTATGTAAACGTAGATCTAGGATAGCTTGTGCTTGTTGCTCAGTCAGGAAGTACTGACCATCACGAATACCATATTCAGGCTCTAGCCATTCAGGGCGCGCAGCATCTGTACCAGCACGCTCTAGCATTGCTGAAACGTTGCCTAAATCCCAACCACGAGCGATAAGACCCGCTTTTGCTTCAGCCGGTGTAGGTGCCTTACGGATAAGCTCAATGATTTCATCAATGTTAGCAAGCGCTAGAGCTAAACCTTCAAGGATATGAGCACGTTCACGCGCTTTACGCAGTTCGAAGATAGTACGACGTGTCACAACTTCACGACGGTGATCAACGAAGCACTTCAGCATATCTTTTAGGTTGAATAGCTGTGGCTGGCCATTGTTTAGGGCCACCATGTTGATACCGAAAGTGGTTTGCAGCTGAGTCTGAGCGTAAAGGTTGTTTAGAACTACTTCGCCCACAGCATCGCGCTTACACTCAATAACAATGCGCATACCGTCTTTATCTGACTCGTCGCGCAGTGCACTGATGCCTTCTACTTTCTTATCTTTAACTAGCTCAGCGATCTTTTCGATCAAGCGAGCTTTGTTCACCTGGTAAGGAATTTCAGTGACGATAATGGTCTCTTTACCATTCTTCTCCACTTCGATGTCCGCTTTCGAACGCATGTAGATTTTGCCACGACCTGTTTTGTACGCGTCTACAATGCCTTTACGACCGCTGATAAGCGCCGCCGTTGGGAAATCAGGACCAGGAATGTAATCCATTAGTTCATCAATAGTGATTTCTTCATTATTGATGTATGCAAGACAGCCATCAATCACTTCGCCAAGGTTATGAGGCGGGATGTTGGTTGCCATACCTACTGCGATACCAGAAGCACCGTTAACCAATAGGTTTGGAATTTTAGTTGGAAGAACCGCTGGGATCTGCTCAGTACCGTCGTAGTTTGGTACGTAGTCTACGGTTTCTTTGTCTAGGTCAGCCAATAATTCATGGGCAATTTTTGCCATTCGAACTTCGGTGTAACGCATTGCCGCAGCAGAGTCGCCATCGATCGAGCCAAAGTTACCTTGACCATCGACCAGCATGTAACGAAGCGAGAACGGCTGAGCCATACGTACGATTGTGTCGTACACAGCACTATCACCATGTGGGTGGTATTTACCGATTACGTCGCCGACAACACGGGCTGATTTTTTATATGGTTTGTTCCAATCGTTGCCTAGTACGTTCATCGCGAATAAAACGCGGCGGTGTACTGGTTTTAGGCCATCACGCACATCTGGAAGAGCACGACCCACGATGACTGACATCGCATAGTCTAGGTATGAACCTCTAAGCTCATCTTCAATGTTTACGGGCGTGATCTCTTTAGCTAAATCGCTCATAGAGCCATTATCCCTCTATTATCTGATCGTAATTACGATACGTGTAAGGTGCAAAAATATAACACACAATTCATCACTTCGGCATCACTTTCCCTCTCCTTTTATCAGGTTGTGAGCTTGGTTATGAATCAAATGTCGAGAATTTGCACACTCATCCCATATCTTTCTGATTAGTGGTTATATTTCGGTCAATATTGAGCAAAATCGGACTCTTTACGCGGAAAAGCGAGGTAAATTCCTTTAACCACACAACGCGAAAATACAGGTTTTAGAGTTATTGTCACTGGCACCAGTTCAAGGATGAAGCAAAAACAATAGTTAGCGCTTTACAAATTACAGGCACCTGTCTCGATTGCCGCGCCAGTGAACTCTGTCATTGTCCCTTAACTAAGCACATCGAGGTTGTTTGGGTGTAAAACGTTGGAGTATACTGGCGCCCTCTAAAGGACTCAGATTGAATGCAATAAAACCAATTATGACTAAAGCACAAAACGTCGACCCAAGTGAAATTAAGAAATTCGAGGACATGGCTTCTCGATGGTGGGATTTAGAAGGCGAGTTTAAGCCGCTTCATCAAATTAACCCACTTCGTTTGAACTATGTACTTGAAAAAGCAAATGGCTTGTTTGGCAAGCGAGCACTTGATGTCGGCTGTGGTGGTGGCATTCTTGCTGAAAGCATGGCAAAAGAAGGCGCTATTGTGACGGGGCTTGATATGGGTAAAGAACCATTAGAAGTCGCGCGACTACATGCATTAGAAACAGGCACTCAACTGACCTACATTCAGAGCACAATAGAAGACCACGCTATAGAAAACGCAGGAACTTACGATGTCGTGACTTGTATGGAGATGCTTGAACACGTTCCAGATCCTCTCTCCGTTATCCGCTCTTGTGCTGCGCTAGTCAAACCCGGTGGTCACGTGTTTTTCTCAACTTTGAACCGAAACATTAAGTCGTACTTATTTGCTATTGTCGGTGCTGAGAAGCTTCTTAAGATTGTTCCTGAAGGCACTCATGAGCACGATAAGTTTATCAAGCCAGCCGAAATGATGAAGATGATAGACCAAACTGACCTGACGGAAATGGGCATTACTGGGCTTCATTACAACCCTCTAAATGACAGCTACAAACTCGGTCGTAATGTAGATGTAAACTACATCGTTCATACTAAAAAATACTGAACGCTATTAAGTTAAAAAATGAGTTTTGTGATTGACATTTTTTAAAGAAAATGAATCGGAAGCGGTAGCACAAAGTTGCCGCTTTTTTTGTCTTTTTATGGCTAAAATTCGTGCTCTAGATTCCATTTTGACCAAGCCATTTTTCGCAGATAAAAACGGCCAAAGATCAAGGAAAATATTTTTGCATGCGGTTATTTCTAAACCGATCTCGAAACCGTACTTTTAACCATTCAAGTCAGCCCTTTTCTCATCGGTTAGTGTTCACTTACTGATTTTTTTCATTTTGTCAGTTATCCACAAGTCATCCAAGATCTGTACCTTGATAAATCAGTGTAATAGCACTATCTTGTAACCCGCAAACAAATGAACCCCTATATGTTGTGTTTAAGCGACAATATATAGATAGACTTTGATCACAAAGCCGCCGCAAGCTTTACTCATATTGCACATAAACAAACAAAAATACGGCTTTTATCAGTTTTCTTAGGGAAATAAAGCAGAATGAACCAACAACTTACCGTCACCAAGCGTGATGGCCGTAAAGAAAGTATCGATCTGGATAAAATCCACCGCGTTATCACTTGGGCTGCAGAAGGTCTAGATAATGTTTCGGTTTCTCAAGTAGAACTTCGCGCTCACATCCAGTTTTACGACGGCATCACAACGACAGATATTCACGAGACAATCATCAAGTCTGCGGCAGACCTGATCTCTGAAGAGACTCCGGATTACCAATACCTAGCTGCTCGCCTAGCGGTATTCCATCTGCGTAAAAAAGCGTATGGCCAATACGAGCCACCAACGCTTTATGATCACGTGTCTCGCCTCGTCGATATGGGTAAGTACGATCAACATATTCTAGAAGACTACACAAAAGCAGAACTCGACGAACTTGATGCGTACCTCGACCATAAACGCGACCTAAACTTCTCATACGCGGCAGTTAAGCAGCTAGAGGGTAAGTACTTCGTACAGAACCGTGTTACGGGCCAAATTTACGAAAGTGCTCAGTTCTTATACATCCTTGTAGCAGCGTGCTTATTTGCGAAATATCCAAAAGCGACACGTCTTGATTACATCAAACGTTTCTACGATGCGACATCGACATTTAAGATTTCTCTACCTACGCCAATTATGTCTGGCGTGCGTACCCCTACTCGCCAGTTCAGCTCATGTGTTCTGATCGAGTGTGGAGACAGTCTTGATTCTATTAACGCAACAGCAAGCTCAATTGTTCGTTATGTATCTCAGCGCGCTGGTATTGGTATCAACGCAGGTCGTATCCGTGCATTAGGCTCAGAGATTCGCGGTGGTGAAGCATTCCACACTGGTTGTATTCCGTTCTACAAGTACTTCCAAACAGCAGTAAAATGTTGTTCACAAGGTGGTGTACGTGGTGGCGCAGCTACTGTTTTCTACCCAATGTGGCACGGTGAAGCACGCTCACTAATGGTACTTAAGAACAACCGTGGTGTTGAAGAAAACCGTGTTCGTCACATGGACTACGGTGTTCAGTTAAACAAACTGATGTACCAACGTTTAGTTGAAGGCGGCAATATTACGCTATTCTCACCATCTGATGTACCTGGTCTGTACGACGCATTCTTCGAAAACCAAGAAGAGTTTGAGCGTCTATACGTGAAGTACGAGAACGATCCTTCAATCAAGAAAGAAACGGTTAAAGCGATTGAAATGTTCACTCTGCTAATGCAAGAGCGTGCATCAACGGGTCGTATCTACATCCAGAACGTGGACCACTGTAATACTCACAGCCCATTTGATTCTGAAGTTGCTCCAGTTCGTCAGTCGAACCTATGTTTAGAAATCGCACTACCAACGAAACCATTAACTAACGTTGAAGATGACTCAGGCGAGATCGCACTGTGTACGCTTTCTGCATTCAACTTAGGTGCTATCAAGTCTCTAGATGATTTCGAAGAGCTATCCGATCTTGTTGTTCGTGCGTTAGATGCACTGCTTGATTACCAAGATTACCCTCTACCAGCGGCATACAAATCGACTATGAACCGTCGTACGCTAGGTGTTGGTGTGATTAACTTTGCTTACTACTTAGCGAAGAATGGCGTGAAATACTCTGACGGTAGCGCGAACGGCCTAACTCACCGTACGTTCGAAGCAATGCAGTACTACCTATTGAAAGCATCTGTAGCACTGGCGAAAGAGCAAGGTAAGTGTCCTTCATTCGACGAGACGAACTACGCGAAAGGCTTACTGCCGATTGATACGTATAAGAAAGATATCGATCTAATTTGTGACGAAGCGCTGCACTACGACTGGGACAGCCTACGTAAAGAAATTATGGAGCACGGCCTACGTAACTCAACACTGACTGCACTAATGCCTTCTGAGACTTCTTCTCAGATTTCAAACGCAACTAACGGTATTGAGCCACCACGTGGTTACGTTTCAGTAAAAGCTTCGAAAGACGGTATCCTGAAGCAAGTTGTACCAGAGTTCACAGAACTTAAAGACAGCTATGAACTGCTTTGGAATATCGGTTCGAACGACGGTTATCTACACCTTGTGGGTATTATGCAGAAGTTTGTTGACCAAGCTATCTCTGCTAATACTAACTACGACCCGTCACGTTACGAGACTGGCAAGGTTCCAATGAAGAAACTACTTCAAGACCTGCTAACAGCGTATAAGTTTGGTGTGAAAACGCTTTACTACCACAACACTCGTGATGGCGCGAAAGATGAACAGAAAGACGCTGTTCAACCACAAGATGACGATTGTGCTGGCGGCGGTTGTAAGATTTAATCTTCCCGTACCTAGCGAACCCGTAAAGACAGACTATCGATAACCTCCCCCTTACGGGGAGGTTTAAAAGGAATTGAGGCATTATGGCTTACAGTACTTTTAACCAAAAAAAGAATGACCAATTGAAGGAACCAATGTTCCTAGGTCAATCAGTAAACGTTGCACGTTACGACCAACAAAAGTTTGAGATTTTCGAAAAACTTATCGAGAAACAACTTTCTTTCTTCTGGCGTCCAGAAGAAGTAGACGTATCTAGCGACCGTATCGATTACAACAAACTGCCAGATCACGAGAAGCACATCTTCATCTCTAACTTGAAGTACCAAACGCTTCTTGACTCTATCCAAGGCCGCAGCCCTAACGTGGCACTGCTGCCGCTTGTGTCTCTGCCAGAACTAGAGACTTGGATTGAGACTTGGTCTTTCTCTGAAACGATTCACTCTCGTTCTTACACACACATTATTCGTAACATCGTGAACGACCCTGCTGTAGTGTTTGATGATATCGTTGAGAACGAGCACATTCTGAAGCGTGCAAAAGACATCGCGCACTACTACGACGATTTGATTCAAGCGACGAATGATTACCATCGCTACGGTGAAGGTGAGCATGTCCTTAACGGTGAAACGGTTAAGGTTAGTCTGTACGATCTTAAGAAGAAGCTGTACATCTGTCTGATGTCTGTTAACGCATTAGAAGCTATTCGTTTTTACGTAAGTTTCGCATGCTCTTTCGCTTTCGCAGAACGCGAACTAATGGAAGGTAACGCGAAAATCATCAAGCTGATCGCTCGTGACGAAGCACTTCACTTAAACGGCACGCAGCACATGATCAACCTGCTACGTAACGGTCAAGATGACTTCACTTTCATGCAAATCGCAGAAGAGGCAAAACAGGACTGTTTTGACCTATTCAAAGAAGCGGCTGAGCAAGAAAAAGAGTGGGCAGAGTATCTATTCAAAGATGGCTCTATGATCGGTCTAAACAAAGACATCCTAAGCCAATACGTTGAATACATCACAAATATTCGTATGCAAGCGGTAGGTCTACCAGCAGCGTATCCAGAAGCAACAACTAACCCAATTCCATGGATTAACGCTTGGTTGTCTTCAGATAACGTTCAAGTTGCGCCTCAAGAAGCAGAAATCTCTTCTTACCTTGTGGGTCAAATTGACAATGAAGTTCGCGCAGATGACTTCGAAGGATTCGAGCTGTAATGGCAACACTCAAAATCAACAAACTGATCAGCATTGAATCCAACCCTTCCAATACGATTTTGGAAACAATGGAGCAAGCTGGCCTATTACCAGAATACAACTGCCGTGATGGGCACTGCGGCGCCTGTCGCTGCAAATTGGAGTCTGGTGAAGTGGAGTATGTTGGTTTTGCCATGGCTTACACACAAAGTGATGAAATATTACCTTGTATCTGTAAAGCAAAATCAGATTTGTCACTTAGCGGCGTTAACTACGCGATGAAAGAAAAGCAGCGCGCATAACGTTGACTCGACGGTATAAAATGCAAAAGCCAAGGTAATCACCTTGGCTTTTTTGTCTCTGTGTTTTGTCTCTCAGACTACTGTATAGAGCTTTGGTTATAAAGCACTGCTCGGGAGGTGCATCTCTTTAACTTTCTCTAAAAATGCATAATGCGCAAACATCGGTTTACGTTCTAGGTGGCGACGCAACAAGTCTAGTGCTGCCGTGCTGATCACTTTAACTTGATCATTGCGCTGATACTTTTTCGAGAGTTTATATAACGCTCCCCACTCGCCTGACGGTGTCGATAAAGCGACGGAAAAAACGCCCTCTTCAATATGGCCAGTAACGAGTGATAAATCCGTCCCACACTTCTCTCGCGTAGCGCCAGCCAGAGCAAACGTCTCTGCTAATGGATCTCCGCTGTTGGCCATCGCTTGAGTCAGGCTCGGTAGTATCCAACCATGCCCTAGTTGCTTTTCAGCGTTTTCATCGCCGTTTAGCCAGTACGTTAAGTATCCTCCGCTACTTTTTTCGGAGGTCGACACCGTTAGTCCTTTATCGACCAACAACTGGCCGACATTTTCAACCATAGGTAAGTCAATACTAACGGTATTACTCTCAAGGTGTTTATTAATTATCTGTACTAGTTTCAAACGCTGTTCAATCTGATCTGAAGGACCAAAAAGTTTCACTTCAATAAAAGGCAAGTAAGAGCGATACCCTAGCTCATAGCCTTGAGGAAGTTTTAGCTGATCTAGCTTATCTGAAATACCGGATTCAGATAGACCAAACGTGTAGATTCGACTACAACATGAGCCTTGAACATCTGGAAACACTCTTCTCAGATCGGGAAGAATTTGCGTCTCTGCCATGAGCTTAAATTCACTTGGTACCCCCGGTGTGAAATAAAAAATGGCATCATTAATCAGCACTTTGAAACCGCAAGCAGTGCCTATCGGGTTGTCCAATATCTCTGCTGTTTCTGGCAGCATCGCTTGCTTTAAATTACTGTCCGGCATAGGGATGCCACGTCGAGCATACAAACTTTCTAGATGCTGCAACCACTCTTTGAATAGCACCAGTTTACAATCGGCGGCTCTCGCGGCGGCGGCAGCACTCATGTCATCCGTTGTAGGGCCTAAACCACCATTAACAATAACCACATCGTTGTTAAAACTGAGCATTAAAAACTCTTCAACCAAACTCGATAGGCTATCGCCAACCGTTGAGCGCTTTGTTAAGCCAAATCCATGTTGATAAAACAGGCTAGACAACCATGCCGCATTAGTATCAACAATATCACCGTGGAGGACTTCCTCACCAGTACTAAGCATTGCTATTTTCACAACTGACTCCTGAACGTAAGCACAATCCTATTTTCGTTATAGCGCTTATTTTTCTTTTTATTTGGACAAATCTCGCCGAGGTTTGTTGGGACTAAATAAGGGTCAAGTGTTTAAATGATTGATGTTTTGAGGGATAATTACGAGCCCGAACATACACCATTAACTCGGAGACCTTTGTGTCAAAATCATCCATGTTCAAGACGACTCTAACAGGCCTTTGCTTGGCTTCGTCAGCGCTTGCGCACGCAAGTCACTATGACCTAAGCCGTCATACAGAGTTTTCTTACACACCTGATTGCTTGTCAGGTTACTGCGAAACGACGACTCTGTACACCTTCGAGGCTCAAAATCGCGGTGTTATGTATGAACAGAATAATGATGATTCACTAAACCTTGACGCAGGGCTTCAGCCTAAACATCTCATCATCCCTCAAGATAAAGACTGGGATTACCTGATGGGTCAAACCTACACCATTCTAGGTCTCAGTATCGCGACCGTAGGCATGATGACTTTTCTTCCAGAAAGTATCACCAAATGGGACGAAGAAGACCGAGACATGAGTAAGTTGGGGCAAAAGTGGAAAGATAATGTCTCTGACGGCCCCGTTTGGGATCGCGATGAACATGTCCTCAACTACATCATGCACCCATATTTTGGCGGCGTTTACTACACGGCAGCACGTCACGCTGGCTATAATGAATTTCAGTCGTTTTTGTACTCCGCAACTATGTCGACGTTCTTTTGGGAGTATGGCGTGGAGGCGTTCGCAGAAGTACCATCTTGGCAGGATATTTTTATCACACCATTCTTTGGTGCTGTTGTTGGTGAAATGATGTTAACGGCTGAGCAAGACATTATTGCAAACGGCGGCGAAGTTATGGGCTCTGAAACCGCAGGTGATGTTTCGCTCTTCTTCTTAAACCCTGTTGGACATGTTCATTATTGGGTAACTGATGCATGGGGCGGTAGTGCAGAACTACAATTCAATTCATCACCTTGGTTTGGAAACCAAGATGTTGCAAAATTCGCCATGGACGCAGGCGCAAACTATGACAGTCAATTTTATGGTGTCGAGTTAAAAGTAACCTTCTAATCCTAAGTTGATACTCGGTAAAAAGCAGCCTTACGATGGCTGCTTTTTTTGTGCTCTGAACATTGTTTTAATTATTTGCATCACGAATTAGTGTTAAAAATTGACTTTCATCAAACCTTACCCGCCCTTAGCACCTACACTAAATAAAAGGATTTATTCCAATAACTTAAGTAGCACGTTTATTCGTACTGCGTCCAAACCTTGATTCCAGGAGGGGACATTATGAACACCGTATTTATTGTTAATTTTGTCGGACAAGCGTCACCCGCCACGATTAAAGAGCTCGCTGCAATCACACACGAAAACGGCGGGAAATGGCTGATCAGCAAAGTAAACTTTATCGAAGACCAAGTTGCAGGTGTCATCAAAGTAGAGCTTCCAAGAGAAAATGTCGACATCGTTAAACAAGCGTTCTCTTCTTGTCAGACTCTTGTTGTTAGGTTCGTCGACTCTGAGCCTCACTCATATCGTGAAGACACTATCTTCCAACTTCGTTTAGATGCCAACGATAGAGCGGGTATTGTGAATGAAATTACTCACGTTCTCGATAATCAAGGTATCTCAATTTTAGATATGGATTGTCAGCGTGTATTCATTGCTGGAGGCGGAGGGGTAAGCTCTAGCTTATTCAGCGCTAAAATGGCGATAAAACTACCTAGCGAGCTAGAAATTGAAGACATAGCCAATGAGTTAGAATCTCTGAGTGAAGACACTCGTGTAATTGTAGAAAGCTAACTGCATACCTTTAACGCTTCCCCAATAAAAAGAGCAGCAATTCAGCTGCTCTTTGTCGTTCTAATACTCAATACGTTTTATTTCACTGACCACTGAGACAGTGAACGTTTGAAATCAGAGTAGTCAAATTCATTCAGTTTTTGAATGTCACCATTCGAGCGTTCACAGTAGACCGACGGCATACGTAGACCGTTAAACCAGTTCAGTTTCACCATGGTGTAACCGGCACTATCTAGAATATGCAGACGCTGTCCTATCTCTAGAGGCTGTTCGAAGTTCGCCACGCAGAACTGGTCACCAGCCAAACAAGAGCACGAGCCGATCACATACTCATGTTCACCATTTTCAGATGCTTCAAGAATTGACGCTGGCTCATTGTAGATCAACGTATCTAAGCGGTGAGCTTCTGTGGCTGAATCGACAATCGCCGTCTTCTTTACGTTCTCTACAATATCAACCACTGTTACAACGAGATCAGTTGTCTTAGTAATTATCGCTTCACCCGGCTCTAAATACATTTGTACGCCGTGTTTCTCTGAGAACGCTTTAAGTGCTAACCCTAACTTCTCGATATCGTACCCCGGCCATGTGAAGAACACGCCGCCGCCCATGCTTACCCAGTCCAGCTTATCTAGGTACTCGCCAAACTGATCTGAAATAGCATCGAGTAAGCCGATAAACGCATCCACGTCTTTGTTCTCACAGTTCATGTGGAACATTACGCCATCAATACCATCAAAAATTTCCGGTTTGATGTGATCAGCCTGAACACCAAGACGAGAGAATTGACGCGCTGGGTTTGCTAAGTCTTGCCCTGCATAGCTCACACCTGGGTTTAGGCGCAAGCCAATCGATGCTTTGCCTTCGACAATATGACGATAAGCCGCTAGCTGTGACTGAGAGTTAAAGATCATCTTGTCACAGATGTCCGCCACATCGCGAACGTCATCTTCGCTGTAACCCACACTGTATGCGTGTGTCTCACCACCGAACGTTTCGTAGCCAAGCTTCACTTCAAACGGTCCAGAACTTGTTGTTCCGTCTAGGTAAGGCTTGATGATGTCGAATACACCCCATGTTGAGAAGCACTTCAGTGCTAATACAAGCTTCACACCAGAGATGTCTTTTAGCTGTTTTGCTTTCTCTAGGTTCTCAATCAGCTTGTCTTCATTGATCATGAAGTATGGCGTTTTTAGTTCGTTTTGTTGCATTTTGATACCTTACGTCCCTTCGCCTTAGCAAAGGCACTATAAAATCGAACAAAGCCGACGCAAGTGCATCGGCTTAAACGTACAAATAAGAGTCGCTAAATTCTTACTTCAATTTATGGATAACAGGTTGTCCTGGCTCCAGTTCTTGAACATGCCAATCTAGACCAATAGATGGCATGGTTTCTAGGAATGGGTCTGGATCTAGTTGTTCCATGTTGAACACGCCTTTGTCTGCCCACTTGCCACGGAAGAACTGCAAAGCCGCAGTGATCGCTGGTACGCCAGTGGTGTATGAGATAGCTTGGTGTTCAACATCTTCGTATGCGACTTCGTGATCAGCGTTGTTGTAAATAAATACACTGCGCTCTTTACCATCTTTCTTACCTTGAACCCAAGTACCGATACACGTTAGGCCAGTGTAGCCTGGTGCGAGTGATGTTGGATCTGGTAGTAGTGCTTTTAGCACGTGCAAAGGTTGAACAACCGTACCGTCGTGAAGCGTTAGTGGATCTGGGCTGAGTAGACCGATGTCGCGCATCACATTGAAGTAGTTTAGGTAACGGTCACCAAAGCCCATCCAGAATTCGATGCGTTTCGCCGGGATGAACTCTTGCATAGATCGAACTTCGTCGTGCGCCATTGAGTACACTTTGTGTGAACCACAATTCGGGAATTCAAACTCAAGCATACGTGAGTGACAAGGTACTTGTTTCCACTCGCCGTTTTCCCAGTAGAACGAATCGCCTTGAATCTCAAGCATGTTCGTTTCTGGATCAAAGTTAGTTGCGAACTTCTTACCGTGGTCGCCTGCGTTTACATCCATTACGTCGATAGTATCGATTTCATCGAACAGATGCTTCACTGCGTATGCGGCAAACACCGATACTACGCCCGGATCGAAACCAGCACCAAGAATACCTGTAATGCCGGCTTCTTCAAACTTCTCACGGTAACCCCACTGCCAATCGTAAGCTTGAGGTACTTGTTGGCCTTCAGAGCACAAATCAACCGCAACAGATGTATCAAGGTATGACACTTTAGCTTGGTAACATGCTTCCATAATAGACATGTTCACCCAAGGAGGACCTGCGTTGATCACTAAGTCAGGTTGTACTTCTTTAATTAAAGCAACTAAAGAATCTACGTCGTCCGCGTTTACCGCTCGCGCTTCTAATTTCTTAGTTGAATCTTTCAGATTGTTTTTCTTCTGAATCGATTCGATGATTTTCTCACACTTACCTACGGTACGTGATGCGATTGTGATATCACCCAGAACGTCGTTGTTTTGTGCTGCTTTATGTGCAACTACCCAACCAACGCCGCCTGCACCAATCTGTAGAATTGCCATAGTTTTCCGTTACCTTTGTTAAACTAGCTCTGCCGCTAGCGTATTGATTTTTGAGAGCAAAGATTCAAAGTCCGCCGTCGTCAGACACGGGTTCAAAATCGTAAATTTCAATGCAGTTTTATCGTCGACAATGGTTTCACCCAATACCGCGATACCGCGTGTTAACGCTTCTAAGCGCAACGTTTTGTTCAGTTCATCCAGATCCGCTGATTCATGTGTCGCGCGGAACAGAACCGTAGATAGTGATGGTTCAGCCAACAACTCAAAGTGTTTGTTATCTCGAATCATGTCCGCCACTTCAAGCGTCTGTTCAAGCAAATGATCATACATATCGCCTAGGGCTTTTGGCCCTACGCTTTGCATCGTCATAAACACTTTGAGCGCATCAAAGCGCTTAGTTGTCGCAATAGACTTATCCACCAAGTTCGGTAGTTCGTCGTGTTCGCGGTTCAAATAGTCTGCATGGTGAAGCAGGAATTTAAAGTTAGACTTGTCATTTACCAATAGCGCACCACAACTGATGGTTTGGTAAAACAGCTTATGGAAGTCTACGCTGATGGAATGTGCACGCTCACAACCTTTCAGACGCGCTTTTTGGCTACTTAGAATCAGAGCTCCACCGTATGCACCGTCGACATGCATCCACATGTCATGTTTCGCTGCCATATCGGCGATAAAGTCTAAGTCATCAATAGCACCGTGGTCCGTTGTGCCCGCTGTGCCAACAATGGCAAATGGGATCAAACCTTCTGCTTTGGCCTGATTGAGAACTTCGTCTAATTTAGTGACATCCATCGTTCCATCGGCATTAGCATCGACAGTCATGACCGCTTTTTCACCCAACCCCATCCAAGACGCTGATTTTTGAACCGTGAAGTGGGATTTTTTCGAACATACAATACGTAGCTTGTCTGCGTATTCAGGAAGGCCAAGCTTTTGAATTGAGTGTGCACTGAGTTTGTCAGCAATCCAGTCACGCGCTAACATCAAGCCCATTTGGTTACTTTGCGTGCCGCCGCTCGTGAAGATACCGTCCGCTTTTTCACCTAACTCATATTTATCACATAGCCAGTTCACAACTTTCTGTTCAACATAAGTCGCTGATGAAGCTTGATCCCATGAGTCCATAGACTGGTTCAAAGCCGCAATCATTGCCTCTGCCGCAATCGCTGGCATCAAAGGTGGAGTATGCAGGTGAGCAATACAATCTGGATGTTGAGTAAAAATTGCGTTTTTCGCGACCAGCTCAGCAGCATCGTCGATAACGGTTTTAAGAGGCGCATTTCCATTATCAAGATCAACGTCGTGAATCGCTGCTTCCAATGCTTTTGAATCCATACCTGAATACGGTGCAGTCACTTTTTCAAACACTGACTTCATTGCCGTAGTAGTGTGATTCATCACCGAAGCAAATTCATTGCTGCCCATCTCTCCAGTGTGGATGAAATGCTTCTTCCATTCATCTTGTGGCTGAGTTTCGATGTGACTACCGCCAGCGGCTAAAATCGCGTCTTCAAATACACGTAAAGCAAAGTCGATTTGCTCAAACGAGATGATAAGAGGAGGAAGGAAACGAATTACTGCGCCTTCGCGTCCACCTTTCTCAACGATCAAGCCACGCTCGAGTGCTGCGCGTTGAATAGAAAGTGTGAGTTCACTATCCGCTTGAGGTTCACCAAATTTATTGAGCTCACCGTTTGGAGTTTTAATCTCCACGCCTAGCATCAAACCTTTGCCACGAACCTCTGCGATACAGTTCACACGCTTTTGAATACTTTCAAGGCCGTAGCGCAAGTACTGACCCGCAATATTGGCATGCTCAACAAGATTATCACGCTGGATAATTTCTAATGCTTTCGCACCAGAGACCATGGCTAGCTGGTTACCACGAAATGTACCTGTGTGCTCACCCGGCTTCCATGTATCATGTTGCTTGTTGATAACCAATAGCGACATTGGTAAACCACCACCAATTGCTTTTGATAAACACAGAATATCTGGAACAATGCCCGACTCTTCGAACGCGAAATTGTAGCCAGTTTTACCAACACCACACTGGATCTCATCGAAGATCAGTAAGATACCGTGTTCATCACAAATACGACGTAACTCTCGTAGCCAGAATGCTGGCGCAGGAACAACACCACCCTCACCTTGCACTGGCTCCACGATAATCGCGGCAGGCTTCATAATGCCTGACTCATCATCGTTTAAAAGACGATCGATATAACGAATACTTGCTTTCGCACCTTCATCACCGCCAAGCCCAAAAGGACAACGCAGGTTGTATGGGAAAGGCATAAAGTGCACATCCGACATCAAACCAGTTCGACGAGCTTTCGTGCCTAAGTTACCCATCATCCCCATCGTACCATTAGTCATACCATGGTATGCGCCACGGAAGGCAAACATAGTGTTGCGACCGGTAGTCTGTTTCGCGAGCTTGATAGCAGCTTCAACCGCATCAGCTCCAGACGGGCCACAAAATTGGATAACGCTGTTCTCGCTTAACTCTTGAGGAAGAAAAGACTTAACAGATTGAATAAACGTCGTTTTTACTGATGTTGCAATATCTAGCGTCTGATATGGCAGTCCTGAATCTAATTGCTCTTTCAGAGCTTGGTTTATTTCAGGATGGTTATACCCCAAAGCTAGAGTGCCTGCCCCAGCAAGGCAGTCTAGAAAGATCTGTCCACGCGTATCTTCAACCAAGCACCCAAAGGCTTGTTTAATTGCGATCGGCAAACGACGTGGATAAGAACGTACTTCAGATTCATGCTCAGCCTGATCAATCAATACTTGATCTGGCGTTAAGTCATACGTTCCCTCAACGATAGGAACCTGAGACGAAAAAATGTTTGCGATATTGCTATCGACTTCAAAGGCAGTGCTCATACTACATAATCCCTTGAATTATAATAATTCTGTATCCTGTATTAATAATCATTAGAATGAAATTACAGGAGGTGTGAATACCCCTCCGCATTTGTCAGTGCATAAATGACAAATACAGATCATCCGCCACGATACTCGCGACTTCATATGTAAAAGGGATTAATCAAGGTTCTGTAATGCACCCGTTTTGTAAAACAGGACATTTCGGCAGTATGAAGCTGATTAGTGTGTGTTTATTCAAAGGTTTCAATGTTGGGTTTCCCATTAATATGCCGCGTTTACAGCATTAGTATCCCGTCTATCGACAAAAGGCTTTGCCGATACCTACCCTACGCAGTGTCACAATCAGCTTGAATGGTCACTACGCGTATCCCCCAGAGATCAAACGTTGTTAATTACGCTCCGAGATTGCGCGCGAATTTATCACAAAATAAAATCTTCTGGCAACGATTTTTCATATTAGTAACAGTGATGTAAATCACAACAAAACATACCCCATCGTAACTCGCATGTTCATATTCATGAGCTATGCTTTTCTCCTTCTCTCAAACAGCTGTTATTTAAACAAATATTCTTGAGATATCATCACCTCATCCAACAGAGGTTTAAGGTTGTGCTACTTAATCGTAAAACATTCCTTTCTATATCCGGAACATTTAAAAAGATAGCATTCTCGTCACAGCTTTGCCTGGAGCAAGAGTGGTTATTCTCCACAAGTGATGGTTTAAACATAGACTAGTAGGAATGGCTAAGATGCTTTGCAATGGCAGAATGAACAATCACTTGAGTCAATGAGACAAAGGGTTCGTTACTTAACGAAGTCTGTGACAGAAAAGAAGTTTGAGATTTTCAAAAAATACGAAAAAGGCCTAACATTTTCATGTTAGGCCTTAAATCTGGAGCGACACACGAGGTTCGAACTCGTGACCTCAACCTTGGCAAGGTTGCGCTCTACCAACTGAGCTAGTGTCGCATTTAATATGAGATGGTGCCCCGGGCCGGACTTGAACCGGCACAACGCGAACGTCGAGGGATTTTAAATCCCTTGTGTCTACCAATTCCACCACCAGGGCACACAAATATTCTTTGTGATGCCTTTACAGAAAAGTAAAACACCATCTGATACCGCTAATGCCATATCAATAAAACTTGGAGCGACACACGAGGTTCGAACTCGTGACCTCAACCTTGGCAAGGTTGCGCTCTACCAACTGAGCTAGTGTCGCATTTATTCTCGAAAGCCATTCGCTCTCAAAAGAATAATGGAGGCGCCTCCCGGAGTCGAACCGAGGTCCACGGATTTGCAATCCGCTGCATAGCCACTCTGCCAAGGCGCCTCATTTGTGAATAAAGCTAAGCTTTCTCACAACCCTTTTGAGCCGTGCTCTCTTGGGTACGGGATGCATTCTACGGATTCGAGCGATCGAGTCAACACTATTTTTATTTTTTTAAATCGTTTGACTAGAATTTGTGCGAAAGACGATGAATTGCTTAGTTTTAATACTAAAAATCGCTTAAATACACTTGTTTATCATAAAACTTTGGCTACGCCTTACACTGCTGGCCGTGCGTTGCGTGCATTGAAGTATTAATAATCAGAAGACTCGCCTCTCTAAGACTCTCCAAGGACAAAAACAAGACTTAGATCACAAATAGAACTCTATCGAAGCAAAAGCCCCAGATACAAATTGCAAACATGGCCGTTAGCAAGCATTGAAAAGCGAGAGAAGCCAAAAAATGCTGTAGATTGTCTTAGATACAAAAAAGCAGGCTATTAAGCCTGCTTTCTAACATCAGAATTTAATGGTGCTCTTCATTCAACAGATCGTCTTTCGCAGCAGCCAAATATTGAATCATTGACCAATATGTCAAGAAAGTTGCCACATACAAGGCCGCAAAGCCTAGCCAAACCATCCATTCATCGTAACGCCATATCAACACCCATAAGGCGAACATTTGCGAAACAGTTTTTACTTTGCCAACCCAAGATACCGCAACACTCGCTCGCTTACCGATTTCAGCCATCCATTCTCGCAATGCTGAGATAATGATTTCTCGCGCAATCATCGTTACCGCAGGAATGGTCACCCAAATTGAATGATAATGTTCCGTGATTAGAATCAATGCCGTTGCCACTAGCACTTTATCAGCGACAGGATCAATAAACGCGCCAAAACGAGAAGTTTGGCCAAGTTTACGGGCCAACATGCCGTCAAGCCAGTCAGTAAAACCCGCTACCCAAAACACCATTGCTGCTGCAAACGGTGCCCATGAATAAGGTAGATAAAAGACAACCACAAAAACAGGGATTAGGAACAGTCTAAGAAGAGACAGAATGTTCGGGATATTCAAACGCATTTTATTATTCTCTTACACATTGCGGCTTAATGTTGCGCGATTTTCCTTATTGTTTCAATGCTTGGAAAATAATTTCTGCTAAAGAGTGACTTATTCCCGGTACTTTGGCGATTTCTTCGACACTTGCACGTTTAAGTTCTTGTAACCCACCCATGTACTTGAGTAACGCCTGACGTCGTTTAGGGCCGATTCCCTCAATCCCTTCGAGTGCACTCGTACGTCTGGTTTTACCTCGCTTAGCACGGTGCCCCGCTATAGCATGGTTATGGCTTTCATCACGAATATGTTGAATAAGATGCAGCGCAGGAGCATCGCTTGGTAAATGAAACTCGTCCCCATCGACTGTAATCAGCGTTTCTAAACCTGGTTTGCGAGTAACGCCTTTTGCAATACCAATCATGATGGGACGCTTTGGCCAATCCCCCCAATATTGCGAAATGATGTCATGCGCACGATTTAACTGACCTTTACCGCCATCGATAAAGATGATGTCGGGAATTTTCTCTACGTCCAATTGCTTCGAATAACGGCGCTCCAACGCTTGTCCCATTGCTGCGTAATCATCACCACCGGTAATCCCAGTAATGTTGTAGCGACGATACTCTTGCTTTACGGGGCCTTCGTTGTTGAACACCACACATGACGCAATCGTGCTTTCCCCCATCGTATGGGAGATATCAAAACATTCCATTCGAGCTATAGACTCCAACTTCAATGTTTCGCGAAGCGCATGAAAACGCTGATTAATCGTCATCTTGTGATTGATTTTGGTGGTAATCGCCGTTAGTGCATTAGTGTTCGAAAGCTTGAGATACCTTGCTCGAGAGCCAGTTGGCGACGTATGAAAATGAACCTTACGGCCTGCCACTTCACTTAACGCTTTCTGTATTGGCGCAATATCTTCTGCCAACTCTTGATTCAAAATAATACGAGAAGGAATTGTACGTGCTTCGTTATGGCTCAAATAGTATTGAGTCAGAAAACTATCGAACACTTCCTGCTGGCTTGTATTTTGTGGGATTTTCGGAAAATGGCTACGGCTACCAAGCACTTTGCCTTGGCGTATCATCAGGATATGGATACACGCGATACCATTCTCCTGAGCAAACCCGAGTACATCCATATCATCCATGCTGTCTTCTGAGACGTACTGCTGCTCTTGAACACGCCTAATCGCTTGGATTTGATCGCGAAATTTAGCGGCATCTTCAAAGCGCAATTGCTGACTGGCAACTTCCATTTTCTCAATCAACTGTTTGAGTACTTGCTGATCTTTGCCTTGCAAAAACATGCGCACAAAGCCAACCAACTCTGCATATTCTTCATCAGAAATGATGGTATTAACGCATGGTCCTGCACAACGACCAATTTGGTACATCAAACATGGGCGCGTTCGGTTGGAATAGACAGTGTCTTCACACTGGCGCACAGGAAATATCTTTTGCAGCAAATGCAATGTTTCTCTTACTGCACCAGAATCTGGGTAGGGGCCAAAATATTCACCTTTGCGCTTCTTGGCGCCACGGTGGATAGAAAGCCGTGGGTGCTTATGACCGCTAATAAAGATATAAGGGTAAGACTTATCATCTCGCAGCAACACATTGTATTTCGGTAAATACTGCTTGATGTAGTTATGCTCTAGGATCAGCGCTTCTGTCTCAGTGTGAGTCACCGTGA
This sequence comes from Vibrio sp. 1159, assembly GCF_033340395.1. Lineage (NCBI taxonomy): Bacteria > Pseudomonadati > Pseudomonadota > Gammaproteobacteria > Vibrionales > Vibrionaceae > Vibrio > Vibrio sp. 1159. The sequence continues at coordinate 214,503 of NZ_JAWOWL010000004.1, read as the reverse complement.
CGTCTATTTTGGCGATATTACTGACAAGCGCGCGAGTTTTCTCACTGTCTACTTTTTTCCGAAAGTAGCTTGAAAGGCGCTTTTTAAGGTCTTTGGCTTTACCTACGTAGATTACAACAGCTTCGGCGTTGTACATTCTGTAAACGCCGGGCTGATGAGTTACTGTCTTGAGAAAGGAAGCCGAATCGAAAGGAGGATTCACGCTAAAGGGTCTCGGTGTCCAGCATTCCGTGGCGAATCGCTAAGTGAGTTAACTCAACGTCACCATTAATGTCCAATTTACTAAAGAGTCGGTAGCGATAGCTATTGACTGTCTTTGGACTTAAATTAAGTTGCTCAGAAATATCCGTTACCTTTTGGCCTTTGGTGATCATAAGCATGATCTGCAATTCACGTTCGGATAAGTCTTTAAAAGGGTTCTCAGAGGCTGGAGAAAATTGACTCAATGCCATCTGCTGCGCAATCTCTGGCGAGATGTAACGCTGTCCACTATTAACTACACGAATCGCATTCACCATTTCGTCAGGGCCAGCACCTTTGGTTAAATAACCAGACGCACCTGCCTGCATCACCTTGGTTGGAAACGGGTTTTCTGTATGAACGGTAAGTACGATGATTTTCACATCAGGATTCACGCGAAGAATTTTTTTAGTGGCTTCCAAGCCACCAATTCCTGGCATGTTCATGTCCATTAAAACGACGTCAGCATGATTACTGCGACACCATTTTACTGCATCTTCACCGCTGTCAGCTTCTCCTGCTACGTTCATTCCACGGACGTCTTCAATAATACGTCGTATCCCTGTGCGAACCAGCTCGTGATCATCTACAAGGAAAACATTTATCAAACTTGTATCTCCACACTTTGTATTGGTTCTGCACCCACATAACCATTATTTGTTAAATGTGGATATCAGTATGACTGCCTATATACTAACGTAATCGACAAAAAATTGCTTTCTATGAATATGTGCTGAAACGCAAACTTTAGCAAGAACTTATTCATAAACCACTCTATTATTTTAGAGCGTGATGAGCAGAACCGAAATCTAAGAAAAGACAATTAACAACATTAAGTACAATAAATCAAGTAACTAGGTTTCATATTGCCCAGAGAAACACGCAATAACTTAAAATGACACTGTCCCTCTTGCACCAAAGACTAACTTGTAATCACTAATTCCAGCAAAAATTTGAGACGCTTTCTTTACTGGTTATTTTCACAGTTCTTAGTGTTAAACTAACGTTCTTCAAGTTTTCTAAGGTTTCTCACATTTGAATATTCAACAAGGCTTCCTGCTAACTCGACAGGCACGAGACATCAAAGGTCAAACTAAAATCGAGCTGTGGCTTTCGACAGAAGCAGGTCCTACTCAGTTACTTATTAATGGTGAGAAGCCAGTATTTTTCATCGCTCAGAAACACTCAGAGCAAGCAAAGACACTCGCACGAGAAAAAAACATATTCGTCGACATCCGCCTTTTGGATCTCAAAACGTTTGAACATACGCCTCTTGCTGCCTGCTATACCAATGTAACCAGAGACGCTCTCGCACTCAAAGACACATTCGCTCAAAAAGATATCACTACGTATGAAAGTGATATTCGCCTCGCCGATCGCTACCTAATGGAGCGTTTTATCAAAGGCAGTATCGAGTTTACAGGCAATGTGACTCGCACCAATGGCTACCAACGCGTCCAGAGCGCAAAATGCCGTGCGGGGCAATATGAGCCGAAGTTAAACGTTGTCTCGTTAGATCTAGAATGCTCTGAGAAAGGCATTCTTTACTCAATCGGATTAGACAGCGTCATGGATTCCCGCGTTATCATGATCGGAGAACCAGAACCTTCGGAGACACCGATACAATGGGTTAAGGATGAAAAAGCGCTTCTAGAAGCACTCATCGATTGGTTTAAACAATTCGACCCCGATGTCATTGTCGGTTGGAACGTCATTGATTTTGACTTTCGTCTGCTACACAAACGAGCAGAATGGCACAACATGAAGCTAATGCTTGGTAGAGCAGACCAAGCCAGCTTTTTCAGAAGTTCATCTCAAAGCCAACAAGGGTTTATTTCCATTCCAGGGCGAGTTGTAATGGACGGTATCGATACGTTAAAAACGGCGACTTATCACTTTCGGTCTTGGTCATTAGAGTCTGTATCTCAAGAACTCTTAGGGGAAGGGAAAGAAATCCACAACGTTCATGACCGCATGGATGAGATCAATCGTATGTACCGCTCCGACAAACCATCGCTGGCTAAATATAACTTACAAGACTGCGTGTTGGTGAATAAGATTTTCAATCACACTCACCTGCTTGACTTTGCAATAGAGCGCTCTCGTCTCACTGGTGTCGAACTAGATCGTGTCGGCGGTTCGGTTGCAGCATTCACAAACCTATACATGCCTCAGATACACCGAGCAGGCTACGTTGCCCCAAACCTACACCCTGAAAATTGGATTGCGAGCCCCGGCGGTTACGTGATGGACTCCATCCCTAACCTATATGATTCTGTTTTAGTATTGGATTTTAAGAGTCTATATCCATCGATTATTCGCTCGTTCTTGATTGATCCTATGGGGTTAGTTGAGGGGTTATTGCTCGATATTGGAAAAGAAGAAAATCAGGCTGTACCTGGCTTTCGCGGTGGGCAGTTCCATCGTACGAAACACTTTTTACCAGAAATGATTGAAAAGCTTTGGGCAGCACGTGATGTTGCAAAGAAGAACAATGAAAAAGCTTTTTCTCAGGCAATCAAAATCATCATGAACTCCTTTTATGGCGTACTGGGCTCATCGGGATGTCGTTTCTTTGATACTCGGTTAGCTTCTAGTATTACCATGCGCGGACATGAAATCATGAAGCAAACTAAGGTGCTGATTGAGGAGCAAGGATATCAAGTGATTTACGGCGATACGGATTCCACATTCGTGTCGTTGAATCGACCATACAGTCAAGTAGAAGCTGACGCTGTTGGAAATCAAATAGTTGATTACATCAACTCTTGGTGGCAAGAACACCTGCGTTCTGAGTACAACCTAACATCTATGTTGGAAATCGAGTATGAAACCCATTATCGCAGATTCCTTATGCCAACGATTCGTGGCGCAGAAACTGGCTCGAAAAAGCGCTATGCGGGTTTAATCGGTGAAGGAGAGCAAGAACGGATTGTATTTAAAGGGTTAGAAAGTGCCCGTACTGACTGGACCTCGTTAGCACAGAAATTTCAAAATACACTCTATAGCATGATTTTCCATGGTGAAGATCCAAGCGACTATGTCCGAGAGATGGTTGAGAAAACTAACAACGGTGAATTTGATGAACAGTTGGTGTATCAAAAGCGACTGCGCAGAAAACTGCATGAGTATCAGAAAAACGTCCCGCCACAAGTGCGTGCAGCTCGTTTAGCGGATGAGATAAATGCCAAGCTTGGCCGCCCATTACAGTATCAAAACAAAGGACGAATTGAATACATTATTACCGTGAACGGCCCTGAACCTTATGAGTACCTCAATAGCCCGATTGATTATCAACATTACATTGATAAACAACTCAAACCCGTTGCAGATGCGATTCTCCCTTTCATTGGGACGGACTTTGACAGGCTTTCAGCGCCACAAATGGGGTTGTTTTAGCCGATACGAAACTCTGTTTTCTGGTACTGTTTGACTAACCAATCACCAAACGCATCAATTAGCCCGATAACAGAACGCTTGGGAATCCCCCGGCCAGAAAGTAAAATTTCTAGCCGCTCGATCTCAAGCTGCTTTTCAGGATGATAAGTTAAGAATACCTTGCCACACTCTACGGGGTCATCAAACCAACGTTTATCTCGATACATCACCAAAGAGTATGACGCTCTTAGTAACTTTTTAGCAATCACGCGCTGGGCGGCCACCTGCTCTTCTATCGTCTTCGCTTGTACGATTTTTTTGCGATACACCGTAATCCAATCTTCCACATCCATATTCCAGTGCTTAGCAATTTCCCAACTTGGGACGTAATCACCGAAGCAGTCTGCTAGATCATCACCATAAACACAGACACAGCAATGCTTAAGCATAAAGCCCCAAGTAAAAATACTATCTAAATTAGCCACTTCGCTCACTAAGGCTGTACGGACCGATACACCATTAACTTGAGAGTAACTCTGCTGCGCACGCCACTTAATTGTGTTGAGCAAAGTCGCGCGATTGTGCTCAAAGGATGATTGAGTAACGACAACCAGGTCTAAGTTCGACTTCCCAACGATCGCTGTTTTACGAGCAACACTACCGTATACATAAACGCTGTGTAAGTTTTGCCCCAATCCACCTTTGAGACAAGCGGTGACTTCCCTAATTAAAGGCGCAAACTCTGGTTGAAATGGTTGTTTAGGATCGATAACAGGCAGAGACATGACTTAAAACGTGTTCTCAGATGGTTCAAGAAGTTGGGCTATATGTTCTCTTAGCCGACTCACCGAATCAAGTCCATTCAGGTGTTTAGTCATGGGAGTAACAACAAATTTCTGCAATGAATTTTAATGCTAGGCGGCTAACTTAGCGCTATAATCACCGAGTTTTGCTTAATAAGTATGAATAGGAATATACAATGCCAAAGGCAAGTGAAATCAAAAAAGGCTTCGCAATCGAGTCTAATGGTAAAACTCTTCTAGTTAAAGACATCGAAGTAACGACTCCTGGCGGTCGTGGCGGCGCTAAAATCTACAAAATGCGTTGTACAGATCTAAACACGGGCGCACGTGTAGATGAGCGTTACAAGTCTGATGACGTTGTTGAAACGGTAGAAATGAACAAACGTGCAGTTGTGTACTCATACGCTGACGGCGATGAGCACATCTTCATGGATAACGAAGACTACTCACAATACACATTCAAGCACAATGAAGTTGAAGACGACATGCTGTTCATCAACGAAGATACACAAGGTATCCACATTATCCTTGTTAACGGTGCTGCAGTGGGTATTGAACTACCATCTTCTGTTGAGCTAGTGATTGAAGAAACTGACCCTTCAATCAAAGGTGCTTCTGCATCTGCTCGTACTAAACCAGCACGCTTCGCTTCAGGTCTTGTCATCCAGGTTCCTGAGTACATTGCAACTGGTGACCGAGTTATCATTAACACAGCTGAACGTAAATACATGAGCCGAGCATAAGCATGTCTGATTTGATTTCTTACGACGACGTCATCGACGCAGCGTACGACATTTTCCTTGAGATGGCTCCAGATAACCTAGAGCCTGCTGACGTGATTCTGTTTACTGCGCAATTTGAAGATCGTGGTGCCGCAGAACTTGTTGAAACCGGTGATGACTGGGTTGAACATGTTGGCTTCGAGATCGACAAAGAAGTATATGCAGAGGTTCGTATCGGCCTAGTAAATGAGGAAAATGACGTTCTTGATGACGTATTTGCTCGTATGCTAATCAGCCGAGACCCTGAACATAAGTTCTGCCATATGCTTTGGAAACGCGATTAACGTTTCTTCATCATGAACAAAGATACCAGCCTAGTGCTGGTATTTTTTTATCTGTTGTTTTCGTCTAGCTGAGATATTTGTTTATACAAAGCACCCTGCTCTATATCGGCTTTAGATCCTTTTGTTATGTAACAGATAAGAAAAAGGCTTGCCGAATTGGCAAGCCTTTCTGATGTTTTGCTATCGATTAACGATGCTTGTTGCGTGCGCCTTGGTCACCAGCAGTCTTCTTCGGCTTACGACGAGAAGGGTTGTTGCTGCGACCTTTTGGCGTGTTAACACGCTCTTCATGGCGCTTAACTGCGCGACGAATTTTTTGGCTGCGTGCACGCTCACGTTTGCGTGACGTGTTGTCTTTGTTCAGATCAAGCATGGTTTCTTTCTCTGGACGAAGCTCTACAAGCTCCCGCAAGTAGTTTACTTCTTTCAGGTCAAGCTCCATCCAACCGCCACGAGGCAGTTTCTTGTCTAAGAAGATGTCGCCGTAACGAACACGTTTCAGACGGCTAACGGTACACTCTTGCGATTCCCATAGTCGACGAACTTCGCGGTTACGACCTTCGTTGATAACAACGTAAAACGTGTGGTTCATGCCTTCACCACCCGCGTAAACAACATCTTCAAAGCGAGCTAAACCGTCTTCCAGTTCAACACCTTTTACTAGATTACGAACTTTCTGTTCAGTTACTTCACCGAACACACGTACTAGGTATTCACGTTCAACTTGGCGGCTTGGGTGCATTAAGCGGTTCGCCAGTTCACCATCCGTTGTGAAAAGTAGAAGACCAGAAGTGTTCGCATCCAGACGACCAACTGAAATCCAACGAGAGCCACGAATTTTTGGCAGACGATCAAAAACAGTACGACGACCTTCTGGATCGTGACGAGTACACAGTTCACCCTCAGGTTTGTAGTACGCAAGTACACGACAAATCACTTCTTCTTGAATCTTTGCAGAGACAATGTGACCATCGATACGAACTACGCTGCTCTCGTCTTCAAGTCTTTCACCAAGCTTAGCGACTACACCGTTCACGCTAACGCGACCAGATTTAATTAACGATTCAATCTCACGACGAGAACCGTGACCAGCACGTGCTAATACTTTTTGTAACTTTTCGCTCATTTATCTACCTATGTGTCGTCTTCACAGACGTCTAGACCAGGATTGGTCTGCATTTTGCTATTTACCCATTTCAGTGGGATTTTTCGGTCGGACATTATACGTAACTTTCTTAGTTAATGTAAGCTAAATCGGCGCCATTCTCCACACCAAAATTCACTTCAAAAATGACCGAAATATTTGTCCTATTCTGCAACTTTTTTACTACTTAATGCAGGCATTGATCAACGAGAATCCCACTAATATCGGTCTTCCTGAACCACTTTAACCACGCTGTACCTGATAAAATTGTCAGGGTTACAACAATAACCACTTGGGGTGTGTTTACTGTTCGTATTGCTAGAAAGCAACGAAGAATAAGCCGTCCCGGTTTGCTGCTAAGTAATACCAATCACCGCAGACAATGAGCGCTCATAGCAAAACAAGGTCGTGGGTAACAAGACAAAAATTGTCTTTAAGTCATTAGTTCACATCAAAAATAACACTAATGCTATCGTGTACTCTGACTCTCTAGGTTCGCTCTGCACTCTCGGCGATTGGCATAAATCAGACAAAAAGGAATAGAACAATGTCTATGCTAAATCTCGACCTAAATTGGATTTTTGGGACATCTCAAGATGACGATATGACAGGCACAAAAGGCTCTGAAACAACCGATATTTTCTTCGGCTTCTGTGGTGATGATAAGTTTGTAGGATACGGAGGTAATGATATTGTCTTCGGTGGCTGGGGAGATGATACCTTGCTTGGTGGCCGAGGTAACGACTTTGTTTCTGGCGGCTTTGGAAACGATTTCCTATCCGGAGGATTAGGAAACGACAAACTCTTTGGTGGCTGTGGCGACGACACAATTTTTGATTATTCAGGCAACAACTACTTGAGTGGTGGCTGGGGTAACGACACCCTCGTTGTTGGTGATGGTGAATCAGTACTGAGCGGTGGCTGTGGAGACGACACCTTCGTGCTTACAAACCGCCTGGCTATTGGTGTACCTGATCAGCCAGTATCTTCCAACGATATTGATGTCAAAGCCGACATTGTCGATTTTAATATTTTCCATGACAAACTTGTCTTTGATATGGGCCGAGACACTGATAACGATGGCATTCGAGATACGTTCTTGGATTCAGCGGATGATCTGACTTTATCTTACAATGAGTGTGGCTGGGCAGTATTCTCAAGTGATGAATACAATGTTGAAGTGACACTAAACGGTGTGAGCTCTGCATACATCAACTATGCAGAACAAAATGGTATCGACATTTTCGATTTTGCTTAACCTCAATCAGTTAAGTTCAATGAGATATTCGATATGACAACTAAAATAGGAGGCGCGATGCCTCCTATTTTGTTTGGCGGTGGTGCGTCTACTATTCGAATGGTGCAGGATCACCTGATCCCAAACGAACTACAACAGGTTCACCTTCGCTAAAGTCAATTACAGTCGTAGGTTGCTCACCTAGGTAACCGCCATTAAGAATCACATCAACCGCATGTTCTAGTTTATCTCGAATATCCTCTGGATCAGATTCTGTTACGTCACTGCCAGGTAGAATCAACGACGTAGACATCATCGGCTCACCTAATGCTTCCAACAAGTCCAAGGCAATTTGATTGTCTGGAACACGGATACCGATGGTCTTACGTTTTGCATTCATCAAACGACGCGGCACCTCTTTTGTGCCTTTGAAGATGAAGGTGTAAGGACCTGGTGTGTTATTTTTCAGCAGTCGGAATGCAGAGTTATCCACTCGCGCATAGAGAGAAAGCTCCGACAAATCACGACACAGCAAAGTAAAGTTATGCTTATCATCCAGACGACGAATCTGACAGATTCGTTCCAGTGCCTGTTTGTTCTCCAACTGACAGCCAAGTGCATACCCTGAATCAGTAGGGTAAACCACAACGCCGCCGTTACGAATGATTGCTACTGCTTGATTAATCAAGCGAGCCTGTGGGTTTTCTGGGTGAACGTAAAAAAACTGGCTCATTGTAATTCCTCATTATCGAGCCTCTCGGCTCTATATTTTTATGGGTTCTCGACTTCGTATTACTGAGTATTATTCAACGAAGGATCTATTCCCCAATCTTTCCAAACTGGTTCGACGCCAGCAGGCAACCATAGGTTCCTTCCTAGCTCCATCCACGGTGATGGGTAGTGAAAATCACTGCCTTGAGAGGCTAATAGTTTGTATTGTATAGCATAATCAGCCAAGTTGCGCCTTTCTTGTTGCGCTTGCTGTGGCTGTGCAACTTCCATCGCATCACCACCTGCTTCGACAAACGCTGCTAGAAGACGCTTAATCCACTTCGCTGTCAACTTATATCTGCCAGGATGCGCTAATACCGCCATTCCACCAGCCGCATGGATAGCATCAACCGCATCCTTCATCGAACACCAATTCGGTGGTACATAACCTGGGTTATTACGCGTCAGGTATTTTTTAAACACCATTTGCATGGTTTTTGCGTAACCATTATCTACCAACCATTTCGCGAAATGCGCTCTTGTCACTGGGGCATCACCGGCGATTTGCCTTACCTCTTCAAGCACACCTACTCGAGTTGCTTTTTGTAGTCGCTCTGCAATTAACTCAGATCGTGTTATGCGATGCTGCTTCTGCTGCTCTATGAGGGCAGATAATTGTTCATTTTCCGGATCAATATTCAGGCCGACAATATGAATGTCTTTGTTTTGCCAGACGGTCGATATCTCAATGCCATTGATGATTTTTATCGGCAAATTATTATCTTGAACGTATTGCTTAGCTAACGCCAAACCGTCAACCGTATCGTGATCAGTGATCGCCAAAACCTCGATATCAAAACTCAGCGCCCTTTCCACTAAATCTTTAGGTTCTAACCGACCGTCCGATGCAGTGGTGTGACTATGTAAATCAATTCTCATATTTTTATCGTTTTAATGCCGTTTTGGGGTTGACTTTTTACTCTCGCACTAGTTAACTAGTACACAAATACAAAGTACGTAATTTAAGGTTCACCATGTTACAAGAATTTAACCAAAACCAAAAAGCGAAAGTTGCGGTTTGTCTTAATAAGGCAAACTCATCAGATCTTGCTTGGTGGCGCACTTGGACTAGTTCTTGGTGGGCAAACGTATACTTCTAGTTTATAGAACCAAACGTTGTAAAGCCCGCTACTTAAGCGGGCTTTTTTGTTTTGTTGCTCATTTCACATTCAACTGCCTAAACATTAATCGAATATAGCCAACTCTAGATTGGGAGAACGTTTGCTTTATGCGACTATGTACGGCAGGAAGATTTAAACAGCTACAAGGAGGTCTTGTGAACAAGGCCATTGAAATTAAGAAACTTGGACAGCTTGAAGTGCTAACGGCTTCCGTCCCTTATACTCAAGACCCGACTCGCTTGTTCCACACACTATGTGAGAACAAAACTGACAGCCTATTGCTGGAATCTGCTGAGATCGATTCAAAGCAAAATTTAAAATCCCTGCTGATCGTAGATTCAGCGGTTCGCATTGTTTGCTTCGGCCATACCGTTAGCATGCACGCCTTGACCAATAACGGTAAAAACCTACTGTCTCACCTAAACCAGAACATCCGTGGTGACGTTGAGAGCAAGTTCGATGGCGAAACGCTAACTTTGCAGTTTAACCAGCCATGCGACACGTTAGATGAAGACTCTCGCCTACGTGAAGCCTCTTCTTTCGATGCGCTGCGTTTGGTTCAGCATAGTTTTGATATTTCACAGCAAGACAAACACGCAATTTTCCTTGGTGGTCTGTTTGCCTACGACTTAGTCGCAAACTTTGAGCCGCTTGGTAATGCCGAAGCAACAAATCAGTGTCCAGATTACGTTTTCTACGTCGCGGAAACACTACTTGTTGTCGACCATCAAACGGAATCTTGCCAGCTTCAAGCGACGTTGTTTGTTGATGGTTCAGAGAAAACAGCGTTAGAGACTCGTATTGCAGAAATTAGCGCCCAATGTGCAGCGCCAAAACTGTTGCCGAGTGCAGAGCAAATAACAGATGTAACGGTAGAACCTAGCGTGTCTGATGCAGACTTCTGCCAAACCGTTCGCGACTTAAAAGAGTTCGTAGTGAAAGGCGATGTATTCCAAGTTGTACCGTCTCGTAGATTCACTCTACCTTGTCCTTCTCCACTGGCTGCTTATAAAGAACTGAAACAAAGTAACCCAAGCCCTTACATGTTCTACATGCAAGATGAGCTGTTCACTCTGTTTGGCGCATCACCAGAAAGCGCGCTTAAGTATGAAACCGATACCAACCAAATTGAAATCTACCCAATCGCAGGCACTCGTCGCCGCGGTAAGCGCCCTAACGGCGAGATTGATTTCGACCTAGACAGCCGCATCGAACTTGAACTGCGCACCGACATGAAAGAAAACGCAGAACACATGATGTTGGTTGACTTGGCACGTAACGACGTCGCTCGTATTGCTCAAGCTGGTACTCGCCACGTAGCAGACCTTCTAAAAGTCGACCGCTACAGCCACGTAATGCACTTGGTGTCTCGTGTGGTTGGTCAACTGCGTGAAGACCTAGACGCGCTGCACGCATATCAAGCATGTATGAACATGGGTACGCTCACCGGCGCACCTAAGATTCGTGCCATGCAGTTGATTCGCGATGTAGAAGGCGCACGACGCGGTAGCTACGGCGGCGCTGTTGGCTACCTCACTGGTGAAGGCACACTCGACACCTGTATCGTGATCCGCTCAGCGTACGTTGAGAACGGCATTGCTCAAGTTCAAGCTGGTGCGGGCGTGGTGTTCGACTCTGATCCACAAGCGGAAGCAGACGAAACGCGCGGCAAAGCACAAGCGGTAATCTCTGCTATCCAAGCAGCTCATAAGTCACAATAAGGAATAGGGTTCAGAGATGGCTAATATCATTTTTATCGACAACTTTGACTCGTTCACCTACAACCTTGTGGATCAATTCCGCTCGCTAGGTCACTCGGTCAAGATTTACCGAAACAACATCCCAGCAGAAACCATCGAACAAGCGGTAAACGAGCTTGAAAACCCAGTGGTTCTGCTATCGCCAGGCCCTGGTGCTCCTTCAGAAGCAGGCTCAATGCCTGAGCTTATCCAACGCATGAAAGGCAAAGTGCCGATGATCGGCATTTGTCTTGGTCACCAAGCGATTGTTGAAGCGTACGGTGGCACCGTTGCTGGCGCGGGCGAAATCATTCACGGTAAGGTCTCTATGATGGAGCACCAAAACCATGCGATTTACCAAAATCTACCATCACCACTTGCAATTGCACGTTACCACTCGCTAGTTGCGACCAAGGTTCCTGAGAGCCTAACCATCACAGCAGAAGTGGATGACTTGGTAATGTCTGTTGTACATGAAGAAGATAAAGTTTGCGGGTTCCAGTTCCACCCGGAATCTATTATGACGACCTACGGAGCAACACTGTTGGCCAATGCCATTGAGTGGGCACTTGAAGAACAAGCTTCAGCGACCCCACTCACTGCTTAAAAAGCACTTGGCACATAAGAAATTTAGGAGAGGAAATATGGAAGCAATCATCAACCCTATTATTACCAAACTGTACGAGCAAGAATCGCTTACTCAGGAAGAGAGCCAACAGCTATTCGACATCATTATCCGTGGTGAACTAGACCCAAATTTGATGGCATCAGCACTGACTGCACTAAAACTCAAAGGCGAAACGCCAGACGAAATTGCAGGCGCGGCGAAAGCACTGCTGGCAAACGCAAATCCATTCCCTCGCCCAGATTACGATTTCGCAGATATCGTAGGTACTGGTGGTGACGGTCACAACACCATCAACATTTCAACCACTGCGGCGTTTGTTGCTGCAGCATGTGGTCTAAAAGTAGCGAAACACGGTAACCGCAGCGTTTCAAGCAAATCTGGTTCTTCTGATCTTCTTGATTCATTTGGTATCAACCTAGCTATGAGCGCAGAAGATACGCGCAAAGCGGTAGACGATATTGGTGTCGCTTTCCTATTTGCACCTCAATACCACGGTGGTGTGCGCCATGCGATGCCAGTGCGTCAAACTATGAAAACACGCACCATCTTTAACATTCTTGGCCCACTGATTAACCCTGCTCGTCCTAACATCGAATTGATGGGCGTTTACAGTGAAGAACTGGTTCGTCCTATCGCAGAAACCATGCTACAAATGGGTATGAAGCGCGCCGCTGTAGTACACGGCAGTGGCTTGGACGAAGTAGCAATTCACGGTGAAACAACCGTTGCCGAAATCAAAGACGGTAAGATCACAGAATACAAATTAACGCCTGCAGACTTCGGTCTAGAAGCGCACCCACTAGAAGCAATCAAAGGTGGCGATCCTGAAGAAAACAAAGCGATCATTACCAATATCCTGACGGGTAAAGGTACAGACGCACAGTTGGGTGCAGTGGCAGTAAACGTTGCTCTGCTAATGCGTCTATTCGGCCACGAAGATTTAAAAGCCAACACGCAACAAGCGATTGAGGCAATGAATTCAGGCAAGGCGTACCAATTGGTACAACAACTTGCCGCACACGCTTAAGGAATTGAAGAAGATGACTGACTTCAACACTCAGCAAGCTGACAACCTGTCTGAACACGTTTCTAAGAAAGAAGCAGAAATGGCAGAAGTACTGGCGAAAATTGTCCGCGACAAATATCAGTGGGTAGCAGACCGTAAGGTGTCTCAACCGCTAAGCACATTTAAGTCTGATTTGCTGCCATCGGACCGCAGCTTCTACGATGCTCTGAGTGGCGAAAAGACGGCCTTCATCACCGAATGTAAGAAGGCATCTCCTTCTAAAGGTTTGATTCGTGATCACTTCGACTTGGATTACATTGCATCGGTTTACAACAACCATGCTGATGCGATTTCAGTCCTAACAGACGAGAAGTACTTCCAAGGTAACTTTGACTTTCTTCCTCAAGTGCGTGGTCAAGTCAAACAACCGGTTCTGTGCAAAGACTTCATGGTAGATACCTACCAAGTTTACCTAGCGCGTCATTACAGTGCTGATGCCGTGCTACTTATGCTTTCTGTCCTTAATGACGAAGAGTACAAAGCGCTAGAGGAAGCAGCGCACAGCCTGAACATGGGTATCTTGACCGAAGTCAGCAACGAAGAAGAGCTTCATCGTGCAGTTAAGCTAGGCGCACGCGTTATCGGCATTAATAACCGTAACCTTCGCGATCTAAGTACCGATTTGAATCGTACTAAAGAACTGGCACCGACCATTCGTGAACTGGCTCCTAACGCAACAGTAATCTCAGAATCTGGCATTTATACACATCAACAAGTTCGTGATTTAGCGGAATACGCAGACGGCTTCTTGATTGGTAGTTCACTGATGGCGGAAGACAACCTTGAACTTGCAGTACGTAAAGTGACGTTAGGCGAAAACAAAGTCTGTGGCTTAACGCACCCAGATGACGCAGCGAAAGCGTACCAAGCTGGTGCGGTATTTGGTGGTCTGATTTTTGTCGAGAATTCGAAGCGTGCGGTCGACCTTGAAGGTGCGCGCTTAACCATGAGCGGTGCTCCACTTAACTACGTAGGCGTGTTCCAAAATCACGATATCGATTTTGTTGCTTCTGTCGTGACCTCTTTGGGTTTAAAAGCGGTGCAACTGCACGGTCAAGAAGACCAAGCTTACGTTAATCAGCTAAAAGCAGAGCTACCAGCATGTGTTGAAATCTGGAAAGCTTACGGTGTGACAGATGCGAAGCCAGAACTGCTTTCGGACAACATTGACCGTCACCTATTAGATGCACAAGTTGGCACTCAAACAGGTGGAACCGGACAAGTGTTCGACTGGTCACTGATCGGCGACCCAAGTCAAATTATGCTAGCGGGCGGACTGTCGCCAGAAAATGCTCAACAAGCAGCGACACTAGGTTGCTTGGGATTAGATTTAAACTCTGGTGTAGAAAGCGCACCAGGCAAAAAAGATTCACAGAAGTTGCTTGCGGCCTTCACCGCCATTCGCAACTACTAAAGCTGGACATCAGCTAAAAAATTTAAAGCTATTCGTAGCGAAAAATACGAGAAGGAATATAACGATGGCAAAACTGAATGCCTACTTTGGCGAATACGGCGGTCAGTACGTTCCGCAAATTCTAGTTCCAGCGCTGGAGCAACTAGAGCAAGCGTTTATCGACGCGCAAGAAGATCCAGAATTCCGCAGCGAATTCATGACGCTTCTTCAAGAGTATGCGGGTCGTCCAACGGCTTTGACTCTAACTCGTAACCTAACCAAAGGTACGAAAACCAAACTGTACCTAAAACGTGAAGACCTACTTCACGGTGGCGCGCACAAGACCAACCAAGTGTTAGGTCAAGCTCTGCTTGCAAAACGCATGGGTAAAAACGAAATCATCGCAGAAACGGGGGCAGGCCAACACGGTGTAGCAACTGCACTAGCGTGTGCACTACTTGGCCTTAAGTGTCGCGTTTACATGGGTGCAAAAGACGTTGAGCGTCAAAGCCCGAACGTATTCCGTATGAAGCTAATGGGCGCAGAAGTTATTCCTGTCCACTCGGGTTCAGCAACGCTTAAAGACGCATGTAACGAAGCGCTACGCGACTGGTCTGCAACTTATGAAGATGCGCATTACCTACTAGGTACAGCGGCAGGTCCTCACCCATTCCCAACGATCGTTCGTGATTTCCAGAGAATGATTGGTGAAGAAACGAAGAATCAGATTTTGGCACGTGAAGGTCGTCTTCCTGACGCGGTTATCGCATGTGTGGGCGGTGGTTCAAACGCTATCGGCATGTTTGCTGACTTCATCGAAGAAGAAAGCGTTCGCCTAATTGGTGTTGAGCCAGCAGGTAAAGGTATCGATACTGACCAGCACGGTGCACCACTTAAGCATGGTAAAACAGGCATCTTCTTCGGTATGAAAGCGCCATTGATGCAAGATCCAAACGGCCAAGTTGAAGAGTCTTACTCAGTATCTGCTGGTCTTGATTTCCCTTCAGTTGGTCCACAACACGCCCACCTAAACGCAATCGGCCGTGCTGAATACGACAACGTAACAGATGATGAGGCGCTAGAAGCATTCCAAGAGATTGCGCGTCACGAAGGTATCATCCCTGCTCTAGAATCTTCTCACGCACTGGCTCATGCACTGCGTATGGCTCGTGAGAACCCAGAAAAAGAGCAATTGTTGGTTGTTAACCTATCTGGTCGTGGTGATAAAGATATCTTCACTGTGCATGCCATCCTAGAAGAAAAAGGAGCAATCTAATGAGCCGTTATGAAAAGATGTTTGAGCGCCTAAACGAAAAGAACCAAGGCGCGTTTGTACCGTTCGTAACGGTTTGCGATCCAAACGCAGAGCAGTCTTACAAAATCATGGAAACACTGGTTGAGTCTGGCGCAGATGCCCTTGAACTTGGTATTCCATTTTCAGATCCGCTAGCCGATGGCCCAACCATCCAAGGCGCTAACATTCGCGCGTTAGATTCAGGTGCAACACCAGATATCTGCTTCGAGCAAATCGGTAAGATCCGAGCTAAGTACCCAGAGTTGCCTATTGGCCTTCTGATGTACGCGAACCTTGTTTACTCTCGTGGTATCGAGAACTTCTATGAGCGTTGTGCAAAAGCAGGCATCGATTCTGTTTTGATTGCAGACGTACCAACTAATGAAAGTGCTGAATTTGTTGCTGCTGCAGAAAAGTTTGGTATTCACCCAATCTTCATCGCACCACCAACGGCAAGTGATGAAACACTGAAGCAAGTATCAGAGTTGGGTGGCGGATACACTTACCTACTCTCTCGTGCAGGTGTTACTGGCGCAGAAACCAAAGCAAACATGCCTGTAGGTCATATGCTCGATAGACTGAACCAATTTGATGCACCACCAGCGCTACTTGGTTTTGGCATCTCTGAGCCTGCACAGGTGAAACAAGCACTAGAATCTGGTGCGGCTGGTGCAATTTCTGGTTCAGCCGTGGTAAAAATCATTGAAGCGAACGTTGAGCAGCCACAAATTATGCTCGACAAGCTAGGTGAATTCGTTTCTGTAATGAAAGCTGCCACTCAAAAATAATTTCAGTTTGATATGACACAACAACGCCCGCTTAACATTATGTTTAGTGGGCGTTTTCTTACTATCGCGTTTATACCACGTCATTTTTTGTTCAACGCCCGCACTTTCCAAATCTATCTCAAGCAGAGCACTCAAAGAGTGTTAAGCTTGGGTAACTTAACTAACTCAATAAAGCAATGTGCAGTAAGGTTGCTACATGGAAGAAGTCAAAACACTGCTAGCCAAATGTCCTGTACTATCAGGGCTGCCAGATAAAGGGCTTAGTGAAGCAGCGCAAATGACTAAGGTTCGCTGCTTCGACGAAAAAGCACTGATTTGCAATAAAGGTGCGCTTCAATCTTCTCTTATGGTCATAGCTCAAGGTGCAGTGAGAGTGAACTCAATTAGTTCAAAAGGCAAAGAAGTCACACTGATGATTTTCGAAGCTGGTGGCTGGTTTGGAGACAATGTTTTTTCTCCCGGCATGCCTCGTATTTTTGGTGCGACCGCGCATTCGGACGTGACTGTAATGGAGCTTCCTGGAGATAAATTTCGCCAATTACTCGCCAAATACCCTCAAAGTTACCCCACTATACTCGACTTACTTAGCCGCCGCTTGTGGTCTGCTATTTCTGTTATCGAAGATGACGCGATTAGAGGAATTGAAGAACGAGTCGCCAAAAGGTTGCTGCTACTTGCTGAATACCAACTTAATCAAGCGATCGCTACTCGACCATGCGTTGTCAGGGTAACAAGAGAACATATCGCTAACATGATGGGGCTAACTCGTCAGAGCGTACACAAGATACTAAAACGATTAGAAAGTATTGGGATGCTAGAGCTAAACTATGGCTCAGTAACCATTACCAATCCGAAACGCTTAGAAGAATACTTTAAAGAACTCGAGCAATAGATCCATTCAACAAACGGTAAGTATTGTCTAACGATAGCTAAAAACCTTATGCATCTAATTGGTCAAGAGCACAACACCATTTGCACTTAGGCAAGTGGCGCTGTGACACAAAAACCATTGAATTGACTAAGCTATATTCAATTCAGATTTCAACTCACGTTTCAAAATCTTTCCTGTCGCACTCATCGGGAGGTGTTCACGAATTTCGACATAACGAGGATATTTAAACGAGGCTAATTGCTCTTTACCCCACTTTTGTAATGAATCGGCGTCAATGTATTCTTTTGGTTTAAGTACAACGTAGGCTTTTATCTCTTCGCCATACTCTTCATTTGGAATCCCTATCACCGCGACCATTGAAACGGCAGGATGAGTCATGAAAACTTCTTCAATTTCTCTGGGATAAACATTAAATCCACCTCGAATGATCAGATCTTTCATTCTATCGACAATAAATAAATTACCTGAACTGTCAAAGCGGCCCACATCACCAGTATGGAACCAACCATTTTGTAGCGCAGATTCAGTAACTTCTGGGCGGTCAAGATATCCCTTCATAACATTATGACCACGCACAACAATCTCACCTTCTTCGCCTATCGGTAGTGCATTGCCTTCAATGTCGATAACTCTTACTTCGACGCCTTGAACCGGTTGACCTACCGAGCCTGGTATTCGCTCCTGATCTAAATGATTAAAACATGCAATAGGACTTGTCTCCGACAACCCGTATCCTTCTAAGATCGGCACATTAAATGTTTCTTCAAAGGTTCGAAAGATTTCGGTTGGCAATGACGCACCACCGCTTACTGCAACACGCAATGACGAGGTATCAAATTGATGCTGCACATGAAGCAGACCGATGTACATCGTTGGCACACCAGCAAATATCGTCACCCTATGTTTTTCCACCAGCTCAAGAACATGTTTAGGCTCAAACCTAGGCACTAACACCAATGTTGCCCCGCCCAAAACACTAGCATTTAAGTGGACGGTTTGACCAAATGTATGAAATAAAGGCAAAGTTACTAAGTGAATATCATCGGCCTAGCTGCCCATAATGTTTTGTGCCACCAGAGCGTTCATTATGATGTTCTGCTGAGTCAGTTCAGCGCCTTTTGGTAAGCCTGTCGTCCCTGATGTATACAAAATCACACATGTATCATCCGCATTACGCGGTATATAATCCGGCAACGGTTGGACATCGGCTATAAACGCATTGAGAGTTATTACACCATTCCAATAGCTTTCATCTTGAGATTGAGTCAATACGACTATGCCTTCGCATGTATCGACTTGTTCAAAGGCTTTGACACCCTCTTTTGCCATTGGCAGTTCTTTCGTCCCTTCAAAGCAGAAATAAAACTTCGCTTTTGAATCTTCTAAGTGATACTTAATTTCTCGCGCTTTCAAAAGCACATTTAATGGGACTGCAACCGCGCCAGCTTTTTGTATTGCATAATAAACAAACGCGAAAAAAGGAATGTTTGGGCATGAAATCGCAACGCGGTCACCTGGCTTTACGCCTTTATTGATTAAAGACGCTGCGATCTTGCCAGCGATCGCATCAAATTGCGCATAATTTATCTTTTCAGCGCCACATATCAACGCCGTTTTATCTGGTTTACTCGCAGCATTTCTTTGTAACGCAGCAGCAAGATTCATCATAGTCTCTTCACCTCTTACTTGTCTTTCTCGTCTAATCAGCTCAGGAGCATTAACTAAGCAAGTTATCCCTAACACTGGATCGTCAGCATTTGATTCTCACCAGTCATTATCATTTAACATTATGTTTACAACGCAATTAGAGCCAAGAATGTAAAGCAATTAACATTTCAGAACGCAAATTAATAAAAGTGTGAGCTTGAAAGAGATGAATTGTTATAAATATCACCCCAAGTCACTAAAAACTCTGACTGCAATAGCAAATACAAAAGCGGTTAAAATTAACAAAAAGAAAACAAATAAAGAAAAATAAACTTGAACAATCCTAAGCGCGACCCTTATAAGAAAAATCAATAGCAAACGTTTGCTATTGAACAAAACTTTATCGTTCGTCAATAAAATATCGATTAATCCATCAATAATACCTTGCTGCATATTGCCAATTGTAAATGATAAGTGTAAAAAGCAAGGCGAGATAATTATCCGTAAATCCATTTATGGTTAGTGGGTAATTTTAGGATTTTACATTTTATTAGCACAGAGGTTATGGAAGTGTTAAAAGAAAAGAGTTTGCTAAACAACATTGGCGTACAAGTCGTAATCGCCATGATCGTGGGCACAGCCGTTGGTGCCATGATGGGTCATGATGCGACAGTGTTCGCTCCTTTAGGTGCTATCTTTATCAACTTAATCAAAATGTTGGTTATTCCTTTGGTCGCTGTAGCCTTGATTTCTGGTGCCGCTGGTCTTGGGAACAGCCAGTCAGCAGGTAAAGTTGGCATCGTCACTCTAGGTTATTTTGGTTTAACATCCGCCCTAGCCGTTGCGCTTGCACTATTTATGGGTGAAGTATTCCAACCAGGCATGGGTATCGACGTCTCTGGCGTTGAAGGCATGTTCTCAGCAGAATACGCTTCAAAAGGTGAACTACCTACTTTCTGGGCAACCATCACGGGTATGATCCCAACCAACGTCTTCCAATCACTAAATGAAGCAAACATCCTACAGATCCTCGTTTTCTGTATGTTCTTTGGTATTGCGATTTCTAAGCAAACAAAAGAACGTCGTGAACCAATCATCAATGGTGTTAACTGCATCGTTGACGCAATGGTTTGGATGATCAACAAAGTAATGATCATTGCACCTATCGGTGTATTTGGTCTGATGGCAGAAGCCGTCGGTACGTTCGGTTTTGGTGCGCTAATGGTGGTGTTTAAACTGTTCGTTGTTTACGTTGCCGCCATCCTAATCTTCGGTTTCGTTGTTTACCCAGCAATGGTGCATGTTTTCACGAAGACATCTGCGAAGAAATTCCTGTCTTCAATGAAGAAACCGCAAGCAGTTGCGCTTTCAACAGCGTCTTCTATGGCAACACTGCCTGTTACAATGGACACCTGTGAAAAAGAGCTGGGCGTAAAAAATTCAACTGCATCATTTGTTCTGCCTCTAGGCGCAACGATCAACATGTCAGGTAATGCGATTTACTATGGCTTGGTTGCTATCTTCTTTGCTCAACTGTTCAATATCGATCTAGGCATGGGCGCTTACATTGCAATTATCGTAACGTCTACATTGGGTGCGGTTGGTCAAGCGGGTGTTCCTGGCCCTTCTTTCCTAGTGGTTGCCGTGCTTCTTGCCGCTGGCATTCCAATTGAAGGTCTACCGCTGCTATTCGCTCTTGACCGTATTTTCGATATGATTCGTACAGCACTGAACATCACAGGTGATGCTGCATGTGCAGTTATCGTTGATGCGCTAATTGAAGAAGAAACGGCAGAAGCTGAGCTAAAAAAGCAAGAAGCCTAACCCTTTCTTGAATAGACCAAAAACCGCTCATAATGAGCGGTTTTTTTGTCTTTTCTTGCATTACGTAACTATACAAATAGAAACCGATGGCATAAATTTTTCAAAATGATATAAACCATTACAAAATATAACAAAACGTTAGAGCTAGGTTATATCATGAGTCTTGAGCAATCTTTGGACTATCTCACCAAAACAAATTTGCCGATCGAATCAAAGCAGCAGGCCTTGGTTGACTCAGTTATTCTTACCCTAACGAAACAAAAACGAGATGCTCTTTTTCAACAGGTTGCTCTGTATCGAATAAAACTGCTTAAATCTCTCTTTCCTAAACACGCATCAAAAAGTCTTTCTGCACTATTTGAGTTAATGGATTATCGAGATTTAGTGCAACAGTATCCGACAGGTTTCTCCAAAGAGATTCGTTTACTTGAACAACTTGCCGCAGATTGTTACCCGCATTGGATGGTTTTCTGGTGTCAATGCGAGATCGAAGCAATCAAGCAAAAATATCCTTCAAACGAAGCTGCGATTCCTACTCCGCTTCCGTTTGACGACCACAGCTATACTAGCGTGTTAATTGAAGATATCGCAGATTGCGATCTTGAGGTAATGCTGCCAAATCATGCTGCGTTAATGCCGATTTCCGAAGCGATCACACTGAGTAATCTTGAGCTTTTCGTCCAAGCTGAACAGTGGTTTGAAATCTTGCCTCTTTTATCACTCTCGCAAAAAGGGCAGCACTTTGCGCTCTTGCTCAAATCGTCATCTTCACCAATCATGGTCTCCTCCGCTATAGTGCAAGGCTGGCATCAACGAAATAACTGGCTCAGTTACTCACCACAGTTTAGTAACGAACAATGGCAGTTTTGCTTTCCTAATCATGGGTACAGTGTTCTCTATCAACTGGGTATTTTGGAGTGTCGTGCTCTAACTCCTGAGCACACTCTTGTTGGGTTTGATGCTCAGTTTCAATCTCATGTAAAGAACACTGAAGCGGTTTGCGAAGTACTGCGTCTTACGGTGGGAGGCAACATTCAACAAAAGCTGTATTTTTTGTATCTGGCGCAAAAAACTATGATGAGCGAGCTCTATAAAGCAGGCTATAAGCTCGGCTTTACCATTATTGAGCAAGTATTTATGTTAAATTTCTATCAATCTATTGATTTAAGTGCCTACTTTCACTCAGGATACCGCGACATTAACGGTGACGGTACCAAGACATACCGCGGTTTCTGGAATTTAGGTATGATGGTTGAAGCATTTCAAGACATACAATTTCGCGACTACAAACATTGCGTACGAACAAAAAGAATGGATAAAAAGGTGAATGAGCATGCTTGATGTTCATTTGCACGGTCTCTTTTACCCAAAAGCAATGGCATTGTACGCGACTGTACTAATAGTATTCGCTTGGCTACTGTATTACTGCTATCGCCTAAAACAGAAGAGTGAATCAATCTTAGGCTCGCATCACGCGCCTTACATCGCTTATTCCAGCTGTATCATTGTTTGGATAAGCAGCAACGCCTATTTCCATACCGATTTATTGCCAGAATTAGGCTCTGTT
The DNA here is from genome assembly GCF_033340395.1 of Vibrio sp. 1159. Classification (NCBI taxonomy): domain Bacteria; kingdom Pseudomonadati; phylum Pseudomonadota; class Gammaproteobacteria; order Vibrionales; family Vibrionaceae; genus Vibrio; species Vibrio sp. 1159. The sequence continues at coordinate 191,905 of NZ_JAWOWL010000004.1, read as the reverse complement.
GGTGGCATTTTTATGGCTAAGTTAGCGAACTTAGCGTCTTTTTTCGCCTTTGCGTTTGCATTCTATTTTTCTTGCCAGTTAACCGCAGATGTTAAAAAAACAGCGGTCAAAGTCTGGCAAAAAGTCGTCTTTGTCGCACTAGCAACGTATTCACTGTACATCAACTTAGTGCCGAATCTTACTGTCGAAAATGTCACCATTAGTGGTCCAAGCCAGTTCGTCATTGAATTTGGCCCACATACCTCATATTTTTTCATTAGTTTGCTAGCTTTCGTGGTACTAACGCTGCTTAACTTGATTGCCATGCGCGCGAACAGCAGCAAGCTCACGCTAGCAAAAAGCAACTATATGATCGCTGGCATTTTGGTATTCATGTTATCTACGGCAGTGATACACCTTGGAATGACGTATTTCCTTGGCGACTTCTCCCTAACTTGGTTACCACCAGCACTTTCAATCAGCGAAATGTTGTTTGTGGGCTATGCCCTACTTACCTCTCGCTTCTACAGCGCTAAATATCTCACGTACTTAACGGTAAGCGCGCTCTTAGTCTGCGCCATTTTTGTTCTGCCGCTAGGGGCGATATTTATTCCGATCTCTGAAGATAACCAATGGCTTGTTGCGGTACCTTTATGTGCGCTTATCGGTATCACTTGGCACTTGCTTTTTAAGCGAGTCAGTCGTTACGCTTCGTATTTTATTTATGGGAAACGACACACTCCCGTTCAGCAAATCCTTGGGTTAGAGGAAGAGTTTAAACGCTCAATAGATGATGCTATGCGTCAGTTGGCATCGTTACTTAACATACCAAACAACAAGCTACAGCTAGTCACTAGCAATTACACAGAAACGTTTTACGAAGAGTACCTGCCGTCAAGCAAGTCAGTTCTCGTGCTTGATGAGCTGTCTGAAGAAATTGATTATGCCTCCTCTTCTAAAGGGTCGATGAGAAAGCTCTACGAGCGCATGCGCTCAAGCAATACTGCGCTCGTTATGCCTCTCTTCGGTCGTGGAAAATCTGTTACTCACTTGCTGATTTCTTCACATAAAATAGATAATAAGCTGTTTTCTAATGAAGAAATCTCAGCTCTGCAAACGTTATTAGTTCGCATCCAGAGCACCATTGAAGCCGATAGAAAGGTACGCCAAAGCCGTGCGCTGGCTAACTCCATTGCACATGAAATGCGTAACCCTCTCGCTCAAGTACAATTACAATTTGAAGCTTTAAAACAGCATATAGAGTCAAACGCTTCACTGGATACGCTAAAAAGAGAAATTGATAAAGGTGAAGCCGCTATACAACGCGGTCGACAACTTATCGATATTATTTTACGAGAAGTTAGCGACAGCTCACCAGAGCATGAGCCTTTAGCTCTCACTTCCATACATAAAGCCATCGACCAAGCAGTAAGCCGTTATGGTTTTGAAAACGATCAAATAATAGAGAGAATTAACCTGCCACAGGCACACGATTTTGTCGCGAAGTTAAATGAGACCCTGTTTAACTTTGTCATTTTCAATTTGATTCGTAACGCTATCTACTATTTTGATTCTTATCCCGACAGTCAAATTGAGATTCGTACCCAGACGGGGGCTTACGAAAACATTCTGATCTTCCGAGATAGTGGGCCAGGTATAGATAGCAGTATCTTACACAAGATATTTGATGACTTTTTCTCGTATCAAAAAAGCGGAGGCAGTGGCTTAGGTTTGGGCTATTGCCAACGTGTTATACGCTCCTTCGGAGGACGAATAGAGTGCCAGTCTGAATTGAGCGAGTTCACAGAATTCTACTTGTATTTCCCAGTCGTACCAAACGCACCAAAACCAGAGACATTGAGAGCACCGGACTTTGATAGCTGGAAAGCAACTCCATCACATTCTGAAAATCATTCAGCTCAACACGTACAAGTATGTAAAGATGCACCAACAGTGCTCATTGTTGATGACAAAGAGGTGCAACGCACCTTGGTACAGATGTATTTAAAAAGATTGGGAGTCAACAGCTTACAAGCAAATAATGGAGCCTCTGCGGTAGAGCTATTCCACTCTCACAAGATTGATCTCGTTCTTATGGATGTCCAAATGCCGGTAATGAATGGATTTGACGCAAGCCAACGGATTAAGCAAATCACATCTTCCGTTCCAATCATTGCCTTATCTGGTGAGTCTGGAGCTAGAGAGTTGGAGCTAATTTCGAAACTCATGGATGACAGACTCGAAAAGCCCACCACGTTAAATGCTCTTCAAGTCGTCATCCAAAGATGGTTACAGAACGAGAATTTTGCACCTTCCAACACTTTTTAATCTGCAAATATAGAATTGGCACTAGATGTGCATTATTGGAGTAAATCGAATTATCCAGAAGGTCAAGCAGGCTACAAAAGAGTAGCGTATGAGCTTGATAAGGAGATCGCCATGTTACTTCATCGACATACATACTACGGCTTGATTCATCATGGAATCAAAACACTGTTACTTGATCGCTTAGGCCACTATACAGAAGAAGAGTATCATCAATATCTGAGCCTGATGACTGGTAAATCCACTTGCTTCACGATGTCTCTCGAAGAGCTAGAAGCAACGGTCGATAACTTACTGCGGGAAGGCTATTTGGAAGATGTAAAAACGCTTATTTCCCAATATCAACGTGTGGCTTAAGGTTTAAAATTCTCAACTTTATTGCCGCTTCACGCGGCAATTTTTGTTCCTTCCATTTGCTGTTTAGACATGGAAGACGCTTGCGGGCTGTACGATATACTAAGCGTTACTATTCTTACCCTAACTTCCTCAGTATTCACATCTTGTCAGATTCAGTTAGACTGTCTTCAATTCAATAATTAGGTAGATTTTGCCATCATGAAGCAGATCCTAGACTTTATACCACTCATCATTTTCTTCGCTTTATACAAGCTGTACGACATCTACGTGGCGACAGGTGCACTGATCGTAGCAACAGCCATTCAACTTGTCGTCACCTACGCGCTGTATAAGAAAGTCGAAAAGATGCAGCTAATAACATTTGTTATCGTCACTATCTTCGGCGGCATGACCCTTTTCTTCCACGACGACAATTTTATAAAGTGGAAAGTCACCATCATTTACGCGATTCTGGCGATTGGCTTAGCAGTGAGCCACGCATTGGGAAAATCAGCCATCAAAGGTATGCTAGGCAAGGAAATTACGTTACCTGACGCTGTTTGGGCAAAGATTAACTGGGCTTGGGTTGGCTTCTTCTCATTCTTCGCTGGCCTAAACATTTATATTGCTTACGAATTGCCGTTGGATGTTTGGGTTAACTTCAAAGTATTTGGAATGTTGATCGCGACATTTGCCTACATGATTGCGACTGGCTTTTACATTTATAAACACATGCCAAAAGAACAAAAAAATAACTCATCCGATGTGTCCACTGATGATTAAAAACTCAGTTTTGCTATAATCCGCGACTTCACAGCGACCTTAGGGTCGCTGTTTTGCTCCATGTATCAGTAAACCGCTCAAACAACGTACCGTTTTCAGACCATTCTTGCTGCTGTAAACCAACTTTCTCTGGTCCGGTATCTGCGGTTTTTTAAGGACCTTTGGTTCTAGGTATTTACTATGTTGGCGCTTAGTTTGAGCGCCTTTAAGATTTAGGATGTCACAATGAGTCAAGAAATTAGCTCTCCGAAAGGTCAAATGCTGCTTCGTACCCTTGCAATGCCTGCAGATACAAACGCCAATGGCGATATTTTTGGCGGTTGGATAATGTCTCAGCTCGACTTAGCGGGCGCGATTCTGGCAAAAGAGATCTCTTGTGGTCGCGTTGTCACCGTTTCGGTATCAAGCATTACGTTCAAAAAACCTGTTGGTGTGGGCGATGTCGTATGCTGCTACGGCGAATGCACTAAGATCGGCCGCACATCCATGAGTGTCGATTTGGAAGTATGGGTCAAACCCGTCAAAGCTCACGGTGTTGGCGAACGCTTCATGGTTTGTGATGCGACCTTCAACTACGTAGCCATTGACAGTGAAGGTAAACCACGTCCGGTTCAGAATTAGTCAACCTACAACGCTAACAGTTAGAAAGGATCTCACATTTTCTGTTGTTCACTTGTGAGAGACACAAAAAAGGCGTTAAATTAACACTTTACCCTACCAATTAAGGAACTATGCTATGTGGTATGTCATCTTTTCACAGGACGTTGAGAACTCGTTGGAAAAACGCATGAGCGTTCGCCCACAACACTTGGATCGCTTACAAAAGCTACAAGACGAAGGTCGCCTTCTTACAGCTGGTCCGATGCCTGCGATAGATTCTGACAATCCTGGAGAAGCTGGATTTACGGGCTCAACTGTCATCGCTGAATTCGCCTCTCTAGAGGATGCTAAAGCGTGGGCAGAAGCCGATCCTTATGTAGCGGCTGGTGTTTACGATCATGTAATCGTGAAACCGTTCAAAAAAGTGTTTTAATTTATGAAAAAATTACTGTGTCTTTTCTTGGTATTTGGTGCTCTGGCTGGCTGTTCATCAACCGATGATAATCAGCGCCAACTTGAGCTTATGGCATCAAACCGAGCAGGAGTCTTGTCTGCGGGCCTCCCTTTAGAGTACGGTCCACTGCAAATAATGCGTGTCTCATCCAACAAAAATGTTGTAGAGATGATGATGATTTATAACGATGGCGCACTCGGTGCAAAGCCGTTAAATCAAGTACTGAATACCAGTATCTATACCTACTGCAGCAACCCAGAAGTTCGCAAGCAAATTGATATGGGCTTGATGTATCGTATTAAGGTACGTAATTCTCGCGGTCAGTTGATGGCAGATGAGTTGGTTTCCGCACAGACTTGTACTCAGGTGAAGTAGCTACAGTAATTTTTGTTGCTTTCGGCATGAGACGATGATTCGCTATTATTGGATAATCTGAAAACGAAAGTTAACAATTAAGAATAGAAAAACGGAGACCACAGTCTCCGTTTTTATTTGCTGTAACGATGTGTTACGCCAGCTCAGCACGGAGCTTCTTCGCCGCTGAAACCAGATTTGCCAATGCGGCTTCTGTCTCCTTCCAGTTTCGTGTTTTCAGACCACAATCTGGGTTTACCCACAAACGTTGAGCCGGAATTTTTTCTGCCGCTTTCTTGATTAAACCTTCAATCCATTCTTCCGTAGGAATGTTTGGTGAGTGAATGTCATAAACACCAGGGCCAATTTCGTTCGGGTAATTGAACTCTTCAAATGCTTTCAGCAGCTCCATATTTGAGCGAGATGTTTCAATGGTAATGACGTCCGCATCGAGTGCCGCAACCGAATCAATGATTTCATTGAACTCGCTGTAACACATATGAGTGTGAATCTGAGTTTCTGGTTTTGCACTTGCCGCAGAGACCTTAAAGGCATTTACGGCCCATTCTAAGTACGCTTTGTGATCGCGTTTTTTGAGTGGTAAACCTTCTCGAATGGCTGGCTCATCAATTTGAATGATATTGATGCCTGCATCTTGCAGGTCAGACACCTCATCACGCAGTGCCAAAGCAAGTTGCTGCGCAATTTCTTGACGTGTGATGTCTTCACGTGGGAACGTCCAACACAAAATCGTAACTGGTCCAGTCAACATGCCTTTCATCTGTTTGCTGGTTAGCGATTGTGCGTACGTCGACCATTCAACTGTGATCGGTTTTTCACGTTCAATGTCAGCAACTACAATGGCAGGTTTCACACAGCGAGAACCATAACTCTGTACCCAACCAAATTTGGTCGTTTGAAAACCCGCCAAGTTCTCAGCGAAGTATTCCACCATGTCGTTACGCTCTGCTTCACCATGAACAAGCACATCTAGGTCGAGCGCCTCTTGACGTTTTACTGCGTCAGCAATATGTCCTTTAAGTGCTTGGATATATTCAGACTCAGATAATTGACCTGTACGATAAGCGCTGCGCTGCACCCGGATTTCACCCGTTTGAGGAAAAGAGCCGATTGTCGTTGTTGGCAACAAAGGCAAGCCCAATACTTCAGCTTGATGCGCAGCACGCTCTGCATAAGGTGCGCTGCGCTCGGCAAGTGACGCGGTAATGTTGTTTAAACGCGCTTGTACTTGAGGTTTATTCACATGTGTTGCTGTCTTGCGCGCTTTGATTGGCTGGCTATAGGTATCACAAGCGAGAATCGCATTTTGGTCACCATCGAGCGCTCGGCCAAGCAAGGCGACTTCTGCCACTTTTTGTTTTGCAAAGGCAAACCAACTTTTTACTTCTTCGCTCAGTTCTGTTTCCAGTTCTAAATCAACAGGGCTATGTAGCAGAGAACATGAACTGGCAACCCAAAGTTTGTCGCCCAGTTTCTCTTTGACTGGCTGTAGACGCTCGAGTTGGGCACTTAAATCCGAACGCCACACGTTACGACCGTTGACCACGCCAGCAGACAGCACCCACCCCTCCGGTAGTTTGGCAACCACGTCGTCAAGCTGCTGAGGCGCGGCAGATAAATCGATATGTAAACCATCCACTGGTAGCTTTACAATTTTGTCTAGCGTATCGCTTATAGAGTCAAAGTACGTCGTTAGCAGCACTTTTACATCGCTTCGAATCACTTGGTACGCTAGCTTGAACGCATCAGCCCATTTGCTTTCTAGCTCCAGTGACAAAATTGGCTCATCAATCTGAACCCACTCAACACCTTGACTTGCGAGCTTTGCCAAAATAGCTTGGTAAGCCGTAAGCAATCGTGGCAGTAGCGTCAGGCGATCGAACCCTTCTTCTACCTCTTTACCTAAGTAAAGATAACTGACTGGACCAAGCAAAACTGGCTTCACTTTATGCCCAGCTTGGGTTGCTTCGTTGACTTCTTCAAACAGTTGAGGCCAACTCACTTCAAATGTATCGTCCTTGCTAAATTCAGGTACGATGTAGTGGTAGTTTGTGTTGAACCATTTAGTCATATCCGATGCTGCAGCGCCCGCACAGCCGCAACCCGCTTGAGATTGACCGCGACCCACTTTGAATAGCGTATCCAAATCAGGGAAACCATCAGCGTGACGCTTTGGCACATGACCCAATAGCAACGTGGTCGTCAGTACATGATCATACCAAGCGAAGTCGCCAGCAGTGGCAAAACTCAAACCTGAATCCGTTTGTGTTTGCCAGTTTTTGGCGCGTAGATCTGCCCCAACCTTTTTAAGCTCAGCTTGATCAATTTCTCCTCGCCAGTATTTCTCCTGAGCGAATTTTAATTCTCTTTTTTCACCAATGCGTGGATAACCTAGTATGTGAGTCGTTGTCGCCATGTCCCTATTCCTTTCTCAATTTTGTTCAATTTGTTTGGATCAGAGCATCTTTCGGTAAAGAATAAGATGTCTGGATGGCTAAACTATCGCTCTCATCTGATATTAGAACAACGTCCATTTATTCAACTTGTTTATTAAAAAAATTCATCATGAAGCGACATGATTCGCAAATAAAAACAAAAAATAGACGTCTAGACGTTTACATATCCATTTTTTGTCGTTAAGTTATTTACACGATTGCTATTCTGTTCATAGCGAACAACAAAGGATGAAAGGAATTCATGATAGAGCTAAAACATTTGCGGACACTCACTTCGCTTCGAGACACTGGCTCTCTAACGGCGACAGCGACCGCTTTGCATCTCACTCAGTCGGCACTGTCTCATCAGATCAAAGATTTGGAGGCGCGAATTGGAGGGCAACTGTTCCTGAGAAAGACTCGTCCGGTGAAGTTCACTTCTGAGGGAGAAATCCTATTGCGTCTTGCAGAAGATATCCTTCCGAAACTCGCAAGAGCAGAAAATGATTTAGCGAGCTTGAAAGAGGACGTCAATGGCCGATTACATATGGCCATTGAATGTCACTCTTGCTTCCAATGGCTAATGCCTGCACTTAGGGAGTACCAACTTGCTTGGCCTAGCGTAACATTGGACTTTTCCTCTGGTTTTGGCTTTGAACCACTCCCAGCTCTATTGGCAGGCGAACTCGATCTCGTTATTACTTCCGATATCCAACCTCGATCCGAAGTCCACTACGAGCCTCTATTCGACTTTGAAATGCGTTTAATTACCGCAACCAACCACCCATTGGCGGAAAAAGAAATTATTGATCCGCAAGATCTCGCAGATCAAACCATGCTCTCTTATCCTGTTCAAAAACAACGGCTAGACGTCGTAAAACACTTTCTTCAGCCAGCAGGAATAGAACCTGCGAAATGGAAGCAAGCCGACAACACTCTCATGTTAGTTCAGATGGTCTCTGCTGGATTGGGGGTGGCCGCACTACCCAATTGGGCGATTTCTGAATTTTCTCGCCAAGGTCTTATTACCAGTAAACCTTTCGGCCAAGGCTTATGGCGTCGCTTGTTTGCTGCAACGCGTCACTCAGAGAAAGAAAAGCGTTACTTACAAGCTTTTTTCGCAACCGCGAGGCTACAATGTAAAAGCCACCTTGACGGAATCAAGGTGGCTTAAAAGATTTGGGTTATGAAAGGCTTAGCGTTGATATGCTTTAAATTGGTTAGTCAATGGATCGTACTGATAACCGAGCATATCAAGCTTGCCGACTACAGACTCTACATCCATCTCATACACTGATACTAACTCGTCAAAACTGTCGCACTCTAAACGTAGCTTTTCGTTGACGATACCTAGCAAAATAGTGCTGTCCAGATTACCTACATTGCTTAAATCCATCGCGACTCTCCTCTTCGACAAGGTATATAAACAAGCGTAGTAGTAATCACGCGAATTTAAAGTGAGTGAGATCTAAAACGTGATCACCTTATACCCAAGCATCAAGAAAGCACTTGGATATAAGCCGTCTAGCTTTGTCTTTAGAGTAGAGGTTAAGCCGCGAGAGAGAATAAACCTTGGAGGCTCGTCATCGACGCGAGTGCTAGCAACAAGGCAACGCTCAGTTGCACCTTTTCTGGTTTCTTATGCGTAAAAATATGCCAACACCACACAATAATTGAAGAAATTAACATAGCTAAAGACAGCAAGATTGGCTGTGTTGCAGCGTTCAGTGCAGCTTCATTTAACTGGTAAGAAGCAAACAACGTTGCGATGACTAATAGCATTCCAGACACAATGCCCGTAACTGGTAAAATACGGTGAAATGCCTGTAATCTGCTGCGAGCTATCGTAAGCAGCAATTGAGAAAATGACGCCCCAAGGAAAAATATCATTAGCGCTATCGCTATCGATGCTGGCCAGCTTGATTGCTCAAATACTTGAATACTCACATACGCAAAGGCCAAACCATTCGCTAAATACATCGCCCATAGTGGCCCTTTTTCACGCGTTTTCTTGGTTTGAACCTGAGAATAGAAGTAGAAAATAGCAAACACGATCATAAATGCTTCAATGCGAAGTGACGCAACAGCGAGCCACAATACAGCTACTGCAGGCAACATTTTATGAAGACGTCCTCGCTGACCAGGACAAATATCGCCCTTGATTAGAAGCAAAGTCAGTAGCGCTTGTGCGCCAAATAGCATCGGAGGGAAAGTAACCAGCAATTGTTGAATCATGTTGAATGCACGCTCAAAAGTCATTTTGGGGGGCGATAATATCAAATCAACTATCGCCAAACCACCGAAAGTCGGCCCCCAAATGAGCTAAAACGGTAAGACAATTTTATTCACAGAGAAGCAAGATACTTCAACGCGTCTTCCTGCGTTAAAACTCCACGGTACTCTTCTTTGGTATTACACAGTACCCAAGGGAAACGAATCCCGGTTTTAACCAACTCTCGAATAACAGAGACAGGTAAATCCTCATCAACCAACACAAATTCGGTGCTCATTATCTGATTAACAGGACGTTTCCAAATTCGGCTTTCTCGTTCAGTTTCTCGCTCTGTTCCCATCGAAGGCGTTAGGTGTAAATTCACCGTCTCTTTCGTAATTAACCCAACACAACGATTTTCATTGAGAACAACTAAAGGCGAGCTTGGATTCAAATTCATGTACTCCACTGCCAAGGAGAGCGGTTCTCCAGGGTCCATAGACCTGACTTGTTCATGGCTCAAAGATTGCAACACATCACTTTGCTTAGACTCAATCGCGATGTCAGAGAACAGATGCTCATAACTGTCCGCTTTATCCATCAAATCGACAGGCACGGCAGCAGAAAATAGAAAGCCCTGCATGTAATCGACACCGATTTCTGCCAATACTTGAAGTTCTTGCTTAGATTCCACGCCTTCAGCAACCACTTTTACATTCATTTGCTGTGCAAGCTCGGTGACCATTTTCACAATGTTATAGCTGGTGCTCCCTTTATGAATGTTCTTGATGAATTTTCGGTCTATTTTCAGTAAATCAAACTGCCCTTTTTCTAGATAAGAAAAAGAAGAATACCCAGTACCGAAGTCATCAATCGCGATCTCAACGCCCTCTTTCCGCACTTCCTCTAGAGCTCGAGTATGCTCCTCATCTTGTTCAAAATACGCGGTTTCTGTTAGCTCGATAGTTACTCGCTTAGGGTCTACACCACTGGCTTTAATCAAATCATGCGACCGCTGAAGGATCTGAAGAGAATCCAATTTCGTGTTGAGGGAGCGATTGATGGTCACGCCCACTTCCTCGCCATAAATTTCTTGTAAGCGCGGAAAGTGCTTCAACGCAGCTTGGCAGACCACGTCATCAAGTGCCGCTATGAGTTCTAGATCTTCAATAATAGCGATCATCTTTTGCGTACAATACGCATCATTTTCATCATAAAAGCGTGCGAGAGCCTCGAACTTAACCACGCTTCCGGTTTGAACGTCGATAATCGGTTGAAAGTAAACGTCCACTAGCCCACTCTCTATTTGCGCCTCCAAAAACGCCTCGAGATGTTGGCGCTTCACTAATTCAGAGTGAAGTTCACTGTCGTAAAAGTTGAAATAGCTGCTTTCACCGGAAATAGAGGACAACATCGCTTGCGCTGCATGTGCTAGCGCTTGTCTTGGTCGGTTCGTATCATAGCCAAGGATTGACACACCAGTTTGGCCTTTAACGATAGTGGCATGCATTTTTGTGCCCATTTCATTTCTAAGCTCATTAAAGAACCCTTTCATGGCAATTTGGATCAAACGAACCGGGCTCAACCATTGACAATGAGGGGTCTGCAAGCATACGACAAACACATCCCGAGATAACTGCCCCGCAATACTGGTGTAGCGACTTCGCATAATAAAATCTGCAAAACCTAATTGCTGTTCAAGCAAGTATCTCTCCGAAAACTTGGGTCTGAGTGTCATAACAATGTTGAGTTCTTTATTTCTGCTTTCATTCGCTAAGTTAGCTAATTGGAGTTCAAATTCTTTCCTCGTTGGTAAAAAGGCAGCCCAATCATGCTGTTGTTCACAACGATTTTTCATCCACAACAACGAAGCAGAAATATCCGTAGAAAATCCGAGATAAAGAATTCGTCCAGAGTGAAACGTAAGTCGGTAAATACAAAGATGATGAGCTTGGTTGCTACCATTTGCTGTTTTGCTCAGCAAGTTACCACACCAACATCCTTCATCATTAATTTGCTGCCACAGCTGCTCATAAAACGCTTGGCTATGGTGAGAGGTACTGAATATATGAGTTTTAAGCCCAACCAGATCTCGGTTTTGATAGCCCATTTGTAACTCAAAGGCACGGTTACAACCTAAGATGCGCGTATCTTCATCGGCAACTAAAACGCCTACATTTGGCAAATCAAAAATCGTTTCGAGGATTTTCGCTAACTCCTCGCAACCAGTGATTGTTAATTGTGGAATGATAGTGCCTTGGATAATGCGCTTATTGAGCCTTTCAAAACTAATAGTAACGTGCACTAAGTTAACGTTTTTTAGCATCATGCAACAAGAAAACCGCCCCCGTCCGCCAAAGAGTTCCACTTCTAGAATTCGTTGTTTTAGCGTTTCTTGTTGCCCCATCAGCATATGATCAAACAAGTTATTTAGGCTGGTTACTGGCGTACTTATCCCAAATGCCTTTGCCATTCCTTGCTGATCACATTCGAACTCGCGAGTATCAATATCGTAAGACCACTCTATAACAGGAGTTAGACTGGAAGTCGTTTGCATTTTTGGATGCACTGTTGTCGTAGATTCACTCATACCCTAGCCCCTTTTTTTGTAATTAGCCCAAGGCTCAAAATTCACAGTCAATTCGCGACATTCCAGTTGGGACCTGCCGATCCTCTTTATAGATGGATTGTGTCAACGATAAGCCTATCGACTTAGAACTATTTCCAGAGCAGCTCAGCCTTTTGCATTTAATATGCACTAATTTGATTATAGGCTTTACCCCACATAAGCACACCATTGCTTATTCTTTGTATTAAGATTGCGACATTTTTCATGAACCGATCTATAACCATGAGGCTTTCAAGGTGAAATTAGACAGAAAATCGCCGATAGAGCATTGATATTTTTACAAACCAAATAAAACTCGATGAACTAAGCTTGAATAGATGAGTTTGTTATAGATACCTGATAATCAAATCGCTATAATTCGCGCTCCCTGGAACAGAGAGCAAAATATGACCAATAACATCACTCCTATTCATGAGTACAAAAAATACTGGGCAGAGTGTTTTGGTACGGCACCTTTCTTGCCGACCAGTCGCAAAGAAATGGATGCCCTAGGATGGGATAGCTGTGACATTATCATTGTAACCGGTGACGCTTATGTGGATCACCCAAGCTTTGGTATGGCTATCATTGGCCGCCTGCTAGAAGCACAAGGTTTCCGTGTCGGTATCATTGCTCAACCAGAATGGCAAAATAAAGATGCGTTCATGCAACTTGGTAAGCCAAATCTGTTCTTCGGGATCACTGCGGGTAACATGGACTCCATGATCAACCGTTACACCGCGGATAAAAAGCTTCGTCACGATGACGCGTACACACCGAATAACGAAGGTGGTAAACGCCCAGACCGAGCAACGTTGGTTTACTCTCAACGTTGTCGTGAGGCATACAAAGAAGTACCTATTGTTTTAGGTGGTATCGAAGCTAGCCTACGCCGTGTTGCGCACTACGATTACTGGTCAGATAAAGTTCGCCGTTCTGTACTGTTTGATGCAAAAGCAGACATCCTACTTTTTGGTAACGCAGAGCGCGCACTTGTCGAAGTAGCACATCGCATCGCAAACGGCGAAGGCATCAGCACCATGACCAATATTCGTGGTACTGCCGTGAACTTGCCAGCGGCGCCAGAAGGCTACACGGTTATTGATTCTTCTCGCATTGAAAAACCTCGTAAAGAAGCGTTCGTACCAAAGAACCCATACGAAGTAGAAACTCAGTGTGAAACTAAAAAAGATGAGCCTGTTGCACAACCAATCACGATTCGCCCATCACGCCACGATGCTGCGACGACTGCGGTCCGTTTACCTTCGTTTGAAAAGCTAAGAAACGATCGTATTCTTTATGCGCATGCAAGCCGTGTATTGCATCTAGAAACGAACCCGTACTCTGGTCGAGCGTTACTTCAAAGCCATGGTGATCGTGAACTTTGGGTAAACCAAGCTCCAATTCCATTGACGACCGAAGAGATGGACTTTGTGTTTGGCCTGCCTTACGCGCGTGTCCCTCACCCTATGTACGGGAAAGCAAAAATTCCTGCGTACGACATGATCAAGACGTCTGTAAACATCATGCGTGGTTGCTTTGGTGGCTGTTCTTTCTGTTCGATTACCGAGCATGAAGGTCGAATCATTCAAAACCGTTCGAAAGAGTCTATCATCAACGAGATTGAAGAAATTCGCGACAAAGTTCCAGGCTTTACCGGCACAATTTCCGATCTTGGTGGCCCGACTGCAAACATGTACCGCCTGGGCTGTAAAGATCCAAAAGCGGAAGCGAACTGTCGTCGTCCTTCTTGTGTATTCCCGGGCATCTGTAACAAGCTAAACACAGACCACAAACACACGATCGATTTATACCGCGAAGCGCGTAAAGTTGAAGGCGTGAAGAAAGTGATGGTTGCATCTGGCGTACGTTACGACCTTGCGATTGAATCACCAGAATACGTGAAAGAGCTCGTGACTCACCACGTAGGCGGTTACTTGAAGATTGCACCGGAACATACAGAGAAAGGTCCTCTTGATCTAATGATGAAGCCAGGCATGGGTACGTACGATCGCTTTAAAGAGATGTTCGAGAAATACAGTGCAGAAGCAGGCAAGAAGCAGTACTTAATCCCTTATTTTATCTCTGCGCACCCAGGCACAGAAGACGAAGACATGCTGAACCTTGCTCTGTGGCTGAAAAAGAACAACTTCGAATGTGACCAAGTACAAAACTTCTACCCTTCGCCAATGTGTAACGCAACGTCGATGTACTACTCAGAGACAAACCCTCTGAAACGCGTGAAGTACAAAAAACGTGAAGATGTACCTGTAGCAAAAGGTGAACGTCAACGTCGCCTACATAAAGCGCTGTTGCGTTATCACGATCCAGCAAACTGGCCAATGATCCGTGAAGCCCTAGTCAGTATGGGTAAAAAACATTTGATTGGTGACAAACAAGGCTGTCTCGTTCCTGCAGAAGACATTGAAGCACAAACACCTGCGCAACGTCGTAAATCTGGTCGTCACGGGGCAAACCGCTTTGCAACCAAACATACCAAAAACCAACCAGGCTTCGGTGGTCATTTGAACAAACGCTCTGAAGGCGGTTCAAAAGATGGTAAACCATCTGGCAACCGTAACGGTTCGGGTAAAGCTACAGGTGGTCAACACCCTGCAAGCAACGGCCAACGTCCTAGCGGCAACGGTGCAAACCGCCCGGCAGGTAGCAAGCCGCAAGGCCAAGGTCGCCCACAAGGACAAGGCAAACCAGCTGGTCAACGTAAACCAAAGCGTCGCTAATTATTTAGAGCTTAAATACTAGAAAGGGCTCCAGAGTTAACTCTGGAGCCCTTTTGTTTTGTCGGCTCATTGAGGCATCACTAATAACTCAAACTTTGATTCAATCAATACAAAAAATGGTAAACACCAACCAACTTATTGGAAAAACAAACAATTATTTGATTGAAGCAAAACCATAAAAACATAACTCATTGATTTTTAATTGCTTTATTTTGGTGCGATATTTGCGTAACAGAGTAAAACTCTTAAACATGGGCTAACGATGAATAATCCACTTCCTCCAAAAACTTCTATGTTCTGGTATGACAACAGCTATACCTATGAGGAGGCCGTTCAGGCATTTGAAAGCGATGGTACACTGAAATCGCTGAATATCGTTCCAACCACGGAATCCGATGATCTTGCTGGCTCCCCCCCAGAGCGCAGTATGTTTTGGGAGGGAGAAACAAAAAAAATCGATCCGCCACCGCCGTCTGAACCAGAGCCTCTCAATTTAAAAACTGAGAAAGAAGCAACGGAAGCATCACCTGCGCACTTTATCCCAGTCCGCTATGCCATCGATCAGCTAGAAACAGAAGAGACACAACCTTTTGGTTTGCCTGAAGAATGGAAAGGCCAAGGCCCAGCCAAACTCAATACCGTTGGTTACACCCTGCGTCAACTGCGCGACGGTTGGCTGTATGTCTATGATGCAATCAACAAAAGCTTAGACGAATACGAAATCAAAGGAACGCAATTCACGCTCTATAAGTTGGGAGAATCAGAAAGCCCAAAATCAGAGCAGCGTGGGACACCACAAGATGCAAAGCCCTTTCTTACTTACGTCAACGGAAGCGTACTATCGATTTGCTTCTCTGAGCACCGCTGGACATGGCACACGTTCATGCGCGTACTTAACAATCCGAGTAATCATATCGATCGCATGCAAACCATTGTTCTGTCCTCAAACGAGAACCAGCACAACATTGCATCAATAGATAAGTTAACCCAAGTCGCTGATATTGAATCTTCTGCCGTCGATGATGGTCGCTTTGCGGATTCTGGCATCACAACCAAAGCCGATGAATATGGTTCCATCTTTAAACCTGTCGCAGTCAAAAGCGATTTAACCTCTGCGATTCCAGAAGAAGAGTCAGGCTACTTCGTCGCGATAAAAGATTACGCCGCAGACATTCAAGATATGTCACTGCATTTTGTTGGTGCCGCAAGCCCTTACCGCCTTTTCACTGACCAGTTTTCAAACCAGTGGAACTTGATGCAGACCGCCATGCAGCTGTGCATGTTCGGGGCAAGCGACAATATAGACATGCCTACAGGAGTAAAGCGCAAAAACCAAGAGCTTGAATTCTATATGGACATGGCGGATTACTATGACAACTCAACAATGGTTGACATTACCAGTGAATCTCAAGCAGCTATCATCAAAGGAATGCCGTCTTCATTTTCCCAGCAAGCTATCGATGATTACCAAAAGTCCACTTCAGAAATAGCAGAGGCCATACAGAAAAAATATGGCATTTCAGCAAACCGATTTGGTAAATACGAACAATGGATAGCGACTGAACGCTGGCGTCAGCAGCTCAACTGGAAGCAAATGCTGAGCGAGATGAAAGAGCTGTCAGAACAAAAAGAAAACATGCTAACCCAAGTGGTTTCGGTCAAACGCGACTTTATCGCAGTAATGGAGTCCTTAACGCCGCATCATCTCGAAAGAACCTTCGACCTATACAGCGAAGACACGCAGTACAGCTTGTATCAACTGCACAAGCAAGCGGTTGAGTCATTTACTCTGGTGATACAAGAAGAAGACCGCCAATGGGCTGAAAGCCAATGGGAGAAACCAACCAGTTTACTTGCTCTCTATGCCTCTGGGTTTAGTCGTAGTTTATTTAAAGTGATGGAGAAGAATATTACAGAGGCGCTTGATGAACAGTCGATCGTCTCAGAAAACCCTGATCCTGATAATCAGTTGATGGACCAGATATCTGATACCGGCAACCGCGTGAATATGTACTCTAAGATCATGGACTTTGTTTCCAACCCAAACACTGCGGAAACAGCCTTTCTCAAAGATATCGCCAAAGGTTTCCAAGAGCTGGATATTATTTTTAAATCTGCAATAGGTGCGCTTGCAAAAGGCGTTGTAGAGTTTGGTGTTAGCATGACCTCACAAGTATCAATTTCGCTGATGCCTGTTTTCGCTAAACCTCTGAACCGTCATAGCTATTATTTATTTGCCGTTATTGCAGAACATATGGCACACAATATGCCTGTTACTGTAAATGAAAGCTACGCTCGCGATTTTAAAAAATGGAAAACACGCGTAAATGATTACCCAAGTGAGCTCAAGAAAAACGATGCGGTCATTGCTGACTTCCAGAAAAACAACCGCAAAGCCGACTCTAAATACACAACAGCTTTAAAAAATAAAAAGAGAATTAAGAAGGCACTCGCTGTAGCTACATTGGAGTACCCACAGTACATTGAGTTACCTGATGATCTACCTCAAAGAACCATCGAGCTTAGAACGCGGATCGCTATGAATAAGCTCAATGATTTGAATAAACTGTTCGAGAATGCCGGTGGTCTAGGCTTTATGGCATTAGTATTTAACTGCATCGCGCTTGGTGATGCCATGAGTAGTATCCAAGACACTGGGTTAATGTCCTCAGATGAATTTTTAGATATCCAGCAAAAGCTTTTATATACAGCCAACGCTTGGACGGGGATTCGCACGGGTAAATTATGGGATAGTGTGAAGGGTGATCCTCGGTTAAGGTCACATTCATATAAAGCATTAAAAGAGTTAGTAAATAATAATGCCCGTGGTTTTGATAACTTGATCCTTGATGACTTAAAGGTATTCAATAAATGGCTAGCTGTGACCGGAGTTATTGGAGCTCTTGCTTCGGGTATAGAGGCCTATCGTTCATGGAAGAACATAGACGGTTTACATGGGAGCGCAAGAGTTGTCGAATACTTCAACTTTGCATCTTTAGTTGGATTGACACTTGTAGGTGGGTTTCAAGCTATCGGTGGATTAACTGGGATTTGGTCTGCAAATATTCTGTTTGGAGGTCCGATCATGTTTGTCATTATGGGCCTTACTGCAGTTTACCTTCTTAGTAATCATATAATGAGTAAACTTAAACAAGATGATTATCAAAAGTGGTTAGATAAACTTCCTTGGGGCTATCACCCAGATAAAGCCCTGTGGAGTCAATCCTCAAGCTTGGTAGAGAGAGAAAAGCATAATTCCTCTTTAGTGCAAGAGGCTCTTTTTGAGTTAAAAACCATAATGGATAAACCTTTGATCTGCCAAATACCATTGATGCGTACCGTTCCGAATTCAACAACACAGTATCCGGCAGCAAAACAAGAATTGTTTGGTATTGAGCTACATATCCAAGTTCCCACCAATACAGCAAGAGATGGAATAAAACTTCGGACAAATACTTCTGTAACAGAGGGAGGACTGGGGTCGGGAGCTTGGCACACTGGAGTAGATCTAGAAACGTTGGATAGTTCAACAGATTCCTCAGATTCTCAAAGTGTCTATAAATTGACTTTACCAATGAAAGACTCGGCTAAATATTTAGCATTTGAGATAGAATACATTCTTGATGAGAAGAGCGAATTTAACCGTAAGTACTGGTTCCAAAATAATGCAAAACAGCGTGCAACTTATACAGCAATTTCAGACAATACCAAACAAGCAACGATCAGAAGTTCATTATCTTCGATTAATAGTGAACTTAGCTTACAGGAGTAACCTTTGGCTTATTTACCTTTCTATATTACCCCAGAAGAATTTTCAGCATACCAAGAAGAGCAGGAGCAAAAAATTCTTAACGGGATGAATCTGACAGTCTGGCATAAGCACGATATTGAAGAGCCTTTTCGATACTTATACCTATCAATTGCTATAGCTGCTGTCAGTCCATTATTTTTCCTTACCTATTTCCTACATGATAGTAGTGAAATGATCTTAACTTACATTTTATCGGGGCTGACGATAATCATGTCTGGTGTGTCTTATCTGACATTTGGTTTGGACAATCGGTATGATTACACCTTCTCCGATCGCGGGTTAGTCATAAAAAAACGACGTAATTTACCGAATTGGGTAAACTCCGCGGCTCAAGTCATGGGCTGGATTGGAGCAATAGTTTGTGTCGTGATGGTTGGAGTTGCTGGACCGATGGTTCTTGTCGGAGCCGGTGGCTTTATATTGGTTTCATTTGGTATGCTTAAACGTCAGCCTGATGAACCAACAGAAGTGAGGGTCGGAGAACGTGAAGACTGGCTCTTTGCTGATTACAATAAGAAAAGAAAAGTAATTAAGTTCTTTTTTAAGCATGACACATGCGAATATATTAATATAGAACATACTAAGATTTCACGCTTACACAACCGATTCCACTATTACGTATTTTTCAAAACCGTGTCTGACTTAGAGTCTATGGTCAATCAGCTAGCCACGGAATATAAGCTTGACTGTACAGAAGTCGCCGACCACAAAAAGCTATTTGAAGCTAAGCCAGAGGCTAGACTGTTTGGTACGCCAGTTTGTTATAAAGAATATCAAACCGATGAGGTATTTGATTTAAGGGCGTCAAATGCCCCGCTCCCAGAGCGAGAGTACCTATATAACGGCAAGTGGCAAACCGAGTCTGAAATCGAACAATCAAAATCTGAACTAACGGCAGCCAAGGTATAAACCTTGGCTTGTTTACCTTTTTACATCCCCCCATGAAAAGCTTTAGATTTACTCTGATGTACAAAAAGAAAAATTGGTTCAAATAACGAATTTTTAACTCGAGGATAGGATAGTAAGCCCGAACCTTTCTATCCTCAACTAAACACCCATTTTGCACTGAGTAAATAGTTACTCACCATGCCTACCAATATGCCTAAGCTCAAAGCCAAATAGACCATCATTCCTTGCGTTCCTAGCGCGAGCGTTACGCCTTTAAACACAATAAAATTCGGCAAAGCACTGATACAGGCACTCATCATAGACTTTTTCCATTGAGCGAAAGGGTTGGTTTTTTCTGCTTGAGAGAAAGTCAGCCAGCGATTGCCAAGCCAAGTCGTGGTTGCTGCAAACAAAAATGCTATCCCACGAGCCAGCATCAACTCCAGACCAAACCAATGGAACAACACAGAAAAGATAAGGGTGTCGACCATAAAGCCGACACCACCTACTAGAGCAAACCTTGTTAACGAAGCAAACCTTTCCAGCGAAGCAAATTTTGGTAATTTGCGCATTCCGTTATCCAACCACACAGGTGTAGAGTGAGCGTTTCGATTTTGCTGTGAACTCGTTGGTACAACTCAACGCATTTTCATGAATCATGCTATCCACTTGCTGCGATTTACCAATCAGATGGAATTTCTTCAGATTGTTTAAGTCATTCTTATCTTCAAGCTCTTTCGCCTGACCATGACTATAGAACTGACCTGAGAACGGGCGCTTACCAATGTAAAAGACCGGAGCGTTGTCATTAATTTGTGCGAAGATTATACGGTCGCTGCGGCTATCTGCTTTGCCCATATTCAAAACCAACATCGCAATCATAAGCAGGGCTGGCAACACCGCTGCCGTTCCGGTCAACCATTTGAAATCGTGTTTATCCACCAGCATTGCAATCAAGATACCCAATGCAGGCACACCCGGTAATACGTAAGCAGGCAGAATATTCCCAGCCATGGTGAACAAGATCATTGGAGAAATCAGCCAACACATCAGGAAGCTAAATAGACCTTGATGATCAGTTTCAATGGCTTTGAGTACTTTACGACGTTTCCACGCCAAGATAGGCAATACAATTGACCAAGGCGCAGCCGATTGCAGCCAGAATACCCAGATCATCCCACGTGGTTGATCATGAGCAGAGCCATACAGATCCCCTTCCCAACCGCTGACAACAAAACGCTTAAAGTGCTCGCCAACAATGAAGTAATCAATAAATCCAGGCGTCGCCATTTCTGCCATGATGTACCACGGTAGAGCAATCGCCAGCATGAGCACCAACCCCGATACAATAGGAAAACGCTGCCACAGGGCTTTGAAGGCACCAAAGAAACCATGCTGAATCACGAGCCAAGGAAACACTGCGATACCCATGATCACGATCGCCACTGGACCTTTTGCTAACAGCCCGCAAGCCAAGCCAAAGAAACCGAGGTAACCCCACAATCGGCTGTGTTTGTCTTTGCCAAGCCAGCAGTAGTAAAAGCCGACCATCGCCATCGTCATTGCCAACGTCAGCGCCATGTCTGTCATCACCGCACCCGCAGCAATTGAAAAGATGCCACACGTCGCCAGTACCAACGCTGCGATGACTGCATTAAAACCCGCGCGATGCGCCATGAAAGCAACAAAAACAATCGTCGCAACACCCGCTAACCAATGAGGCGCGCGCACTGCAAATTCATTCAATCCAAACAGCTCAATGCCGTAAGCACTCATCCAAGTGAACAGGGGTGGTTTCCCCCAAAAAGGCACGCCGTAATCAAACTGTGGGGTAAGCCAATTGCCGGTTTCCACCATTAAGCGCGCCATTTCGCCGTAGCGGGCTTCTGTGGTGTCCATCAAAGGGTAAGCGGCAAGTGAAATAAGACGGAGTAAAAGAGCAAACGCCAACAACAACCACAGATGGGTTTTATTAATACTCATGATTACGCGGTTTCTCCCAGTTTAAACTTCATGGTTTGGATGGATTGATGTTTTGCAGGCTGCTCGTAAACAGACTGAACAAGATAAAGAGGACGTTGCTTGGTCTCGACAAAAATGCGGCCAATGTATTCGCCTAAAAGGCCAATCGACAGCAGTTGCACACCGCCCAAGGCAAGTTGCACCACCATCATGGATGGGTAGCCAGTGACAGGCTCACCAAACACAACAGTTTTCATCACTATGAATGCGCCATAGATAAAGGCACTGAACGCCACTAACGCACCGGCAAGTGTCGCTAAGCGCAAAGGGCGAATGGAAAACGAGGTAATGCCGTCCATTGCAAGGCCAATCAACTTGAGGTAGTTCCATTTGGTTTCACCACAGAAACGAGCGTCACGTTCAAACTGAACCGTCACTTGCTTGAAACCCGGCCAAGAAAAGATGCCTTTCATGTATCGGTTACGCTCTGGCAACGCATTGATGTGTTTAACCACTTTTGCGCTCAGTAGACGGAAATCGCCCACGTTTTCAGGCACATCCAATTTCGCCATGCTGTTAAGCACTTTGTAAAAGCATGCGGCCGAGAAGCGTTTGAACCAGGTTTCGCCGTGGCGTTCACTGCGCTGCATGTTCACTACGTCATACCCTTCACGCCATTTTGATACCATTTGCGGGATCAACTCAGGCGGGTCTTGCAAGTCAGCATCAATCACGATCACCGCTTCACCTTGGCAGTGTTCCAGACCCGCACTCATGGCGGACTCTTTGCCGAAGTTACGGCTTAATGCAATACAACGAACGTCGCTAGAAGATTGAGAAAAGTTTTGCGCGATCATTAGGCTGTCGTCTTTGCTGCCGTCGTCCACATAAACGATTTCACAGCGTTCTGGCATTTCATCCAAAACGGCGGCTAAACGACGATGAAATTCAGGCAAGACTTCTTGCTCGTTAAAGAATGGCACCACAACAGACAAAACTGTTTTAGGCTCAGTGTGTTGGCTCACCTTTGAAAAGGTTGCAGCGTGAATGTTGAAGGTTGACATGCTACTCTTCCACTAAATCCGATGAATGAATCCAGTCTACAAACATCAATGTGAAAGAGATGTTGTTGACATCTTTTTCACGTTCTTAGTGAATAATGTTCGGTTAAGACGAAGTCTTATTTTCGAAAACCCGCCCACTTGGAGAGAAATACATGAAACGCATACTTTTAGTCGAAGATAATCGAGAAATCGCAGGCATGCTGTTCGATTATTTTGAGTGTGCAGGTATGGAACTCGATTATGCAGACAACGGTGAGCTCGGTTTGAAACTGGCGATGGAAAACACCTTCGACATCATCCTGCTCGACCTCATGCTACCACGCATGGATGGCCTGACCATGTGTAATAAACTTCGCGACGCGGGCAACAACACACCAGTGCTTATGCTGACGGCACTTGATAGCCGTGACGATATGCTCAAAGGCTTCCAACACGGTGCCGATGATTACCTGACTAAACCTTTCGATCTTGATATTCTAGAAGCGCGCATGATGGCACTGATCCGCCGTTACCGTGGCACTGTCGCATCGAGTAAGTTGGAATACGGTGAAGTCTCTATCGACCAAAAAACGCGTAAAGCTTACCGCCAAGATAAACTGCTAGCGCTAAACCCAACCACTTACACCATTCTGGAAATGCTTGTGAAAAGCGCACCAGATGTGGTGACACGCGAAGAAATCGCCTTCCAACTTTGGCAAGAGAACGAGCCGAACAACGACGTTCTGCGCAGCCACATTTACCAACTTCGCAACCAACTTGATAAGCCATTTGAACAACATGTGCTTATCACCGTGCCGAAAGTTGGCTTCCGATTGGAGACTGGTGCATGATCAATCGCTTACTTGCTAGCACGCAAAGCACACAAAGTATGACAGGGCGACTCGCTCTGTTTTTCTCTTTTGTGTCGGTCGTGATTGGCATCTTCTGCTTTTTGTTGATTACCGGCTCCCTGCTTTGGTCTGAAGACCGCGTGGGCGAGCGTCGTATTATGGTCGACAAAAAAGAAGCGATTGAACATTTCCAGTCCCACCCAGAGCAAGGTAGTATTCAGCTTGACCTGCTCACCACCGCATACAACGACATCTCATTGGTTGCCGAGCGCTACCAAAAATACCTGATTGGTCAAAAGCACTTTCTTGATGAAGTAGAAGACGGTGAATACTCGCGCATGGTTTACATGAGCACTTACACCTACAAAGGCGTTGAACATCCCGTTATTCTGGTTTCCTTGATTGATGAAATCGAGATCACCTCAGAGGAATTCATTCTCGTCGTCGCTATGGTGCTGTCCATTGTCGCCGTGCTGGTGTTTCTGTTTGGTAGTCTGCTGCTGCGCTTATCACAGCGCTTAATTGAACCCGTCAATGCGCTTAAAACTCAACTCGATCACCACCAAGGCGATGCCACGCAGACCTTTAGTGTGCCTGAGGGCTCGGCCAAAGAGTTCCAAACCCTCGCGGATGAGTTGAATGAATATCGCCACAAAATCAACCAAGTCATCAAGCGCGAGCAAGCCTTTGCACGATACGCAAGCCATGAACTGCGTACACCGTTAACCGTGATGAAAGGCTCAAGTAGCTTACTGGCGAGAAGTGCGAACACAGATTTCCAGACCCGCCAAGTGAATCGAATTCAGGATGCAACGCAGCAAATGTCGACTATGGTGGATGCCCTACTCGGCTTAGTACGTTACGAGCGTAATGCAGATGATTCACCAGTGCGCAGCATCACCGAAGAAGAACTCAACCAAATCATCTTCCAAAGCCAAGCTCAGGCGGATGAGAAAGCACTCAACTTTAATGTACAGAACGACGGCCACCCAAGAACGCGTGCGACCAATGCCGTGTTGACCATAATTCTTGGTAACCTGATTCGCAACGGCATCGCCGCGACACCATCGGGATCAATTCATATCAGCATGGATGAAAACACCATCTCGGTGCGCGATGAAGGTGAAGGCTTTTCGACCATTCCGCACTCAGATGGGCACGGATTAGGTTTGATGATTGTGGATGATTTGTGCCAACGCTATGGCTGGCAATTTAAGATTGGTACACATCCAGAGGGTGGTTGTGAAGCAGTAATTGACCTTACGTCAGAGCATCAAGAGGCTTGCTCAGAGTAACTTCCCCAGCGCCTAATTCAATTGAGAGGTATCTACTTTGCTCAGTATCAAACGAGCAATTCGATACCTCTTTCTAATTTCGATTGAATGAAATCTTATGCTGCAAGTGCTGCTAGTCGATTGAATGCTTGCGATGCCGATTCCGACGCGTCACACACAGAAAACATATCTTCGATAAAGTACTTCAACGCTCTAGATTCAATGGTTCGGATTGCCGCTTGCTGTTCGTCCGATAAGTAACCGTAAATGCTCGCCGCACCAAAATCGCCGAAGATCATCTCACCTTGCTCATTCACCAAAGTATTGTGCGCATACAAATCGCCATGGCACACCTTGTTGTCGTGCAGGTGATTAAACACGTCCACCATCTGCTCAACAATGGAATTGACTTGCTCGACCGTCAACGTAAAACCTTGTGGGAATGTATCTCGGGTGCAAGTTTCCAACGTTGGTGGCAAACCCAAGTTGTAGTAACAGTTTGGGATCAGCTCCATAACCAAAGCAAGCTCATTACCGTCATCCACTTGCGCGATGGATTTCACCAAGTTGTTGTGATGCCCGGCTTGCAAACATGCTTCAAGTTCATCATGTGGGTAGCCGTCACTGGTCACTTCACCCTTGAACACTTTCACCGCAACTTCGTTCGGGAAGTCGTATTGAGCGTCAGTCCAGTTAGCATGAGAAATCACGCCACTCGCACCTTGGCCAAGAACATGGTTAAGTGAGCAACTGTTTGTGGTCACTTTAGGCACGCTGTCTAGCGAAGATGGATGTTTGCAGAATGGGTTACCTGCGAATGCAAACCATGCCAATTTAGGCAGCTTCATCAACACATCCGGGAAATGCTCTAACTGGTTTGCAGATAAACGAATCAATTCTAAATTGACCAAGTTTTCCATGCTGTTTGGCAGTTGTTTGATGCGATTGCCCGCCAAAGCAAGCTTTCTTAGGCGCGGTCTTTCACCCAGGCTGTTTGGCAGAACTTCAATCTCGTTGTCGGTCAGAATCAACCAACGTAACTGAGTTGGTAGTGAGGCTTCACTGACTACTTTGATCTTGTTGGTTTTAAACCCAACCATCTCAAGGTTTGGCAGCTTGCCCAACACCTCTGGCAGATGGGTGAACAGGTTGTTGGAAGCAAAGATGATTTTTAGCTTGGTCAGCTGTTCCAGTTCTGGTGGTAAATCTGACAGTGCGTTGCCAGATAAATCTAACACTTCAAGCGTTTCTGCAAGCTCTAATATTTCCATAGGAAACTCAGTTAGCCCTTCCGCCAACTTCAGTTGTTTCGTTCCTACTAATTGTCCTGTTTTTAATTGTTCTAGAGTTTGCAAAACCAAGCCTTCTGATTGAGTTGAAATAAGCGGCGTAGTGTACGTGGCTTAAAGCAGAAAGGCGAGCCGTGGAATTGAATCCCCTGAAAACAAAGCGGCAAAACATCAGGAATAACGAAATGGATGTACTGAAACCCAGACTTTTTATCTGGGTTTAATGGCGTTACACTACGCGCCCTTTTTAACGGCAAGGTCGCGTGGTTGGACACGTCAGCAGCATGAAACTCTCTGAAAGCCCGATAACTCAACACAACTTCAACGGTCATACGTTTTTTCTTAAGCGTGATGACATGCTGCATTCTCACTTTTCTGGGAACAAAGCACGTAAGTTTATGGCGTTGATGAAAACGCAGAACAGCGACATCAAAACCCTCATCAGTTATGGCTCTGCTCAATCCAACGCGATGTATTCGCTTGCCGCTCTGGCGCAAATCAAAGGCTGGAACTTCGAATTCTACGTTCAACACATTCCTTCTTGGCTTAAAGACTCCCCTATCGGCAACTATCGTGGTGCGCTTGATTTGGGTATGAAAATCACCGCCATGCAAGACATCGGTAGCGAACTTCACCCTAGTGAATACATCCACCAGGTACGAAGAGTAGATGAGTCGACATTGCTGATTCCAGAGGGTGGACGTTCCCACCTCGCTGAAGCTGGCATCAAACAGTTAGCACGAGAAATTCTTGATTGGACGCGATTGAGAGGTAAAGAGCAGTTTACGGTCGCCCTGCCATCAGGTACTGGCACGACGGCTTTATATCTTCATAAACATTTAAGCCCACACGGCATAGAAGTGCTAACTTGCCCTTGCGTAGGCGATGCAGATTACTTAACTGAGCAGTTCAACCAGCTCGGTGAAAACAGCCACCCAACCATTTTAACCGTGCGCAACAAACACCATTTTGGTCGCTTGTACGAAGAAGATTACATCACATGGAAAGCACTCTTTGAGCAAACCGACCTCGAATTTGACCTGTTATACGACCCGTATATGTGGCAATGCCTCACCCCTTGGTTGGAAGAGAACACAGATAAAACGGTGATTTATATTCACCAAGGCGGGTTACTTGGCAACGAGTCGATGTTGCCAAGATATCAACGAGAATTTGAATAGCGTGTTCAAATAAAGTTGTTGCTGATTACAGTGATTCCACTATTTGATGAGCGCCAGAATTTCTTTGAATTCAGGTGCTCGGCAATCTTCGACCATTTCATACAAACACATTTCTAACCCAGTGAGCACCACACCGTTAGCGGTTAACTTCGCAAGAGCGAGCGCTTTATTGGCAGCGGTTCGGGAAGAGACACAATCCGTGACTAATTCAACGCGATAACCGGACTGGCGCAGAGAAACCGCGGTTTGATAGACGCAAATGTGGGATTCAATACCGCAAACCAACCAGGTATCAACTTTCGCGTTCTCCACCGCGACCTTAAACGTCGCCTCTTTGCAACCATCAAACGTGTACTTGGTAATAGGTAAATGCGTGCTTTCAAGCACTTCACGAATCGGCTCCGCGGTTGGGCCCAACCTTTCTGGATTCTGTTCTAGCCACAGAATAGGCAAATCTAGTGCTTTGGCGCCCTTTACCAGTTTCGTGATATTTTCAATCAGTGCGTCGCTTTCATGCATTAATGTAGCGAGTTTGCCCTGAACATCCACCACAATCAGGCCCGTGTTTCCTTTCGATAACATTTCCATCTCCTATCTTGTGCGACCACAAACCATACTCAACAAGTTGAGCAAAAGTTAATGTATCAGAACCCTTTCATGTTAGAGCAATAAAACCTAGAAAGATGACCTTCGCTCACACATTTGCCCTTAGGTAAGAGTGGTTTGGACTGGCTATTTAAATTTCTCTCGAATTAGTTCAATCAAGGCTTTGACTTTATTGGGCAGAAATAAGGCCGAGGGATAAATCAGAGTAAGATGCTGCTTCGGATGCGCGAATTGAGGCAGCACCTCGACCAACAAACCGTCTCTCAGTGCAGGCTTGGAATGAATTTGAGGAATAAACGCGATGCCGTTTCCTGCTATCGCCATCGAGCGCAGCAAGTTGAGGTCATCCGAACGCAACGCCACATGCAGATCTGAATCGAGCAAATCGGCATTGTAACGATTAGTTAAAAGGCGATGCTGCTTAAGATCTTCCACCGTTTTTACTGGCGGATGCGATTCTAGATAGGCTTTTGACGCAACAAAGTGACTACGATAAGGCAAAAGACTGAACTGCACATAGCTGTCATCGGTGACTTTGACCACGCTCGGAAGAAGCTGTAAATCAAACGATTGACGCTTGAGATCGACACTCTCTTGATGGTTTTCGATCTCGACCGAAATCTCCGGATACCGCGTTGTGTACTCAGTGATGATCGCGTTAAACGCGGCAGAGCTCATCAATGCGGAAGGAATGGCTAAACGCACCTTGCCCGTCAGCTCTTGTTGATATTCGTGCATGGCATTTAAACCTTGCTGAATATGGTCAATAGGCTGCCCCACCAACTCAAACAAGCGTTTCCCGTGCTCCGTCAACTCAATGCTGCGTGTTGTGCGAATCAAAAGCTGTACCCCGAGCGATTTCTCTAATTCTTGCAGACGACGACTCACTTTTGAGCGTTGTAGTTGATTCGCCTCTGCCGCTGCACTTATACCGCCGTGAACCACCGTCTGAGTGAATAGGTAAATATCATCAAAATTAACGTTCATTGTCCTATTTTTAGGTCATTTATGTTCGTATTATCATTCTACTGAATTGTGAGTGACTTCTCTATAATCCGCTATCCAATATGTTTAACGGAACTTGTAATGACGGCTGACCAAAAATTCAAACACTGGATGCGAACTTTGATTGTCCTGTTCATCGTACTATTTTTGTACATTATCATTGCTGACCGCCACGCCCCCTTAACGACCGAAGGACGAGTGCAAGGATACGTTGTCCAAGTCGCACCCGAGGTATCTGGTAAAGTGACCGACGTTCTCATCGAGAATAACCAGTCCGTTCAAAAAGGCGATGTGTTGTTTACGATTGATGATCGTAAATACAAGATAGCGCTTGAACAGGCGGAGCTGTCTCTGCAATCCGCCTATGAAAAAGAAGCAACACTGTATTCTCAACGCGAAGCCGCTCTTGCCAATATTGCCCGCGCACGAGCGACATTTGATAATGCACACCGCGAGTACAACCGCTTACTGACACTATCGAAGCAGAAAGTCATCTCTCAATCGACACTCGATAATGCCTTTGCCCAAAATCAGGTATCACGTGCAGCGCTTAAAGCGGAACGACAAAACTTAAAAGTCATTGAGGCGCAATTAGGCGATCAAAAAGGTCAAAGCACCGCCGTTCGAATTGCCAAAAACGGCATCGAAAAGGCGCAACTTGATTTGGCAAATACCGCGGTACTCGCTCCCAGTGATGGTGTCGTGACCAACCTGCAACTAGAAGTTGGCACGATGGCAAACACCAACATGCCATTGCTGACGTTTGTACCAACAGGATCACTCTGGGTAGCCGCTGATTTTCGTGAAAAGTCCGTCGCGAACGTAGACAAGACTTTCCACGCCTTGGTCACATTTGATTCCAACCCAGGTTCGGTGTACGACTTTGATTTAGCTAGCCGCGATTACGGTGTAGCAGCCGCACAACAAACGCCTAATGGCGCACTGACCAAAGTGGAAGTGAACAACCGCTGGGTACGTGATGCGCAGCGTACACGAGTGAACCTAACCAGCAGCGAAGAGTTACCACCAGCACTGTTTGTCGGCTCTCGCGCTACCATTGTTTTGTACCCAGACAACAGCATTTTCTGGCAGTTGATGGCGCAAGCACAGATTCACCTCGCAAGCTGGTTCCACTTCATTTACTAGGCGGCGACAATGAAAACCTTACGAATTTGGTTCGGCTGCTCTTTAGGGCTCGCGCTAAGCATGATCTTCGGTTGGTCTTACGGATTTTTTGCCATCATGATGCCGCTGTTTATATTGGGCAAAATGGACAACTTTAATATTTCGGCTTTATTGATCGTGTTTTTCTCTGCGGTGTGGACAACCATACAAGCCACATTTTTGCTGGAATACTTGCAGTTTCATCCAACATTAATGACCGTTGCCGTCGGAATTATGATGCTGTTCAAGTGCATTGCAATGATGAACCAGAAAACCTATTTGTTTGGTTACATGGGGCTGTTGGTGGGTTCAATTGTGTTGAATTTTGCCAGCTATAACTTCATGGATATTGAAGAGTTCAACGTCAACATGTGGGTGATGGCGTTCAGCAATATTTTTGTTTGCGCATTCGCGTATTGGTTGTTCCCGGAGCCAAAATCCCCCGCCGAGCACCTTGAGATGTCGACCCCAGTAAAAAGCGATATTGACTACATCAGCCAAGTTGCTATGGGTTGGGTAGTGGCGATGGCTGCGTTTATCGTATTCCAAGTAGCGGACTTATATGACTCGCTATCCGCACAAGCTTCCATTTTGATCATCCTAACCCCAATGACTTTAGCGGGCTCGCTCGCCATGGCAAAAATTCGCATCATCGGCACCGCACTAGGCTGCATCGCAGGGATGGCTGTTCAGCTGATATTGGGCAGTTGGTATGGGCATGGGCTACTCTTTTGGCTCGCCTTTACCATTGCAATGGGGCCATTCTGCTTGTGGCTCACCAAGGGGCAAATTAAAGCGGCTATCGCGTTTTCTGCCATGTCTGCCCTATCGGTTCCGCTGACGACCTCGTTGGTGCCAGAACAAAAAGACGCGTTCTTTTCGATCTTGTACCGTTTCAGCTCGATTTTCGTTGCGGTTCTGCTCACCGCGATGGTGATGTGGGTGGTGCATCACTGGATTCGTGTGATGTTGCTAAAGCATCCTGAGATTAAGAACGTAGAGTTGAATTAAATCTGGCCGAGGCTGGAAACGGGAAATGTATGCCGCTCACTTTACTGTGAGCGGCATTTTTATTTAAAACGGTCACCCTGAACATCGAGGAACGAGCGTGGTTCAGGATCTACCCACCGAGTGCTTTGAAGTGCGAAAGTTATCGCTATTTCCTAGCGTGCTGTAATCAGATTCCTAGTCTCGTCTAGACTCGCTGGAATGACCCTACCTTAGAGCTGCTCTAATACCTGAGGGATGGCGAGCAATGTATCTTCCAACATCCATCATCCTGAACAGTGAGGGACGAGCGTGATTCAGGATCTACTCACCGACTGCTTTGAAGTGCGAAAGTTATCGTCATTTCCTAGCGAGCAGTAAACCGATTCCTAGTCTCATTTAAACTCGCTAGAATGACCCTAATTTTAGTTCATGGTGCGGAGCCTAAGTATTAATATCAACCCACCAACTCTTTACGAATGATCTCCGCACCCGCACTTAACGCATTGAGCTTAGCGGTCGATACTTCACGAGACAAAGGCGCCATACCGCAGTTGGTACATGGGTAAAGCTTGTCGGCATCAACGTACTTCAACGCCTCTCGCAGTGTGTTCGCCACTTCTTCTGGCGTTTCAATTTCGTTGGTAGCGACGTCAATCGCACCAACCATCACCTTCTTACCGCGAATCAACTCAAGTAACTCAATAGGCACTCGTGAGTTATGACACTCAAGCGAGATAATATCGATATTTGACTGCTGCAATTTAGGGAATATTTCTTCGTATTGTCGCCATTCAGTGCCTAGCGTTTGCTTCCAATCCGTGTTCGCTTTGATGCCGTAGCCATAGCAGATGTGCACTGCAGTTTCACATTTCAGCCCTTCAATCGCACGCTCTAAACACGCAATGCCCCATTCGTTCACATCATCGAAGAACACATTGAACGCAGGTTCATCGAATTGAATAATGTCGACACCCTCCGCTTCAAGCTCTTTCGCTTCTTGGTTGAGGATCTTCGCAAATTCCCAAGCCAGCTTTTCACGGCTACCGTAATGATCATCATAAAGTGTGTCGATCATCGTCATAGGGCCTGGCAGCGCCCACTTGATAGGTTGCTTAGTTTGCTGACGCAAGAACTTGGCATCTTCAACAAACACGGGCTTTGTGCGGCTTACTGGGCCAACCACAGTCGGAACATTTGCTTCATAACGGTTGCGAATGGTCACCGTTTTGCGGTTTTCAAAATCTACGCCGCTTAGATGCTCAATAAAGGTCGTCACAAAATGTTGGCGAGTTTGCTCGCCATCACTGACGATATCAACGCCTGCCAGTTCTTGTTCTTGCAAAGCGACACGTAGCGCATCGCGTTTGCCATCAATCAGTTCTTCACCTTGCAGTTTCCACGGTGACCAAAGTTTTTCTGGTTCGGCCAGCCAAGAAGGTTTCGGTAAGCTGCCAGCCGTTGAAGTCGGTAATAGTGTTTTCATCGTCATTCCTTTCTAGATTCTCGTTGTCGATTACGCGTAGTTTGCAGACCATTGTTCAAGCACAGATTGATAAGGTTTGATGAAATGCTCCTCGGCAAATTTCCCTTGTTCAATCGCCAGTTGGCTGCGCTCTTCTCGGTCGTAAACGATTTGAGTTAGCGAGTGGTCTAGGTTTTTTAGGTTTGGCTGGTAGCAATTACCGGCAACCGCGTTGGCATTGTAAATCTCAGGTCGGTAAATCTTCTGGAATGTCTCCATCGTGCTTATCGTGCTGATAAGCTCTAGGTTTGAGTAGTCGTTCAGCAAGTCACCGAAGAAATAGAATGCCAATGGTGCGACACTGTTTGGTGGCATAAAGTAGCGCACCTGTAAGCCCATCTTTTTGAAGTACTGCTCCGTCAACGAAGATTCGTTCGGCTGATATTCAAAGCCCAAAACAGGATGTTGATTTTCGGTGCGTCGGTATACTTTGTTGTCCGATACGCTCAGACAAATCACTGGCAGCTTTTTGAAATGCTGTTTGTAAGACTCAGAATTAACGAAAGCTTTGAACAGTTTGCCATGCAAATCACCGAAGTTCGCTGGGATACTGAACTGTGGCTGGTTTTTGTTGTGGTCCAACAGCAAAACGCTAAAGTCGTAATCACGCACGTATGAAGAGAAGTTGTTGCCCACAATGCCTTCGATACGCTCGTTAGTGTTGTGGTCAACAATGTTAGTTTTGAGCACTTCAATCGATGGGAATGCTTCTCCACTACCTTGGATATCCATATCAACAGAGATGATTTCAAGTTCAACTGAGTAGCGGTCACCTTGCGCGTTATCCCAATATGCCAACGCATTAAAACGATTATCGATCATTCGGAGCGCATTGCGCAGATTCTCTCGGCGGTAGTTTCCGCGAGCCAGATTAGCAAAGTTGGTAGTGATTCGCGTGTTGTCTGATGGTTGGTAATTCTCATCAAAGCGAATGCTTTTGATAGCAAATGTGAAATCGTTATTCATCGTGAGTTGGTATCCTATTTCCTTAGATAAAGCAGACTTTTCCTAACTCTGTGCATGGGGACATTTTTTGTTTTTTGGTTTTCCCAATCGTTAGGTTGCACAGCACTTACGACGAACGGTTCGTACAAAAAACGACCGTCGCAGTGCCTAACACCAGAGCAGTCCTTTTTTTATACTTGCTTCACGAGTTGAGTAATATTGGTATTGTTTCACATTGAACATGAAGGAAATTCATAGTGGCAGTTCCAACCCTGAGAGAGCTATCGTAGATACTGTTTTTCATTGACACCAATACACGTAACTTGGCGAGCATATTGCCAATATGTGTAATTAAGAAACGGATAAGAGATTAGCAGTACGTAAACCAGTTTAAGCCGAGAAAACGCATTGTATGAACAAGGCACCTACTGGAATATAGGGCAGCGTAACTTAAATAGCACTTTTCACACTCCATCGTTTATTCAAGCATTCGTTTAATTAGAAGTACGTTACATTTTATATTCTCGAAACATGATTATTTAATAATCTTATTTATTTCTTTTTCTATCTTTACCATCTTAAACGTAAAGTTTAATTTCCTGCTGTAAAAGCACATATAACTTCATACACGAACATGGCAACTTCATTGACGGACTTTATCACTAAACTATTACATTAAGCTCTAAAAAAATAATAACAAAAAAACATAAACCACTGTTTTAATTTGAATTAAGCCCATAAACCCGAGATAACCACATAACGATACTTTACTTAATTTGGTATAACAAAAACCCTAAAAATAACATGACTAATATTTATAAAATTCACTTTTATCAATAGAAAATCTCAACACAACATTAGAAAATTAAAATTAAGCAATAACTTAAAAAGACAAGACTTAATAACCAAATTCTTATTTATTATAGTTGAGTGGTGAATTTAAAAACTATGAGACATTAATCCCACGAATCTATCCTTTTTCTTTTTTTAATAAAAAACAAGATGCACTATTTCACCGCTCATTTATTGAGCTTGAATTTATAACCTGTCCATAATTATAAAGTGCCCATCAAGATGGTTTAAAACAAAAGTCTTTATGGGCTGACTAATAGGAAAAAATAATGGAAAAACAGCATCTTTCCGCGAGTATTATCGCACTCGCTTTACTTGGTTCTTTAGCACCAGCACATGCTGAAGATACATTGAAATCTTACACTTCGACATTGCTTCAGCTTGATGATGGTGATGCACGCTCGAAAAAAATCCGCTTAATTTATTCTTTAGAAAATGTCTGGAACCAATCTTTGCTACCAAATGGCGCTAAAGAAGCCAAGTTGATCCTAAATGGCGGTTCTGGCTTCGACATGACTAATGTTCCAAACAAAGAACAAATCTATGGTTTTGCTACTGGGGGAGATTACCGTTACACCGTTCCAACGGCTTTTAAGCTGGCACTGAGCTATTTAAATGGCGCCCCTTTACGCCACATGAGCCATGCTCCAGAAAACACCATTGCAACGGCATCTGTCAGTGAGTCTCTAGATTTTAACCTTGGATTCAGTGCTTCTACTTCTCCAAATATTAGTGGGGGAATCTCCTGGAGCAACCGTGTAACGTACGACCAGCCCGAGTTTCAAACGGTCGCCGATTTTAACCAAGCTAACGAAAGCATTAATTGGTTAATTGAAAACAAGACTATCCGCCATAATACGCCAGCTAAAGACTGGTTATTGTATCGTTGGACCAGTTGTGACATGGGTAATTTGATAGATTACAATGAGTTACCTGTCGTTATGCGTTCAGATTTTAAACCACAAGTCGGCGTCGTATATAGAAAAAATGACATTCAAGATGGCCTAGATACATCAGAGGTCAAGCTGGTTGCTGGTTGGCGAAAAACCAATTACTACTTTGGTCGCGACTGGTGTAGCTGGTATACCACACCAGAAAATACCTGGAAGAAAAATCGTGATAGCAGTCAATGGACAGAGACTAGCCGAGCCGTAACTATCTCTTGGAATGACGATCTCTACCACTAACTTATTAGCCTGCGGCCACGGAATAAATAAGTGGCCGCTATATTTACTAATGAAATAAACGGTAAGACATGACACATGACAAGTAACAAAAAACTCTTGACTGGATCGGCGCTAGCACTTGGTGCAGTACTCGCCATGTTTCTAATTAATTCAAATAACAAGAATGCCCAGACCGAACCTGTTGCAAGCCTTGATGAGCAAATCAAGACAGAAGACGCTGCGACAATAAGTGTAACGCCTCCTGAGAGCGATGCTGCTCAAGAGGTTGTTACCGCTCCAACACCACTAAGTCGCAATGATGATACTTCCGACGTCATTCCAGCTACACCTTGGATATCTGCCCCATTAAATGAACTGAGCAATGAACTGTACGATTTTATTGAAGCTGAACAGGTAAGTTACATCAGTACGAACGACTATCCATTCGACGAGAAAAAGCAAAAACAATTGCGAACATTAGCTAAGCAAGGGGTTCCTATCTTGTTTGACAATACGGAGTCATCCTATTTGGATAGCTACGGTGTCAGCGAAACCAAAGTCGTATCAGAGTATTTTGGTACGGCGTCTGAAGGTGATGTCATCATCGCTACCGGAGTACAGAATGCAGATGGCAGCATTCATTATCTAGTTTTGCCTTTGAAGAGCAAAGATCTCAACGATAACAGTAAATTGATTGAGGACACTAAGCTCGCAATCACTCTACTTAAAGAAAAAAAGCATGACTTGATAAAAGAGAGACAAAACGAACATCGCGAATAAAAGTAAAGGGAGATAGCCTCTGTATCGCTATTTCCCTTAAAACTCAGTTCTCAATTAAGAAAAGCTCATTTCTCCCTACTTACCGGCACCCTATCCGAAATCACCTTGCCGTCTTTGATGGTGATGATGCGTTTAGTGCGCTCTGCCAGAGCGTTATCGTGCGTCACGATGATCAGCGTTCTACCTTCGGCGTGGAGTTGGTTGAACAAGGCTTCAATCTCTGCGCCGGATTTTGAATCCAATGCACCCGTTGGTTCATCTGCTAAGATGATTTGCGGATCGTTGACCAAGGCTCTTGCAATCGCGCCCTCTGTTTTTGACCACCAGAAAGCTGGTTTGGTTTATGGTCTAAACGATCCCCTAGCCCGACTTGCTCTAGCAATTTAGCTGCGCGCTGGCGACGTTCTTTGGCTTTGATACCAGAGTAAACCAACGGCAGTGCCACGTTATCAAGCGCCGTCGCGTATTCCAATAAGTTAAAGCTTTGGAAGACAAATCCGATCTTTTGGTTACGAATGCCAGCCAGCTCATTCGCACTTAAACTTGCGACGTTTTGGCCGCCAAGTTGGTACTTGCCATCGGTGGGCTTATCTAAACAGCCGAGCATGTTCATCAACGTTGATTTGCCTGAACCGGACGGGCCAAGAATCGAAAGAAACTCGCCTTGATTAATGGTTAAGTCAACGCCGTCTAGCGCGCGAACTTCCGCCTCCCCGCTTGAGTAGTATTTACAGATGTTGGTCAGCTCAACAAGCGGCTTGTTCGACATGTTCTTTCCAGAGTTATTGTTGTTATTCACTTTGTAGCGCCTCCAACGGGCTGACTTTTGCGGCTCGGTTTGCAGGTAACCATGCAGATGCCACACCAATGATCACTAAGGTGAGGATGACAATCGCGACAACGACCCACGACAACTCAGGGACAGGTTTACCCAGTTGTTCATAAAAAGCATTGCCCTCTAAAGGAATGGAACTGATGGCAGACACCAGCGCGTACGTCACGGCTAACCCAAACGCCCCCCCCATCATCATTGTCAATAAAGACTGTACTAAATAGTGCATGCGAATAGCCGTTGGGGTTGCACCGACTGCCATGCGCACACCGATATCACGCGTAGATCGCTTTACGGTGGCATACATCACATTGGCGATGCCAACACCAGCAACAGCTAACGTCACGAAGCCGATAATGCCAAGGAAACTCTGCAAACCTATCAGAAACTGCTGCATACTCTTTTGCTTAAGGAACATATCATCGACTTGGACGATCTGTTCATCACTGACACTTGCCCCGTGTTTACGGGCAATCACTTGCCTGATCGTCTTTGCTAAGGCTTCTCGGTCTACATCGGCTTGTGGTTGCACATTGATGCCACCAATTTCACCGTTGACATGAAATCGCTTCCACGTCGCTAACGGCACAAAGCTGGAATAGTTGATAAGATCCCCCAGTTCTATTTGGGCGCTGTTTTTCTCCAATACGCCCACAACGGTGAACTGCTCATTGCCGATTTTTACCTTTTTCCCCACAGGGTTGACTTGCAATGTGACTGTCGCAAACCAACTAAAGTCCTCATTCGGGTTGAATAAGTCGGCTGCCAGTTCATAACCCAGTACAACGACTTTGCGCGTCTCTTTTTGATCGAGTGGATTTAACCATCGCCCCCCCGCCATCGGCACCAAATTGGTCATGGATTGAAACTCGCTCGTGACCGCTAACGGCTCTTGCCACGAGTTTCTATCACCAACGGTGATGCGCTCTTTCCACTTCGCAGTTGGCGCAACACTTTTTACATCGGGTAACGCTCGAACGACCTCTGAATCGTCCATTTTTAATGTCAGAAATTTACCTTGGTGAAAAGCACCGTGGTCGACGGTGGCCATCCCTCCGGTCAAATAAATCAAGTTGCCGTTACCATTTTGTGCGGTTTTCAATACGCCCTGACGAATGCCCTCACCTACCGCCAACATAGCAGCGATACAGAGGGTCGCCCACGCTACAGCCAGAATGGTCAAACCCAATCTCAGCTTTTCTGCAGCCATTTCTTGGAAAATTTGTCTCATCGGTAACAACATGACTAGGCCCTCGCACTCAAAGCAATAACTGGCGTGAGACGCGATGCTCGCCTTGCTGGGAAATACGATGCCATCAATGCCAAGATAAGCGTCACAAGTAAAGACCAAGCAATGGAATCTGGCGTGATCACAGGTAAACCAATCCATTCCGGTAATGCCATGCTGCTTAGGACAGACACCACTGCATACGAAAACATCAGACCTAATGCCGTGCCCACAGCTACCAAAATAAGCCCTTCAAGAATAAACTGACTGAGTATGGATTTTTGATTCGCCCCGATCGCCAAACGCACACCGATTTCACGCGTGCGCTCCGTGACAGATAAAAACATGATGTTGGCAACGCCAAGCGCACCGACCGCCATGGTCATCGCACCGCTCGCTCCGAGAAAAATCTGAATGCCACGCAAAATTCCACTGATGACCGCCGCACCTTCACTAAAATCGGGTAATTCGACCGCATCTTTATCACTTGGGTCAAAATGAAGCTGCTTGGCGAAAAAGTTCACGATATTTTGTCGAAACGACGGTGCATCCATCCCGTCTCTCGGCTTCATCAATACCATCCAAGGTTTCGCATCCCACAAATCGCGGTACGTTGTTTGAGGAATGAAAACCGTGCGGCTATCGCCGAATGAAATGCCAGTGTCCTCACCGACGGTTATCCCAATAACCAAAAACGGAATGCCATTGACTTTGAGCCTATCCCCGATTTGGATTCCGCCCATTTGCGCAATTTGATCGCCTAACACCGCCACGCGAGTGTGGTTGTTCATATCACTTGGTGACAGGTTTCTCGAACCGGATTGCAGCTTGCGTTGCATTAAAGGAAAGTAAGACGTATCAATACCGCTGACCGTACTCGATAAGTTCTGTCCTTTGAGATTGGTGATATTCGCATCCCATTTGGCGTAAACGCTTGACGCCTGTTGCACGAAGCCTGACTGTTTGATCATGTCGACTTTTTCTTGTGGAATATCAATTTGTCGTCTTGAAGCTAACCCTTGCCACGGTTTACTGGTACTCGACGGAAACACCACTTGCACATTGTTGATCATAAATGAAAACGACTGGGTCTGATGGCGATAAAAGCCTTCGCCAAGTGCGATTAACACCACCACAGAGATCACGCCCCAAGCAATCGCGATAATGGCTAGCACGCTCTTCATGCGGTGCGCCATCAACGTTTGCCAAGTTTGCTGCAACAGGCTGCTCATGAATGAAAAGCCCGAGAGATCAACGCCATGGTATCGTCATCGAGTTTCCCTGCGGTTTGCAGTAAGCCGATTCTCTTACGCCAATAGCTGTACAAGTTGGTTTGCAGACTGTTTTTCGCCTCAAACAAGCTGTTGTGTGCACTGATAACTTCCGACACTTCAAGCAGACCAGCGTCGTAAAGTTTCTCTTTGCTTTGCAACACTCTGGCGCGCGACTCAACCAGCTCGTTCGCTATTAAAACTTGATTCCAATTGATATCGACCTGCGTAAACTGCTGAATAACTCGTTTCTGAATATCAATTTCCACTCTACGCATATCTTGCTTGGCGCTTAAAATGTTCAACGATGCTTCGTCCACTTTCGCTCGCACTGCACCATTGAGGTCAATCGGCAAACTCAAACTAATCCCAGCGTTAAACTCGCCGTTTGAACGATTGTCACCATCGCTGTAGCCCACACTGCCTTTGACGGTTGGGTAGTATCCACCTTTAGCTGAATCTTTCGCGAACTCGCTCGCTTTCACCATCTGCGCCGCTACCAACAGCTCTGGACTACTGTCTTTCGCCAGCTTTAGCCATTGCTCCTGAGAGTCCACCAGCATCGGCGGCTGAATCAAAGAATCCGTTCGAATTTGGTCGACACTCTCCGGCATTTGATTGATTAACGCCGCAAGCTCTGCTTTTTTCACTTCGAGATCGGCTTTTGCATTGAGGATACTTGCTTGCTCAGAGACTTGATTCGCTCTCATCTCTTCGACATCAACCGACTTCACTTTGCCTGCTCGATAGCGTTTCTCGATGATGTTGAGAAGTTCTTTCCCCTCCTCCAGCTTGGACTGCGCCAATTTGAGGTCGCCCTGTGCGCTTGCCACATCTAGGTAAGCGGTGAGCAACTTCTGCGCAAGCTCGTTATGTGATTGAGATAGCTCTAACTGTGCTTTGAGATAATTGGCATTCGCTTGATCCAGTTCCGACCACAAACTGCTATCCCAAATAGTTTGAGATAAGGTAGCGCCGTAACTGTTCGAATGGCTTGAGGACTCATTCCAATCCGCTGACGCACTGGCACTTAAACCCGGCAATAACGCACTGCGGCTACTCTGTACGCCAACCTCGCCAAGCTGGACGCCGATTTTCGCTTTTTCGTAATTAGGATCGTTCTGCTTTGCTTGTTG
Source organism: Vibrio sp. 1159 (assembly GCF_033340395.1). Lineage (NCBI taxonomy): Bacteria > Pseudomonadati > Pseudomonadota > Gammaproteobacteria > Vibrionales > Vibrionaceae > Vibrio > Vibrio sp. 1159. The sequence continues at coordinate 151,261 of NZ_JAWOWL010000004.1, read as the reverse complement.
CCAAGCTTGTTCAATAGAAATTGCGTAGGTCGGCAAACTGAGTGTGGCAGCCAACAATGCAAAGGCGATTGTTGATCGTTGCAGCTTAACCATGCGCCGCTCCCATCATACTGTTGTCGATAACCTCTTCATCAAGCTCCACGCCGTCAAGCACTTCGACATTGATGCCATCTGACAGACCGAGTTTCACAGGTTGTTTATGAAACCCTTGTTCTGAGCTATCGGGGATCAGAACATTCGGTGCGTCACCATCAAATTGCAGAGCGCGCTCCGGTAGAGTGAGCACGTTTTCAGACTTCTTCAGAATGATTTGAGCCGTCGATGAAAAACCAGAACGAAGCAACACATCTTGTGGGATCTTGAGTTCTCCCACTTCAACCTCAAAACCGTTATCAAAACTTTTTGCCGAAGCGTTGCCTTCTGGTGAGTTAAGGTTCTCAGATTGAATCGCCACTTTGGTTAGCACACCAGAAATCGCCATATCAGGATAAGGCGCAACCGTCAACATAACGGGCATTCCCGGAGACAACTGCGCAGCATCATGCTCACTGACGCTACCTTTAAAAATCAGACTGTTCATGTCGGCCAATGACATCATTTCAGTCGCGGCTTGGCTTGATTGAGTCGAGATGATCGGCTCTCCGACCTCTACTTTCTGGTTGAGTACTGTGCCATCAATTGGCGCGTAGATCGTCGACGTTAAACGCGCATCGCCGATAGACGCCTCACCACTGCGGATGAGTTCGAGATTCTGGCGCTTTTGCAATACGTCCGCTTGCGCAGATTTGACTGCCGAGCGCGCACTTACGTATTCGTCGTAGTTACTTGGAATAATGTCCTGCTTGACCAAGCTTTCTAAGTTGGACAGTTTTTGTTTGGCGGATTCCAGATCGGCTTCACTACGCATGAGTTCTGCCGATGCATCCGTTAATGCTTGGGGGGTTGGGTTTGGACGCACTTTGATCAGCGGCTGGCCTTGCTTCACCTTTTCACCAACTTTCGCGTAAATTTCACCGACGATACCGTCGATTTGTGACTTGATAGACACGGAGTGTGCAGGGACAATTTTACCAACAGCCACCGCTTGTTTTTCAATCGTGCCTTTTTCCACAATCAATGTAGGCAGCAATTCTGGTTGAGCGGCAGATTGGAGATAGAAATACGTACCACCGCCGAGCAGCGCAATGCTCACAGCGGAGACAAGCCAACGTTTCGTCATTATTTATTCCAACAATTATTGGGTAGTCTAATGACTACTCCTAAAACACAAAGTTGAAGGAATAATATCCTGCTTTAATAGCGGTATGGTTGTCACAGTTGGTATGGTTTTGTCAGTCGCCTCTGACAATCAAAGACTAAAAAATCTCGACGAATCATTCAGCAAAGACGCTGTCTACGATGGCGACTAACATGCTCTGTAACCGCTCGTTTCAACCGCCACCCTTTTCATTCTGAACAATGTGCAAAATGGCGCTGTTCTGTATCCAAGTGAGCAGCTGTTTCTTGAGCGTTTAATATGTTCTCTTGATTAGCCCCAAACTCAGCCCCCGTTCCAGGCCAATAATATGTATCTTTATCACGACATAGTGTGAGAATGACAGGATCATTGTGTATATTGGGCTCATCTCCTAGCTCGCCATACATACTGAAAGTAATCTCAGACCCAACGTCTCCACGAAGTTTCTGAATCACTTCTGCTTGAACTTTAAAGAGAACATCTTCCTCGCGTTCAGCAAACTTTTCAAAACCTGTAATTTTCACCACTGCAGAATAGGGCGTTTGAAATATCGCATCTTTGAGTACCTCATTCTGAGAGTACACTCCCTGTGAAGCACAAGCTGATAAGCTCACACAGCCTAGCAAACTTATAAATTTATTCATGTTTAACTTTCCGTTCCTGCTAAGGCAGAGCCTTTTGTATATACAGGTAAAGTACCTTTTGTTTCATCGTAGTTACTCGGTACTACGAACTTGTCCCAGACATCAATAGAGTACTTTGCTATATTGACTTGGTTGCTTTGGTTTCCTCCTAACATGTACAAATGCCTACCATCAGGGCTCTTTCCCACGACAAAAGCAACATGCCCACCACCTTTTCTCGATTTAATCCCTAGAGCTCCATGTATAGGTTCTGAGATGTTTTTACCAAAACCCTTCCACTCCTTTGCTCGATAAGCTTCTTTTACTGGAGTGATTCCGTGTTGTTTAAAAACCCAAGCGGCAAACGAACCACACCAAGCATTTTGACCTCCAGAGTCATCAGTGCCCCAGAACTTAGATGCTGTAAAATACTCTAAAATCCTTGGATTGGCCTTAGTGCCTGAAACTTCTTTTTGTCCAATTTCTCCCAACGCTGTTTTCATCCAAGGCACTTTGGTTACTAGTTTTTGAGCATCATGAGGATCATTTTTCACTGAACTATAGGATGGTAATCCATTGAGCTTACGATGAGTTCTACCATTTACATCGATCCGACCATCTGGCTTTACCATATAAAGTAGCTTACGCTGACACACTTTTATTGCCTCTACTGTTTTCGACAAATGAGGACTCCGCCCTAACGAGCCATCAACAACCAACAGTCGGGTAAAACCTATTCTCTTTTGGTTATCATTTAAAAATTGTTGAACTGCTTTAACATCATTTTTCGAATTAGTGCCATTTATACCAACAGAGCCACGGATTTTTAATCCCATTCTCGTTACCTTTATAACTAATCATATAATTAAGAAAGTACGCTTTAGCGTGACAACAATAAAGATAAAATGTTGTTTTATACGATTAGCCATACGAGGGGAATTAGGTGTTGAAAATATAGATTACAAATAAACTCAGCTCATATCACTAAAAACACCTATTTATCACCTTTTGGTCACACTTCAAAGCAGGACAGCCAAGATGTTTTAAACCATGCGTATTAATAGACGAAAAAATGTTTATAAATGAACACTTAAATTAACATAGTAAAACTATCAATTACTATTTTAAATTTAAATAACACTTCCTTTTTAAAGACACTCTATAATTAAATTTATCAAACTTTAATTTTTATTAAATTGAGCTTTAATTTATTAATCTGACTATTTAACTAATTTCATTTCAGTTAATTGTACTTTTTGGCATGTTAGCGGGTGATGGCGGCGCCAATAACACCGACCCATTTTCAGAAGGAATAACGGACGATAACCAATGGATTGTGGAAGGACCACACATGATGATTATTACCCTAGACCAAGTGTTGCTCGACTATCTACCCATCGGTTCAAGTTATGATGGCCCATACGTGATGTGGAATGGTATGCCATACGCACACATTATTATTCCCGTTAGAGCAAGAAAATAAAAAGAAAAAATCCGATACTCAATATTTTGAATATCGGATTTTTATTACGTTATCGAGCTAACCAAATTCTCGCTAATATTCCTATCGGAGTAGTAACGCCAGTTGTGACGGAGGAAATTTCACCATTTCTTAAAACATAAATGGTTGGGGTCACGCTAATTTTCCATTCACGCATAATATCGCTTGAAGGATCGTTTATGTTTTCGAAACGATATTCTTTTGCCCTCATAAACTGCGCCACACGCTCATTCGGTCCCGACGATCCAGAAACGCCAACTACGGTGTAGTCATCACTCAGCCAACTCACGCTTGGGCTTACAAATTTACAAGCGGGACACCAAGTAGCCCAAAAATAAACAACGACAGGTTGTTCATAACTTTGCGCGATTGCATCGAAGTATTCACCATCGCTCAATACGGAGCTCAATGGTGGAGCCTCCTGTTTAGGAATATCTTTGGTGCGATACCAATCCATCGCGATAGAAATCGCGGTGACAATGAGCACCATCTGTACGATTTGAACGAGCCAATATCGGAATGTTCTACGCTGCTTTGTCGAACTCATTGAATGGTTCCCCCACTCGCTTGTTTCACCGCGCTTAAAACAACATCATCAGTCAGAATAACAGGTAACGGGATACCTTGTGGCGCCGCCGGGCCATAGACGATGTTAAACGGCACACCGTAACGCCCATGAGCTCGTAAAAAGTCCGTTACCGAGCCGTCCGGATGTGTCCAATCCCCTTTTAACGTCGCCACATTAGGGCTTTGCAGCAATGAGTAGACAGGATCTTGCCAGATCACACCGATCTTGTTCGCTTTACACGTGACACACCAATCCGCAGTGACATCCACAAACACCACTCGCCCATTATTGACGTGCTGTTCTATCGCCGAGTTAGAAAGCTTCTGCCACGCTAAGTCCTCAGGAAGCGGTGTCGCCCATTGGTCGGCAGTGATACTACCAAGTAGCAGCCCGCCAGCAATTAAGATAAGCGATGCAGAGCCGGATAGCACGAGTGCTTTATCGCCATGAACGCGTTTAACGCGAATCATCAGAACAATAAACGCGACTAAACCGGCGAAAATGACCCAAAACACTGGGAGGTGATTGGCCATCAAAGACAGTAGCCAAACGCTGGTGGCCAACATCATCACACCAAATACGTTTTTGACCACGTTCATCCACTGACCCGGCTTCGGCAATTTAAGCGCAATACTTGGGAAAATTGCCACCATAATCCAAGGCAACGCCATCCCCAACGCTAAGGCGGTGAAAATAGCAAACAGCGTAACCACATCGGCACCCAAAGCAAACGCCACGGCCGTTCCTAGGAAAGGCGCAGAACACGGCGTAGCAAGCAAGGTTGCAAACATCCCTTGCACATAGTGTCCAGCTAACGAGTTGTCACCTTTCGAGGCCAGCCATGTATTGGTACCCGATGATAGACGGACTTCAAACAGCCCCAGCATATTGGCCCCAAACAAAGTGGTGACCAACACCATCAAACCTAAGAACCAGGGGCTTTGAAATTGCACGCCCCAACCAATGGCATTACCTGTTAGCTTGAGCACCAAAATAAAACCAGCGAGAATCCAGAACGACGTTAATATACCAAGTGACGAGGCAACAAACTGAGCGCGAATTTGACGACGCTCGATACCTTGAGCGGCAACAATACTACTTAGCTTCATCCCCAAAACCGGAAGAACGCAAGGCATAATGTTAAGAATTAAACCGCCGAGCAACGCGAATAGAAAAACACTCGTTAGAGACGTGCTCGGCAGCGGTTCAGCTATTGCCTCAGCAGTTGCTTGAGTGGTTTCTTCTGCTAGTAAATTGGTGTCTTTGATGGTCACAAACAGCGACTGACCATCTAACTCCACATCGCCCAGCCAAGTATCAACGATATAGCTCGCGGTGACGATGTTTCCTTCTGGATGCATTCCTTCAAGCTTGAAGCTATAGTCTCGCGTTGCTTCATCGACACCATCCACCAGCACTTGTGGTTGTTGCCAACCCTGACTGTTCTGTAGCTTGATTTGTAGTTTCGATTGGTTCGCATCCCAACTCGCCTGAGTAACATCAATAAACGGCGATGGCTGCGGCACGTTACTCACTGCTTGAGCGTAACTGAACATCACGTCTTCATCGACTTTTAGATCAGAAGGCAAGAACGTCAATTGAATTTGATAGTCGGTCAGCACACAAATCGTCGTACAAGAAGAAAGTGTCAGTACCGCATCAATCGTGACAGGTTTGGACATGTCTTCGACGTGCAGCGTCATGGGGAACAAAGTGTCGCCTTTATACCCAAGAGTCTCGATACCTAATAGTTCGAATTTTTGTGGGTGCGGCCATTGCCAATCCACTTTGGATAAATTTTGTGAATTTTGCCAATCAATAGATGGTGCTACGCCGCCCTCACCAGGTGAACGCCAGTAAGTTTTCCAGTCCCCAGCCAACTTGACGTCCAGATAACCAGTAATTGTTTTGGCTTGCGGATCTTGTTGACCAGTGAGCACAAAGCGCGTTTGCACTGGAGGATGTTGTGGGTTGGTTAGCCAACCTGTATCAGTAGTTTGAGCTGAAATACTCAGAGAGAGCAAACTCAAAGCAAGCGTCATAAAAAACATGGACGCAAACTGAGTCAGTTTAGTAATTTGATTCATAGTGATTCCTAGTTAAAAGACAAAGGTGCTAAATAACTGACGCTAGTGGTCAGAAAGCACGCTTTTATTCTCGGAACACACAGAAAGTCAGATGGACTCGATACTTACGGCCTATCGGTTCCGTCCAATGTTGCGCACCAATATAGGCACTGCACAACCAAATTGCCGAAGCAAAAAGACCCACAAACAGAACAACAATAAATACATCGAGTTGATGTTGAGAAAACTGAATTAACTTTTCAGACAATTCGCACTTGCTGGTTTCTTTAGTATCAATCGACTTGACGCTCGAACGCTCATCAGTAAGTGAAACCGCGGGCGATTCCGTCTCATATTTCATAGAGCATGACGAGGCAAAACCTGAATTTTGCATCAGACACACAACGACCACCCAGCCAATAATCGCCAGTAGCCATTTTGCCCGCTTATGTGGCGTGTGATGTCGTTTAGTCAACAAACTCATAAGAATTCAGATAAAGTAAGAACGAAGAAGATAATACGCGAGTCGTCATAAAGCTCAAGTTGTATCCTCTAAATAGCCTTAAGAGGCTTCACTCGGTAAGCTTTAATCTAGCTTGCCATAAATATATGCCAACTCTGCGACGGTTTTTGCCGAGAACTTCTTCAATAGATTAGCTCGGTGTACTTCAACCGTTCGCATTGCTATGCAAAGTTCGTCAGCAATACGAATGTTGCGCTTTCCTTCAATGATCAAACGTAAAATGTCTTTTTCTCTAGGTGTGAGCGATTCATAAGCCGATTTAGCTGCTGCCATATCGAGGTTTGTGGCAGACTGCGCCTGTCCCTGTAAAATGGCTCGTGCCAGTTCATCGCCTTTGACTGGTTTTTGGAAGAAATTGACCGCCCCAGCTTGCAATGCATCGACCGCCATCGGAACATCACCATGCCCTGTCAGATAAATAACGGCCAACGGGCTGTTGGCTTGATTTAAAACTTGGTGTACTTGCTGACCACGAAGGTTGGGCATTCGGCTATCAAGGATCACGCATCCGGCCTGATGAATGTTCACTTTATCGAGAAAAGATTGCCCATCAGCAAAAGTCGTCACGTTGAAGTCATGCTCTTCCAGCATAAAAGCGAGCGAGTCACGCACCGATTCATCATCATCGACTACAAAAACAGGTAGCTGCTTTTCACCGCTGCTCATTGAATGCTCCTATGCCTAGTTCAGATTAGTTTTGATATGGAAACACAAGCTCAACCAAACAACCATGTGGTGCTGTCGAGCTGATGACAAACTCGCCACCATGCATTTCCATCACATCGCGACAAATGGCTAACCCTAGCCCAAGCCCTTCTTCTTTGCTACTCACAAACGCTTGAGTCGGATTCTCTTGCTGCAACCCTGTACCATTGTCTAACACTCGAATAGAGAGTTGACTGATTTGGTAATCGCAATGCAGGGCAATTTTACCTTGATAACCTGATGAGTGATATTTCTCTTGGAACAAAGTACACGCATCAATCGCGTTGCTGATCACATTAACTAAAACCTGTTGTACGCCAACTGCATCGACAAGTAACGGACGAATGTTCCCTTCTGTACTGGCCACAATAGAAATGTTTTGCTTCTGCATCCGAAAATGGAGTAACTCAATCGTGTCATCAATGAGTACTTGAAGATCGCACGACGTTTTGTCGACACTGCGCTTACGAATCAACGTTCTTAATCGCTGAATAATTGCATCGGCTCTTTCAACTTGGCCCTGTATTTTCTCAAGTACAGGGACAATATCTTCATGAGGGCGCTTTTTGGCCAAGCGAAGTAAACCGCCTTCACTATAGTTGCGAATGGCTGCCAGTGGCTGATTGAGTTCATGAGCAAGACTAGTGCCGATTTCTCCGACAATCGCGACCCTTTGTGAATGTTCTAACTGTTCACTTTTCTCTTTTAATCGTAACGATGTCTGCTCCAACGCTTGCTTACTCTTGCTAAATCGATACTCAAGCCAAAAGTGGTACGCGTTCAACACAATCACAAACATGAACAGCGCCCATGCCCATTCTTGATGACTACGCAGCCAGCGTAGAGCCTCACTCCACCAAGGTTGTTGCAACGGATGGAGATCCAACGCCTGATAAAGTTTGTCGATGCTCAGCAAGCTGACGGGGGACGTCCAACCTGACGCGCCTGCCGCAATAACCGCAGGGTGTTCAGGTGGCATCGCTAACAATACTTGCGCAATCTGTTTGGCAATCTGAGCTGAGCCGCGCTCTGTTTTGGCAAATGACCAGTTCGGATAAAGCGGTGTGGAAACAGCGCATAACGAACGCTCGTTCGGCTGTTGATTTAAAACTCGGTAATTACTCGGTTGTAAAAGCCCTTCACTTAGCATCTGTTCCAATAAACAAGCAGGGACAACGGCCGCTTCCACATTGCCATCACGTAGTTGATACAGGTTGGCATCAATAGGAAAACCAAGATAGCGGACATCAGAAAAGAAATCGTTTGGATTAAGACCCATTTTGACTATTTGATAGCGCATCGTGAGATAACCACCAAAGGCTTTTTCTGATACCGCTGCAACGGGACGTCCTGAGACATCTTGCACCGTTTGATAACTTGAATTGGCTCGAACCACAAGCGCCGAACCAATGCCGTAATTCGAGTTTTGTGGTGCTCTGCTGGTTAGCGTTGCCATCCACGACAGCGCGTATTGCCTGCCCAATCGCACTGCCTGACCTGGGTTGGTTAAGATGAAATCTATCTTCTGAAACTTCACCGCTTCGCCCATTTCATCCAAGTTAAGGGGATGAAGGACAAAATGCACATCGGAAATTTGCTGATTGAGCCAATCAATGGTCGGTTGCCATCTCTGCTCAGCATAAAGATGACCACGTATCGCTAACACGCCCACTTCGACTTTTTGCTTGGCCTGTGGCTGCTCTGCTTTTTGCTCTTGCATTCCTTGCAGATCTGCTTGTTCAGAAACTGCGCCCTGAGCCAAAGATGCAAAGGCAACTAAGCAAAGAATCCAAAGCTGAAGCCACAGTGCTTTTTTCATGATGAGTCGAATCGTTCCGTCAAGAGAGTACGACAAGAATAACAGCTACCTTCCCTAAACCACATTTGTTTTAGATCAAGTTTGATCTGGGTATGTGGAAATCCACAATATAAGCCTCGCGGCGCATTTCTCACAATGGAATCAGTCAATTCAAATACAACAAAAAAGCAGGTGAGTTATGGATTCCACCAAACGTCGCTTTCTCAGCGCGGTCACAGCCGGAGCCGCGTTAATTCCAGCCGCAGGCATTGGCACGGCAACTGCGGGAAACATTATTCGAAATAACCAGTCCGCTGACCGAAAAGGACAAGTCGGCAAGCGTTATGCCATGGTGGTGGATTTGCGTAAATGTGTCGGATGCCAGGCTTGCACTGTGGGTTGCAGCATCGAGAACCAAGTGCCTATCGGTCAATTCCGAACCACCGTAAAGCAATACGAAGTTACGTTAGATGATGGCTCTACAGCCACGCGAGAAGCGAAAGCCTTTATGCTCCCTCGCCTTTGTAACCACTGCGAAAACCCACCCTGCGTGGCTGTGTGTCCGGTTCAAGCGACCTTTCAGCGCGAAGATGGCATCGTCATGGTGGATAACAGTCGCTGTGTCGCCTGCGCGTATTGCGTACAGGCTTGCCCTTACGATGCGCGTTTTATCAATGAGGACACCCTCACCGCAGACAAATGCACCTTCTGCGCTCACCGTCTAGAACAAGGTCTATTACCTGCCTGCGTGGAAACCTGTGTTGGCGGAGCACGTGTAATTGGTGATTTGAATGATCCATCAAGTGAAGTCCGCCGCTTAATTGCGCAGCACCAAGACGACATCAAAGTGCTAAAACCCAACGAAGAGACCAAGCCACACGTGTTTTACATCGGCATGGATGAACGCTTCACCAGCCACATCGACGGACAACCTGCTATTTACGACCCACAAGGAGATCGCGCATGAACATCACCGAAGTGTTAGTCCAACCTCAAGCGATGGCTTGGCTCCCGTGGGCGGTGCAGTATTTCTTCTACATCGGTTCGGCTTATGCGGCTGCTGTTTTATTCCTAATCGCCCTATTATTTGAAAGACACACCAGTCACAGACTGCGCGCTGCGCTTGTTCTGACGCTGGCCATCGGCGCCATCGTGGGGCCATTAGCGTTAACTGGCGACCTTCACCAGCCGGGACGCGCATGGCATTTTTACGCCCACATCACTCCGTGGTCATGGATGTCTTTAGGGTCGCTTTTCTTGCCTGTTTTCTCAGGTTTAGCGGTAGTAACCGCATGGCTGTATCTCCGCCAGGATCTGATCAACTTACGTAATCAGCCAGGAAAAGTACTGCCTCTAATTTCAAAGCTGTCACTGGGTGACTGGGCGCTCTCTCGTAGAGCCATGCTTATGGTGTCCGCCATCACGGTGCTATCAGGCCTCACCATTGCAGTCTACACAGGCGCTGAAATTGCGGTCGTTAAATCGCGATCTTTATGGCACCAACCCGCGTCGCCGGTTCTTTGGTTTGTTACTGCATTTATGGGCGCGGTCGGGTTTTCTCTGCTGATTTGGTTACTGCTGCCTAGTCAGTCAAAGACGCTGACATCTGGCGATACTAATTTACTGAAAAAATCAGTGGTTACCAGCGGTGTATTAACGCTGATACTGCTACCGATTTGGGCATCCAACAATTCCGCATTTTCGCTCTATTCTAGCGAACAATGGATGCACAACATTGCCCTGCTCACTTTTGTCGTTTTAGGTTGTGTTTTGCTCGCTTTCATCTTCTTGCGCGATACCAAAAAGTCCGCATCAGCCAGATTTCGTCACGTCATAGGGCTCAGTTTTGTGTCTGCTGCCGCACTGGAAAGTGCATGGCTGATTCGCTGGTTTACCATCATGGAAGTGCAAACCATCGCCAAGTTCGATGCAGGGCTGTATCCATACCAACTCACTATGGATGGAAATGGCTGGATAGGCATTATCGGCATGCTCGGATTATGGCTTGCACTGGCACTGCTCGGTTCGGAGCTGGTTCAGCCAAAACAAAAGATCGAAGTAAAAGCCTCATCACCCACCTTAACTGAACGCTAATCAAAGGGGATTTCATCATGGATAACAAACGCCGTCAGTTTTTGAAATCAGGCATTGCAGTGGGTGGGCTTGGCGCATTCGCTGCGGGTTACGCCACCACCACCAAACACATGGTCGAGGGTGCGCTCGAAGGCACTGCGGGAGAAAAAACGCGTGATATTCACCACGGTAACTCGCTTGAACCAGAGTACACGGCCAACAGCAAAGGCAACCTAATCCCTAATCCAAATCAGCGCGTTGCACCATCGATGTGCTTTGGTTGTTGGTCACTGTGCGGATTGCGTGTACGCATTGATAACCGCAACGACGAGATTTTGCGTATTACTGGCAACCCATATCACCCACTCTCTCATCAGCAACACATTCCGTTCGAAACGCCAGTCAAAGGTGCTTATTTAAGTTTGGCAGGAGAAGCGGGCCTTGACGGTCGTTCAACAGCATGCGCACGTGGCAATGGGATGCTAGAAATTCGCAACAGCCCGTACCGCATTACTCAGCCACTGAAACGAGTTGGAAAACGCGGCGAAGGAAAATGGATTCCGATCAGTTACGAACAACTGATAGAAGAAGTCGTCGAGGGCGGTGATTTATTTGGTGAAGGTCATGTGGATGGCTTACGCGACATTCGCGATTTAACAACGCCCGTTGATCCTGAAAACCCAGAATATGGACCGAAAGCCAACCAACTGTTAATGACCAACGCCGGTAACGAAGGCCGAGACGACATATTCAAACGCTTCGCGTTCAACAGCTATGGTACGCGTAACTTTGGGCATCATGGCTCTTACTGCGGCTACGCATTTCGTGCTGGCAGCGGCGCATTCATGAACGATTTAGATAAGAACGCGCACTTGAAGCCAGACTTTGATAACGCGGAATACATCATCTTCATCGGTATGTCACCAGCTCAAGCGGGTAACCCTTTTAAGCGTCAGGCGCGCCAACTCGCCAATGCGCGAACAGAAGGTAGCTTGGAATACACCATCATCACACCAAGTTTGCCTGCTGGTTCATCGAGCTTGGCTGCCGGTGACAACAACCGCTGGGTACCAATCAAACCAGGCACCGACTCTGCCCTCGTGCTTGGCATGATCCAGTGGATCATCGAAAACCAACGCTACAACAAAACCTTCTTGGCGCAGCCGGGGGCAAACGCGATGAAACGAGCCGGCACCGCGCACTGGTGTAATGCTACGCATCTCGTGATAAGCGATAATCAGCACCCGAGAAACGGCACGTTTTTACGCGCGTCCGACTTGAATCTGCCATTCGAGGGCGAAGCGTTGTCTGACTCCGACCCGTACGTCATCGTGGATGAGCAAAGCGGCGAATTTGGTGTTCATACCCAAGCTGAGGAAGCGGCACTGTTTGTCGATAAAACGGTTTCGCTTGCATCGAGCGAAGTGCGCGTAAAATCGTCTCTACAAAGACTCAAAGAAGAGGCGTTCAAATACAGTCTTGAGTTCTACAGCCAACAATGTGAAATCCCTGTCGAACAAGTTGTTGAACTAGCAAAGCGCTTCACCAGTCACGGAACAAAAGCGGTGGTCGATACCCACGGTGGCAACATGCACACCAATGGGTTCTATAACTCGTTTACCATCATGATGCTCAATGCGTTGATTGGTAACATAAATATGAAAGGCGGCGCGATGGCCAAAGCGGGTGGCTACCCAACTTCCGCTGCGGGTCCTCGTTACGACTTCACCAAATTTGCTGGCAAAGTCGGCCCGAAAGGCGTCTTTTTGTCGCGCAGTAAATTCCCCTACCACAAAACCAGCGAATACAAACGTCGCGTTGAGGCAGGTGAATCACCTTACCCAACTCGCGCCCCTTGGTATCCGTTTGCCGCGCCACTGCTGACAGAGCACCTATCTGCGGCTATTGATGGGTATCCATACCGCGTAAAAGCGTGGATCAATCACATGGCGAACCCAATGTATGGTGTACCCGGTTTGAAAACGCTGCTGGAAGACAAGCTTAAAGATCCAAAACAACTCGGTTTGATTGTGTCTGTTGATGCATTCATTAACGAAACCACCGCGTTGTCGGATTATATTGTACCTGACACGGTCACCTACGAAAGCTGGGGTATGGCAACGCCTTGGCACGACGTTCCGGTGAAAACCGTCACCGCTCGCTGGCCGATTGTGGAAGCGCGAACAGAGAAAACCGCCGATGGTCGTTCGATTTGCTTAGAAAACTTTTTGATTGATGTCGCCAAGAAAATGCAACTAGGCGGCTTTGGTGACAACGCGATTCAAGATGCGCAAGGGAATTGGCACGCTCTCCACAGCGCTGAAGATTTCTACTTACGTTCCGCGGCAAACTTGGCTTATGTGAAAGGCGGGGTGCCTGAAGTTTCGGCAGAAGACATTGCGTGGTCCGGCCTAGAGCGTTTAATGCCAGCTATGCAGAAGACGCTGACAGCGGATGAGATGAAACGTGTGGCGTTTATTTTTGCTCGCGGTGGACGTTTTGAAAATGCAACCGAAGCGTATCAAGGTGAGCAAATGAAGCACAAATGGACACGACCTGTCGCGATATGGAATGAACGTGTCGGCAGCGCAAGAAACACCATGACCGGTGATTTCTACACGGGTTGCCCAACATGGCATCCACAAAAACTGGCCGATGGCACACCAATGGAAGACCAGTTCCCAAGCTCAGAATGGCCTTTCAGCCTGACGAACTTTAAATCCAACATTCACAGTGCGGTATCCAATCTATCGCCAAGGTTGAACTCGATTAAAGGCGTAAACCCAGTGTACATCCATCCAATCGATGCCGAGCGCGCAGGCATTAAAACGGGTGATGAGTTTGTTATCGAGACACCATCTGCAAGCACCAAAGCACTTGCGATGATAGTCAGCGGGATTCGCCCTAGTACACTCGGATTTGAACATGGGTTTGGTCATACCGAGCTAGGACAACGCTCGCACTGGATCGGCGATAAACAACAACCCGTAAAAACGCGCAGCCAAGATGGCGTCAACATTAACGACATCGGATTAATTGACCCAACCCGAGAAGGGAAAGGCGTGTTGTTAGATTGGGTGGTAGGAGCCGCGGCTCGTCAATCATTACCAGCCAAAATCCGCAAAGCGTAACGCCGCACGTTAAGACGTCTCTACCACTTAGAGCTGCCGATTTGTGCAGCTCTTCACCACTTTGTTTTTATCGCTTATAGAACAACCAATAAAAACAAATACGGCCATTTACACTTATTAAATATGTGGAAATCCACAATACCTTTCATTATTGACAAGGCCGACAATATCGTCCAAGTGACTACCAAGTAGCACTTAGACATATTAATAAAAATTAAAGTGAGTCAGCATGTCAAAAATTCTTCCAGTGGTGGTGGCCTGTTTGTTAGCAACCACTATGGGCGCAAGCGCCTCTTCTATTCCGGAAAAAGCCAGCGTATGTAGCGGTTGTCACGGCCAAGATGGCATGGGACAGCCAAATATCGCGCCGATGATCGCTGGTTTAAACGCGAACTATCTCAACACTCAAATCGAACTATTCCTTAGTGGCGAACGCCAAAATGTGGTCATGCAAGGCATGGCGAAGGAACTCAACGATCCCGCAGACCGTAAGGAAGTTATGGAGTACTTTGCTAACCTCCCGAGCTACGAGTTCACGAATCCAGAACAACGCGGCGACCAAGCTGATATTCGTAACCCGTATCGTAAATTAATTTTCCAAGGCGATTGGGATAGAAATATTCCAGCTTGCGCAACTTGTCATGGAGCCAGCGGTATGGGCGTCGACAAGTTCCCTCGCCTCGCAAGCCAACATGCTGATTACTTAAAAACGCAATTGATGGCATGGAAAAACGGCACTCGCAGTGGCGACCCGCTCAATATGATGGGGACCATCGCAAAAAATCTCACTGACAAAGAGATCGAAAATCTTGCTTACTACTTTGCCTCATTACGTTACTAGGAGCAGTCATGAAACGTTTCTATTCTTTGTTCGCACTGCCTTTCATTTCTACGCTCGTACTAGCTAACGCTCCATTACCGGACCGCCAGAAAGAGCTACCTGCGATAGAAAAAGAAAAGCACGGTGAATACTTAAAACCGCGTGATCTCAGCACAATCCCAAACACCGCATTTGGTGAGCAAGTAAAACGCGGTTACTCGCTCTTTGTTAACTCACAACAAATGCGCGGAAAATACGTTGGCAACGAACAAAACTGTGTGAACTGCCATATGGAGGCAGGACGAAAAGCAAACGCTGCGCCACTGTGGGCAGCTTACATGGCATACCCGGCATATCGTAAGAAAAACGATCGCGTAAACAGCTATGCTGACCGTATCCAAGGTTGTTTCGAGTATTCCATGAACGGTAAAGCGCCCGCTTACGATTCGACAGAAATTGTTGCCCTTAGTGCTTACGCCTACTGGTTAGCGATGGGCGGCTTGCTTGACAAACATGGTATGGCGGATGAACCCATTCCAGAACTAGACGCAAAAACGTTGCAAATTGGTGGAAAAGCAAAAGACTTCCCGTTGCCCGAAGCCATCGCACAAGCATTACCAATTGAAAAGCGGGGTAATCTCTCTGGGCGTGGCTACCCAAAAATCGCCGCCCCTGAGCAAGAACCATCAATAGAGCGAGGCGCATTGGTCTACGAAAAGAACTGTGAAACTTGCCATCGCGCCGACGGTTCAGGCATCAAAGACACCAACGACCATTCATACATTCCACCACTTTGGGGCGAATATGCGTATAACTGGGGCGCAGGTATGCACCGGATTAACACAGCGGCCTATTTTATTTACGAAAACATGCCGCTTGGGAAAAGTGTGCAGCTGACAGAGCAAGAAGCTTGGGATGTCGCAGCATACGTCAACAGCCATGAGCGTCCACAAGATCCTCGATTCAAAGGCAATGTCACCGCAAACGCGGAGAAATATCACCAGCACCAAGGCTATTACGGCAAAACGCTCAACGGTACGCAAGTCGGCTCCAATGCCTTTAAGAGCGGAACGGTCAAGTAAAGTACAACTAAGTACCTTAAATAAAATGCTCTTTTTCCCTGCTCTGATTATCTGGGCAGGGTTACTTACCCTTAAAAACAAGTAATTACCCCCCTCCACAGACAAGCAATATCACATTATTTTCGACTTCCAACATACTCATCTTCGCCGTAAAATCTTGTACCAAACGCGACTTCGTTTATGTCTTAGATCTCCCATATCCTCTAATGCCAAAAGTAAGAAACTCGTAAACTCCTGAATCAAAACAAGCGTGCCTAGTGAAAAAAGAGTATTCTTAAAGCAAATGAATCTAAAACCTACCCGATGAGTATTCAACCTAATTCCCGTCAGTTAATTTCATGCGAAGAGTGCGGCCTTGTTGTTCGCATTCCCGATATCGAACAGGGGCAAAAAGCACAATGTCCTCGATGTTCGCATTCGCTGACTAAAGTGAATGCCAAGCCTTACCAAAGCGTGATCGCCATATCATCGGCATGTTTGATCATGTTAGTGCTAAGCATTTCTTTCCCTTTTATGTCGTTCAGCGTGCAAGGGTTGTCGCAAGAAATCACCTTGTTGCACGCTGCCAAAATGCTGGCTGAGTTTCAAAATGTGCTTTTGGGTGTGCTGCTACTCGCAACAGTTATCGTTTTGCCTGCAATCTATGTTGGTCTCATTCTCTTTCTTCACCTTGAAGCATTAAAAGCACGTAAACATACCCCCTCTAAAAAGCAGCAACGAATGGCAAAAGTTTTATGCCGTCTTCTGTTTCGAGTCGAACCTTGGTTAATGGTGGATGTATTTTTGATTGGCGTGTTGGTCAGCTTAATTAAAATCGCTTCCCTCGCAGACATAGGAATGGGCACTTCATTCTGGGCGTTTTGTGTATATACCGTTCTGGTAGTCAAATGCATATCAATGGTCGACAAAAGCTGGCTCTGGGGGCACTTTATTCCAGCTATCGAGCTACCTGATGTAAAAGAGGGTGATACGCACCATAACCACAACCATATTGGTTGTCATACGTGCCACCAGCTCAACCCTATTGAAGCTAAAAAACACCAACACTGCATTCGTTGTAAAAGCCCTATTCACAAATACAACCCCGCAGACAATTTACAAAAAGCTTGGGCGCTTTTGTTTGCTTCAATCATTTTCTATATCCCTGCGAACCTCTACCCTATGATGTACACCGTAAGCCTTGGACATGCAGAAGGTTCGACTATCATGGAGGGGGTAATATTGCTTTGGCATTTAGGTTCTTACCCTATTGCGATGGTAATTTTCTTTGCTAGCGTATTTATTCCAATGGCGAAAATGCTGGCACTCGCGTGGCTGTATTACAATGCGCAAAAAGCGCGATATCTTCCGCACGAAGAGAGTATTTCACGCTTAAAGATCTACCGCATAACTGAGTTTATTGGCCGTTGGTCCATGATCGATATCTTCGTCGTCGCGATCTTAGTTGCACTGGTTCAGCTGCAAAACTTAATGGCGATTTATCCAGGTCCTGCTGCGCTCTCTTTCGCGGCAGTGGTCATTTTTACTATGCTTTCTGCAATGATATTTGACTCACGTTTGTTGTGGCAATTGCCACAAAACGAAGTGCAGGAGCCGATTTCTGACAACTTAAACGAGAAAGCCAAATATGAGTGATGAGAACAACGTAACCGCTCAAATAAAACCGCAAAAGCAGATTTCTGCGATATGGATTGTCCCGATCCTTGCGCTAGCCATGGGAGCGTGGATGCTGTTCCAATATATCAACAGTACAGGCCCACAAATTACTCTCCAACTGCCAACCGCAGATGGGATTGAGGTTGGCAA
Organism: Vibrio sp. 1159; assembly: GCF_033340395.1. Classification (NCBI taxonomy): domain Bacteria; kingdom Pseudomonadati; phylum Pseudomonadota; class Gammaproteobacteria; order Vibrionales; family Vibrionaceae; genus Vibrio; species Vibrio sp. 1159. The sequence continues at coordinate 133,328 of NZ_JAWOWL010000004.1, read as the reverse complement.
AACCGAAATCCGAGCATTGAATGTAAAAGTCGGACTGATTACTGAAGTCACTCTCAGTGAAAATTACGATCACATCATCGCTAAGGCACAAATGAACAAGGATGCAGAACGCATGCTGCGAGATGACACCATGTTTTGGGTTGTGAAGCCTCGTATTGGCCGTGATGGCGTTTCAGGTTTAGAGACCTTGCTCTCTGGCGCTTATATCCAACTTCAGCCGGGTAAATCTAAGATAGAGAAAGAGCGCTTTACGGTCTTAGATGTTCCCCCAGTCGCCTCTCCTGATGCAGAGGGGTTACGCCTTGTGTTAACACACCGCGAGGCTGGTAAGCTAGGCGTTGGTGACCCCGTCATTTATAAAGGCTTTACGGTTGGTCGTGTAGAGAAAACCAGCTTTGATGTTGACACTCGCAAAGCGTTATACCAACTCTTTATTTTCAAGCCTTATGACAGCTTAGTGCGCACTCGTACCAAGTTCTGGCTGAATTCTGGCGTAGATTTACAGCTCAACGCTGAAGGGTTCGAAGTCAAGTTTGGCTCATTAGAGAGCATGCTAACGGGTGGTGTTACCTTCGATACCGTTCCAGGTCTTGAATCCGGTGAACAGCTCACTGAAAATATGGTCAACTTCCGCTTGTACGATGATATTAAACAACTTCGAGAAGGCATGTACGATGATTATATTGAATTCGTTATGCTTTTTGATGAATCGGTACGAGGACTTAAACGTAAGGCACCTGTCGAATATCGAGGCTTGAGAATTGGTACTGTGATGCGTGTACCAATGCGACTTCCAACCCCAGAAGAGAACTTTTCTGCGAAAAAAATCCCTGTATTGGTACGTATCGAGCTCGGCCGTGTTTATGGCGATTTCCAATCCCAATCTTTACCAATGTTAAAAGATAAATTGAAGAGTGAGTTTGCTAAAGGCCTACGTGGTACTTTAAAAACAGGTAACTTATTAACAGGCGCACTGTATGTTGACGCCGACTTCTATCCAAATGACGAGCCTTACGTACCGAGTAAGTTTGCTGATTTAGATGTTTTCCCAACCATGCGTGGTGGTTTTGCGCAGGTTCAGCGCCAAGTGAACGACTTCCTAAATAAGATTAATAACTTACCGATGGAAGAAACGCTAGATTCTCTCAATTCAACGTTAAAAACGTCCGAAAAAACGTTAGCTTCAGCAGAACGCGTGGCGGACAGTATTGATAAACTTTTGAATCAAAAAGAAACGCAAGAGATCCCAACAGATATTCGCCAAAGCTTACAGCAATTACAAAAAACACTCGATGGTTATGGGCCCAACTCAACCATGTACAGCGAAATGGAAGCCACGCTAAAAGAATTAGAAAGCGTGATGACAGAGTTTAAACCCGTACTTAAACAGCTAAACGAAAAGCCAAACTCTCTTGTGTTTGGAGAAGATGAAATCAGTGACCCAATACCAGTTAAAGGCCAAAACTAATGAAACGAGTATTCTTTCTGTCTATCGCGCTATTTGTCGGTCTAACGGGTTGCAGTAGCGCTCCGCAAACTAAAGGAGCTATGTACCTTCTACCTAAGGCGGAACCAGTGACGCTGAGCTCTTCTGATATCGCTCAGCGCCCAACTTTAGTTGTTAGTCCAGTGACATTGGCGAGTTATTTGAATGATAATGGCATTGTTTATCGAACCTCTGAGACCCAAGTTATTCAGGCGAAACACAATCAATGGGCGCACAGTATTTCTGAGCAAATCACTCAGAGAGTTGTCGCGGAACTACGTCAAAAGCAAAGTCATTACTGGCCGACTGAAATGAACAATCTGTTGGATCAAAGCGGTGAAGCCAAACTACAGCTTACGTTAAATAAATTTAATGGCAGCTACAAAGGTAATATCGAAATTGAGGGAGAATGGTTGCTCATTAATGCCGAAGGTAAGGTCGAAAACAGTGCGCCAATACAAATCTCACAGCCGCTTCAAGATGAGGGCTATGAAGCGCTCGTCAACGCTTTATCCATAGGCTTAGAAAGCCTAACCTCAGACATTGCCAAACAACTCTAAGTCAATGTTAATTACAGGGAAGCAAGTTGCTTCCCTTTTTTATGCAGAGTGTAGCGACTTCTACTAAGCTGAAAGCTGACGAAAAGCCGAAAAGGAAATTGGATGAAACCATGTAACTTACTATCACTCTCCTCACTCATTCTTGTATTACCTACATCAGTAGCGCTCTCAGCCGAGACACAAGAATCTCGTTGGCGAAATAGCATAGAAGTGTACATGCTAGGACTGAATATCCACGGGGATACCAGTATTGGTCGCTTTTCATCAGAGGTGGATGTCGATCCTAAGTTCATCGTAGACCACCTCGATATTGGGGCGATGTTGCGATTCGAGAGTATTTACCAAAGTAAGTGGGGCTACTACATAGATTATAGTTTCATGAACTTAAGTGGTGATGTTAATAATATCAAGGGCGCTCTGCCTAACGCTCGTTATCGTGCGGACATCGAAATACGGCAAGGTGTTCTAGAAGCAAAGGCATTCCAACGCGAACAATATTCATTTGGTAAACTGGATTATATGTTTGGATTACGTTGGTGGGACAATGACATCACCGGCAAGCTGTATCGTAATGATAACCGGGTACTAGAAGATAGACTGTCATTACAAGAAGATTGGGTCGATTTTTTAGTTGGCTTGCGACTCATTGATGAATTGAGCGAAAACTGGCGATTTCATGCCAGCATCGACGCCGGACTTGGCAACGATACTCACTTCACTTATGCCATTCAAACTGGTGTTCGTTATCGTTTTAACGAATGGTCTGATCTCAACTTAGCTTACAAGTCGACCTGGGTTGATTACAAAAATGAGGGAGTATTTGAATATGATACAGCTTCTCAAGGGCTTTTAGTCGGACTTGGCTTTTACTTTTGATCAGGTGAAACCCTAGCCTATATTCAAGCGTTGTAACGTGTACTAGCTCTAGGTACACGTCTAGTGTCGCGTTACAGATGCTTAAATAAGGCAAATTGATCTTCATCAGACTATAAATTGCTCTTCGGTGTTACTCTCTGTCGCAAAATGTAAAACCCCACTCTATGACCTCATATAGGTCTTATTGATAAGGTTCCCGAGTAGCAATGTCGATTAACATTTCCGATTTAACCACCGCCCTAAATAAGGTGGAGCATATTCATAAAGTTCAGCTTGAAAACGTACATCAGTTCTTCAAAGCAAACGAAGCTTTTTCGTTGCAAACATTCAGCCAGCTGATATCCAGCGACTCGCTTGATGATCGATTTAAAACCATCGATAGAGCGTTCTCTTTGCTTGGTGATGCAAAAACCTACCTTTTAGAAGTGTCTTACCTTATTAAGTAAAAAAGAAAGCCCCGATAAAATTCATTATCGGGGCTATCATTTTCTATCTAAACTACTGATTTACAATTTGTAACGATCATCAATTACCGTTAGTTCTGGGAAGGTTTTACCCTCGTCCATCGCTTCTTCTGTCTCTTCTTTTACTTGGTTATCAATCCAGAAATTACCGATATCCATTGGATGAAGCACCCATTCTGTCGCTTTTGTCATGCCGTTTTTAGGAATTTTAACCCAGCGCCAATGAGCAACTCGAGAATAAGGCACCATGTAGCCAGGAACGATGATATTTGCTTTGCTGACATAGTTTTGGATTTGATGCGACAAGTCGTAACGCTTCTCCTGATCAAACTCAGAGTCATACGCTTCAATTAACTTGTCTAGCTCAGGGCTGCTGTAGTTGGTGTGAGCATTCGTTTGTGGTCGATTTGCATTATCCGAGTGTAGGTATTCCCAATACGCAGGGATCTCACCAGAGCCCATATTCAAAAACGCTAGCTGATGCTTTTTCTCAAGAATGTATTTAAACGCAGATGAGCCATCCACCAAGTTTAAGGTGAACTCAAGACCAGCAAGTTTCGCTTGCTCTTTCAGGTATGCAATACGCGGTGTCCAAGAGTTGTATCCGTAGGTGATGGCAAAGCTCAAGCGTTGGCCCTTGTCGTTAACACGAATACCATCTGCGCCCACTTTGTCAAAGCCCGCTTTTTCGAAGTGTTTAACCGCCGCATCAGCATCAAACTTTGGCGGTGTATTGTTAGGATCATCGTATTCGCCATGACCAAAGCCGAGTCCATGCGGTTTACGTGAATAATCTCCACGCATGATGTTTTCAATCATGCCGTCATAGTCAGTGGCTGCCATAACACCTTTACGCACTTCTAGGTTATCCAACATCGGCATCGCTGTGTTCATCCAAAGACCACCAGCTCCTTGCGGTGCTTCGTTAAAGCCCCAGTACTTTTGGATATAGCCTTTTTTGTACACATCACTATTGGTTTTGTCATGCCAAAAGCTTGGTAGCACCATCTCAAAGTAGTCTAAGTTGCCTTTCTCAAAGTGCTTCATGGCAATATCAGGATCGCGAATTACCTTAATGCGAACCTTTTCAACGTTATAACGGTTTTTATAGTAGCGGTTGTTGTATCCCCACCAATCTTCACCGACATGTTTGAATGTTACGCTCTTACCTTTCTTCACTTGATCAATGTAGTAAGGCGCTGCGGTTGGCTCAGATTTAAAGTTAAACTTTCTGACGAAGTTATCAGGCATGCCATCGTTATTTGCGTCCTTTTCTCCTTCAAAGAAGTGTTCAGGACGAGGCTGAAAACCATTACTTGGCATGTTAATCATAACCATAAGTGAGTCATGACTTTGAGCTACAGCAAGATTGACTTTGATCGTGTAGTCATCAATTTTTTCAACACTCACAATACTGTTTGTGAAGAAGTCGTTATACCACGGGTCGATAATGTCTTTTGACGTGTAGTACTTCATCATAAAGACGTAATCATCTGCTGTAATTTTTTCACCATCTGACCACTCGGCCGTTTCGTCGAGTTTAAAGAATACGGTTTTGTTGTCCTCTCCAAATGCCCATGACTTAGCAAGTTGAGGGATCCATTTGCCAGTATTTGGATGACGCTGAGCCAGTTTTGGTGAACCATCCATTAAGTATTGGCGCAAACCTGAGTTCGCATCTGGACCAACACTTCGTAATGTTTGCGGAAAGCTCTGAATGTAAGTGCGATAGGTGCCACCTCGTACCGCTTCTTCAGAGGCAAATAGAGGTTCGTTGTTGTTTGAAATCCATTCGATATCAGCTGGCAATTCTGCCGCACTCAGTTGAAAACTGGCAGCGGTCAGTGTTGCTAGTACTGAAAATGGCAGTTTTTTAGTCATGTTTCTTCCTTGTTGTGTTTGCGCACTAAGGTCGTAACAAGGAAGACAGCGTGTGAAAGCTCACAGAAAGCTGCGATTTAAAATACGCAGATAGGAAATAATAGGAACGTAATATGAAGTGACGTCCTGCCAGCTTCTATATTAATTTCAAAGAGTTTCACTAGGTCATCCTAGACCTTACAACGCAGTGAATGCATCTTCGCCATAGTATTCTTTAGACATTTGTAACGCAAGCCATCAATAACACATGGTTGCATTTTCGAGGCATCACAGTGAGTTATGTTACAAAAGTGTGATCGGCATAGTACCAAGCCCTACTTTACTCAGAATAAACCGCAAAACCTTTATCTCAATTGGCCCCGATATACCAGTTAAAGCGAGTAAATGATCAGACATAGCTGGTTAAAAGGAATGGTTGTTTACCGCGATCAGTATTTTCATTCGATGTAAAAAGTGAGGCATCTTAGCCTCACTTTTCTCCATACAATCGAGACAGTGCTTACATGTTAGATAAGCTCTCATTGATCGACTTCAGCACTTCTGCAGGATTTGACGCTTGAGTGATAGGGCGACCAATCACAAGATAATCTGAACCTGATTGGATAGCGTCTACTGGCGTCATGATACGGCGTTGGTCACCTTGTTCTGAGCCAGCAGGTCGAATACCAGGGGTCACTAACTTAAATTCTTGGCCTAGTTCGCTCTTCAGTAATGAGGACTCTTGCGCTGAACATACCACACCATCTAAGCCTGCGTTTTTGGTCAAGGTTGCTAGACGAATCACTTGCTCCTGAGGCGCAACATTCAAACCAATACCAGCTAAATCACTTTGTTCCATACTGGTTAGTACCGTTACACCGATAAGAAGTGGACGATCTTTACCATATGGCTCAAGAATTTCACGTGATGCCGTCATCATACGCTCACCACCGCTCGCGTGTACGTTCACCATCCATACACCCATTTCAGCCGCAGCGCGAACTGCTTTCGAGCAGGTGTTTGGAATATCGTGAAATTTTAAATCTAGGAATACAGAGAAACCACGTTTATGGAGTTCACGTACAAAATCAGGACCAAATAGCGTAAACATCTCCTTGCCAACTTTTAGTCGGCATGACGCAGGATCAATTCTATCTACAAACGCAAGTGCATCTGCTTGGTTATCATAATCCAGTGCGACAATAACTTTTTGGTCGATCATTTCATCTCCTAACTGTTTTGGTTCTTATTCAATAAAAAGTTAAAAAAATGCAGCGGACAGAAACTCTGCCAGCTGCATTAAGAATTATTCACCATCCAATCCGCGGATTGGCTTGATCGTCCCCCATCCTTTACAGGACGGACAATGCCAATAAAGGGAATGGGTAGAAAATCCACACTTCCGGCATCGGTAATGCGGTTTCACTTTTAACTGTTCACCCACCATCGCTTGTAGTGTTGATAGGCTGTCTTTCGCTCGACCATCTTCTGCTTCTGCAATGTGGTAGCCAATTAAACGGTAGAAGCCCTTCATGGTTGGGTTTTTCAGCAATTGTTTCGTCAGTAACTCTTGAGCAGCCCCAACGTTCTCGTGATGAGCAACTAATTGAGCCAACATCAACTCGGCTGATACGCCTGCTTTCTTATCAATACAAGCTCTCAGAAACTCGACAAGTTCATCTTCCTGACCCAGATGATGATAGCATTCTGCAATAGTTGGCAAGACATCACTGATAAAGTCTTTATCTTGCTCAAGTACCCCCGTCAGATATTTGATGGTGTGCTTATAGTCTTCAGACTCTAGGTAAATTCGTCCCAAAGCAATACTTGCTCGAACACACTTCGGGTCTTCCGCTAACGCTTTTTTAAAATGCTGTATTGCCTTATTAGTATTCCCATCAGCTTGGTCGAGCATGGCTATTTCACACCAAAAATGGGCAATATTTGCACGCATCCTTGAGCGTTTATTACCTAACTTAGCCAATTGGTTCGCGTAATAAATCGCCTTTTCCCATTCTCGTGTTTGCTGATAAATGGTCACTAATTGTTGAAGAGCCGCCTCTTTGTAATCTGGCTCTTCGACTAACTGTTCGAAGATTTTCTCTGCACGATCAAGAAAACCTGAGACCATGTAGTCTTTCGCTAACTGTTGAAGGGCGAGGTTCTTTTGGTCCAGTGTTAAGCCTGAACGAGAAATAAGATTTTGGTGAATTCTGATTGCGCGGTCGACTTCACCACGAGACCGGAACAGGTTACCCAACGCAAGGTGAGTATCGATGGTCTCGTTATCAACTTGGAGCAATTCAATAAAGTGATCGACAGCCTTATCTGATTGGTCAGAGAGCAGCAGATTAAGACCCGTCATATACTGACGAGAGATTTGATGAGATTGCTTCTGCTTGTCTTGCTGAGCGCTGCGATGCCCCATATACCAGCCATACGCAGCAGCTATAGGCAACAACAAGAAGAGTAGTTCAAGCATTAAAGTTAAGCCTTATCCTTATGCCTGTTTTTCAATGGCTGGCTTATCAGCAGCGTTGTTTGATTCAGTTGGTTCGTACTTTTTCAGTTTTTTCTTTAAACGACGGACCTGTAGCTGAGTTTTCAGTTGGATGCTACCAAAGATAACCCACGCTAAAGCAAAGCCAACCACAAATACTACACCTAATAGCGTAGATAAGTGGAACTCTCCTTTTGCTAGAAGATAGTTAAAAGTCACGAGCTCTTGGTTTTGGGAACCTAACGCCAATGCAATTAAAAAGAGAGCTAAAACAGCAACGATTTTTATAATTTTCATGTTACATCACCCTTCTAGGAGTAAGTCGGTAAGATTATGCAGGAAAATGCTTCTTCAGACTACGTATATTAGCAATAATCTATACCCAAGTAACCTCAAGATGCTTAGTTTGTAGACATGCTTAGAAGTTAAAGTTATTTGGGTATAGAAAACAGCTGAATCCACAATTAGATTAGTAAACGATCTTGGATGTATGACTAACTTGGATACATTACAAAAAAGCGGCATACACAAACGTATGCCGCTTTTTTCAAACTAATAAGAGTGCATTAACCAATATTTACACGCTCACGAAGTTCTTTACCAGGTTTGAAATGTGGAACGTATTTACCTTCCAATTCCACTTTATCGCCCGTTTTAGGGTTACGACCTACGCGAGGCTCGCGGTAATGAAGAGAAAAACTACCAAAGCCACGGATCTCGATACGGTCACCGCTCTCTAGTGTAGAGGCCATGTGCTCTAAAATATCTTTTACAGCATCCTCTACCTCTTTCGCTGATAAGTGTGTTTGCTCAGCGCAGAGTCTTTCAATCAGTTCAGACTTAGTCATAGTTGCCCTCTTTGAGTATCTTTATCACTTATTATAGTAAGTAATACTAATTCCAACAAACACTTGCTGACAATTCTAGACAAATTTTATGCAAAATGCGCAATGAAGAAATGCCTTTTATTAAGATAGTTTACTGTCATTAGTATTACTACTTAAATATGACCAAATATAAAAAAGGAGCCTTGCGGCTCCTTTTTTGCTTAAGCGAGTATATTATTCGCCTTTAGCAGCTTTGAAAGCGTCAGCCATTGCGTTACCGAATGCATTGTCATCTTGCTTGTTGATAGATGCCATTGCTTCTTGCTCGTCAGCTTCGTCTTTAGCTTTGATAGATAGGTTGATTACGCGGTTCTTACGGTCTACACCAGTGAACTTCGCTTCAACAACATCACCAGCGCTTAGGATTAGAGAAGCATCTTCTACGCGATCGCGTGATACTTCAGAAGCACGGATGTAACCTTCAACGCCTTCTGCGATTTCAACAGTAGCGCCTTTAGCGTCAACAGCAGTTACAGTAGCGTTAACTAGAACACCTTTCTTGTTGTCAGCAACGTAAGCATTGAATGGGTCATTTTCCATTTGCTTGATGCCTAGAGAGATGCGCTCACGCTCAGCGTCTACTGCTAGAACAACTGCAGAGATCTCGTCGCCTTTCTTGTACTCACGTACAGCTTCTTCGCCAGCAACATTCCAAGAAATGTCAGATAGGTGAACTAGACCGTCGATGCCGCCTTCTAGACCGATGAAGATACCGAAGTCAGTGATAGACTTGATCTTACCAGTAACTTTGTCGCCTTTAGCTTGTGCTTCAGCGAATGACTGCCATGGGTTAGCTTTACACTGTTTCAGACCTAGAGAGATACGACGACGTTCTTCGTCGATTTCAAGAACCATAACCTCAACTTCGTCGCCAACATTAACAACTTTAGAAGGGTGGATGTTCTTGTTAGTCCAATCCATTTCTGAAACGTGAACTAGACCTTCAACGCCTTCTTCGATTTCAACGAAGCAGCCGTAGTCAGTTAGGTTAGTTACGCGACCAGTTAGTTTGTGACCTTCTGGGTAACGCTTAGCGATTGCTACCCATGGATCTTCGCCTAGTTGCTTAAGACCTAGTGATACGCGAGTACGCTCACGGTCGAACTTAAGAACTTTAACTTGGATCTCGTCACCAACGTTAACGATTTCAGATGGGTGCTTAACGCGCTTCCAAGCCATATCAGTGATATGTAGAAGACCGTCAACGCCACCTAGGTCAACGAACGCACCGTAGTCAGTAAGGTTCTTAACGATACCTTTAACTTCAGAACCTTCTTGTAGAGTTTCTAGAAGCTCGTCACGCTCAACGCTGTTCTCTGATTCGATAACTGCACGACGTGAAACAACTACGTTGTTACGTTTTTGGTCAAGTTTGATAACTTTGAACTCTAGCTCTTTGTTTTCTAGGTGAGCAGTGTCGCGGATTGGACGTACGTCTACTAGAGAGCCAGGAAGGAAAGCACGGATACCGTTTAGTTCAACAGTGAAACCGCCTTTAACTTTACCGTTGATGATACCAACAACAGTTTCAGCTTCTTCGTAAGCTTTCTCAAGTACGATCCAAGCTTCGTGACGCTTAGCTTTCTCACGAGAAAGTTGAGTTTCACCGAAACCATCTTCAACAGCGTCTAGAGCTACGTCTACTTCAGCGCCAACTTCTACTTCAAGTTCGCCAGCAGCGTTCTTGAACTGTTCAGCAGGGATAGCAGATTCAGACTTAAGACCAGCGTCAACAAGAACGAAACCGTTCTCGATAGCTACTACAGTACCTTTAACGATGCTGCCTTGTTGGAATTCTGTTTCGTTTAGAAACTCTTCAAAGAGTTGAGCAAAAGATTCAGTCATTTAATTAATCTTCAATAAATTAAACTTCCACGGGTATCCTACCGCATGGGGTTATTAAATTCGCCAGTCATCATCCTTGCGACCAACGCTCTTAGCCTAGTCGAGTATTATTACTCAGCTAGCTTCGATTCGATATATTGTAGTGCCTTTTCTACTACTTCGTCGATACTCATCAACGTAGAATCTAGCACAAGCGCATCCTCAGCAGGGCGTAATGGCGCCACTGGGCGGTTACGATCTCGGTCGTCACGCTCTTGGATCTCGCTTAAAAGGTCAGCAAATCTAACATCTAACCCTTTCTCTTGCAACTGTTTAAGGCGTCGATTTGCACGCTCTTCAGCACTCGCATCAAGGAAGATTTTTGCTTGCGCACTCGGGAATACAATTGTGCCCATATCACGACCATCAGCAACCAGACCCGGAGCGGTCTCAAATGCACGCTGACGACGTAGTAATGCTTCACGAACACGTGGCAAAGCCGCAACTTTAGATGCTGCCATACCCGTTTCTTCTTTACGAAGCTCCCCTGACACGTCTTCGCCTTCTAGAATGACCTTAACTAAGTCACCTTCCGCGATAAATTGAACGTCTAGGTGGGTTGCTAGTGGGACAAGAGCATCTTCTGACTCGGTGTCGACACCGTGGTGAATCGCAGCGAGTGCAAGTACACGATAAATTGCGCCAGAATCTAAGAGTTGGAAACCCAACTTTTTCGCCAGCAACATACATAAAGTGCCTTTACCTGCACCACTAGGTCCATCTACGGTTACAACCGGAGTTTGAGAGGACATGTTCTTCTCCACCAATAGTTTCTTTTCAGCAATTTGCTCGGTTTTCGAGGCGCACATTATACGGGTAATCAGTCTTTGGAGCGAGGAAAAATGTCGTGTAAAGCATTACACCTAATGCGTAATTGGATTCATCAATAAACATAAAGTTCAACAAAAACGGCGAGAGCTTCCGCCCTCGCCGTTTTAAATGTCATGAACTTAAGCTCGATTAAACAATCGGCTTTTGACCACGCTCAGCTAACTTTAAAATCACACTATCAGCGACTTTACCCGCCACACCTGCTAGCTTGTCGGCCAGTTTTTTCTTTTGTATATAATGCACAGAAAGTACAGTTTTATCTTTGCATGCCGCAACAACGATATCATCAGATGTACTAATGTCATCCACCAAACCAAGCTCTTTCGCTTGTGTACCGAACCAGTGCTCACCAGTGGCTACTTTGTCTAGGTCCAAACTAGGGCGACGCTCACGAATGAAGTCTTTAAACAAGACATGTGTTTCTTCAAGTTCTTGCTTAAACTTATCGCGCGCTTTATCGGTATTCTCACCGAACATCGTTAGCGTGCGTTTATATTCACCCGCTGTTAGTTGTTCGTACTCAATGTCATGTTTCTTCAACAGTTTGTTGAAGTTAGGAATTTGTGCGATAACGCCAATAGACCCCACAATTGCAAATGGTGCAGAAACAATCTTATCTGCTACACATGCCATCATGTAACCGCCACTTGCCGCAACTTTGTCAACAGAGATGGTCAGAGGAAGACCCGCAGCTTTGATTCGGTCCAGTTGAGAAGAGGCAAGGCCGTAACCATGAACCATACCACCGCCAGACTCTAAGCGAAGTAACACTTCATCACCTTCACGTGCGACAGCCAAAATAGCGGTGATTTCTTCACGTAGAGACGCGACTTCTTTTGCGTCTATGCTACCGTTGAAATCAAGAACAAATAGGTGTGGTTCACGCTTGCTATCTAATGAACCGTCTTTGCTCGCTTGTTTGATTTCTTTCTCGCGAGATTTGTTCTTCTCTTTTTCTTCTTTCTTGACGGCTTTATCTCGAGCCTTGATGAAAGCATCGTCATGCAAATGATGCTCTAACTGCTCAACAGATTGTTTGTGTTGCTCTGAAAGGTTGGTAATCTCTAACTCCCCTTTCGCCGCACCCGATTTGCCACCAGCCGATTTTGCAATAATGAGCAGAACAATTATCGCAGCAACCACCGTGATAATTTTGGCCAGAAACAGACCATAATCTAATAAAAATTCCAACGAGAGCTCCTTTATCTCATTTCAGATGACGTTAGTATGTTACGCAGAAACATCAGCGAGAAGGCAGCGCGGTTTGTAACCACTTGTTCTGATTGATAGCATACCTAACGAAAGTTCTGGAATTGGTATAACACATGAATTGGTGTATTGTAACCATCTTGTCACGATTACCAAGATTTTCCATTGAGAAACAGGCGTTTTTTAGCGTCAATTAACTATCATGGACCCTCTTACAATAATAAGGATTTATCGCCGTGAACTACTCCGTTTCAGCTGATGCTCTAAAAGGTAAAGTCATTCTTGTTACTGGCGCTGGTAATGGCATCGGCCGTCAAGCCGCGCTTTCTTATGCCGAGCACGGTGCAACTGTTATTCTCTTGGGTAGAAATGTGCAAAACCTTGAATCTATCTATGATGAGATTGAAGCTGCTGGCTATCCACAAGCAGCTATCATTCCATTGGATCTCAAGGGCGCAACTCAGCAGAATTACATTGATATGGCAGAGACAATCGAAGGACAGTTTGGTCGCTTGGATGGTCTATTACACAACGCAGGTGTCTTGAGTTCGCTGTGTCCATTTGATCAAATCAAAGAGGAAGACTTCGACGATATCATGCAGATCAACGTGAAAGCCGAAGTGCTAATGACTCAAGCACTACTGCCTGTGATGCGTAAATCAGAAGCTGGGCGTATTATCTTTACCTCTTCAACCGTCGGCCACTCTGGCCGCGCATTCTGGGGGCCATACGCTATCTCTAAATTTGCCGTAGAAGGCATGATGCAAGTTTTGGCTGACGAGCTGAGTGATACACCGATCCGCGTTAACGCAATTAACCCTGGTGCCACTCGTACTCGCATGCGTGAAAAAGCATATCCGGGTGAAGATGCGAATACTCTCAAAACGCCACTGGATATCATGCCGCTATATTTGCACTTAATGGATCCTGCGGTTACCGATGTGAACGGTCAGTGCATCGACGCTCAACCGAAGCGTAAATAACTCATTCAGGTTACCTCACATAATCGATTGAAAAGGCAGCAAACGCTGCCTTTTTTCATTTCTCTCTTCATAAAAATCTTGCGACTTTCTCCCACAGAAATATACTGTATATATATACAGGTGTTTATTATGCAAGATATTATTCAGAACTTAAAAAGCCAACACCTTGTTTGGCAAGCAAATTTAACGAAAGCAGATCCTCAGCAGTTGCAGACTAGTTCCGGTTTTTCTGAATTAGATGATTTGCTCGGCGGAGGCTTTCCACCTCATGGCGTAGTGGAGATGGAATCTATTGGTAGTATTGGTGAATTGCGTTTGCTCGCTCCCTATTTAAAAGCCACTCAGACCAATGGTATGACCGCATTTATTCAACCACCTGCGCTAGTGAATTCTCTGTTTTTACACTACATCGGGTTGGATATAAACCAAGTGTGGGTCGTTACTCCAACTCACCCCAAAGACGCTCTTTGGGCTGCAGAGCAATGTCTGAAAAGTGGGGTATGCAGTAATGTTTTGTTATGGCAAGAAGAGCTTGAAATACATCAAGTGAAACGCTTACAGGTAGCAAGTGAACAAGGGAGTTGCCCTCTCTTTATGCTTAAAACAGATACTATCAACCGCTTGTCTTTGCCTGTGTCACTCAGTTTAAAACTGAAAGGCGACGAGCAAGGGATTCATGTTGAAGTGCTGAAAAGGAAAGGAGGCTGGAATAGAGGTAGCGTTAGTATCGGATTCCAACACCATTACCCGCAACTGGTGAAACCATCATCTGAAACTGTGCACTCGACTGTGGTCAATTTCCCACTGGCGAACCAAGGTTAGTGATATGGCTCTGTGGATTTACTTGCACTTCCCTCGCCTACAGCTAGACGCACTCTTTGGTGATAACCAAGAACAACCCGTGGTGATTGTCGAAAGCCAACGTTGCCAGATTATTCAATACAACGAGATTGCCGAACAACAAGGCATTAAGCCAGGTATGGGCCTAGGCAGTGCTGCGTCCTTGTGTCGAGATTTACAAGTGCATCCTTATCATCCACAAACCGAATTAAATAAATTACAAGAGGTAGCTCAGTGGTTGTATTTGATCACATCTGACGTTGTGTTGATGCCAAACCAAGGTATTTTACTGCGTGCTACTCCAATGCTCGCTCTGTATGAAGGGCTTGAAAACTATTGGAATAAAGTCAGAGCTCACTTATCGGAGCTGAAACTGAGTTTTCAATTCGGATGTGGTTTTTCGCCTTTTGCTGCCAAATTGATGGCAATATCAGGAGCGAACGTCATCAGTGAAGACAAATCTGCCATACAAAAAGCTTTATCACCACTACCGTTAAAACTGACAGATTTATCAAACGCTACCGTAGAGAAGTTACAACGTGTAGGCGTCACCACATTGCAAAACCTGCTTGAACTGCCATTGCAAGACATCGCACGACGCTTTGATATCGATTTGGTGAACTACGTTGGTCGACTGACTGGGCAGTTTAAACACCCTGTCGACTTTTATCACCCTACCGAATCCTTCCAAGTTTATTTAGAGCTCTTGTTTGAGATCGAAAACGTTCAGTGGATTGAAAAGCCGTTGGCCAAATTACTTCGTCAACTCGAAACCTTTCTTAAATTAAGAGATAAGGTCGCTTTTGAACTGTGTTTAACACTCCACCAGCGTGAGAAACAAGAGCAACACCTTCAACTCACTTCTGCGCAAGGTGATTACCTATGTCAGCGTTGGCAACAGTTAGCGAGTTTGAGCTTAGAGTCACTCTCGCTTAATGGCCCAGTCACAGGGCTAACGTTAAAAGTCATCCGTCAAGGTGAGCCTCTTAGTGCATCACGCGATCTCTTTGCTGGGCAGAAAGGAAACATGAATGCTTTAGAGCTGCTCTCTTTACTGCAAGCTAAATTGGGGAAAAGTGCCGTTTTAAAACCCAATATTGCTTGCGATCCTAGACCAGAAAAGGCCAGTCAGTATCGCCCTGCTGATGCTCCGGATGAAAAGGGGCACGCCATACCTTCCATACTACGCCCCGCAATGCAATTACCCACTCCCATTGTATTGCAAGAACAAGTTTCTTTGGTCCACGGACCTGAGCGAATAGTTTCTGGGTGGTGGGATGGTGATGAGATCATGCGTGATTACTACATTGCACACACCAAGCAAGGCCGCTGGTTATGGATATTTCGTGATCAGCACAAGCACTGGTTTCTTCATGGCTATTTTTGTTAAATCGACAGTTATTTTTGTTGGATCATTATGAGTTACGCGGAACTATTTTGTCAGTCTAACTTTTCTTTTTTGACTGGGGCTTCTCATGCAGAAGAGCTGGTACTCCAAGCTGCTTTCTATCGCTATCAAGCTCTAGCCATAACGGATGAATGTTCAGTCGCGGGCGTTGTCAAAGCCCATGCGACCATCGAACAACATAAACTCGATATCAAACAAATCGTTGGAAGTATGTTTTGGTTAAATGATGAATGCCAAATCGTACTGCTTTGCCCTTGTCGCAAGGCTTATGCCGAGTTGTGTCGTATCATCACAAACGCAAGGAGACGCAGTGAAAAAGGCAACTATCAACTGTTCGAATGGGATTTGATGTCGGTTCGATATTGTTTGGTATTGTGGCTGCCCACACATCAAGAGAGTGATCACTATTGGGGGCGCTGGCTCAATCAACACCACGCTAATCGTTTGTGGGTAGCGATTCAGCGCCATTTGAGTAACAACGATACTGAGTACATTGCGCACTGCGAGCAGTTAGCACATGAATTTCAATTACCTATAACTGCCTGCGGAGGCGTTCTCATGCATGATGTTGAACGCTTGCCATTACAGCATGTACTTACTGCTATAAAGCATGGGTGTAGCGTCGATAAACTCGGTTTTGACCGTATTTCGAATACTGAGCGAGCGCTTCGTCCTTTTAAAAAGTTGATTCGGATTTACAAACCAGAATGGCTGGAAGAAAGTACTTACATCGCCGATTTATGCGAGTTTAAGCTCTCCGATTTAAAATACGAATATCCTACCGAGCTGATCCCAGATGGTTATACACCCGACTCTTACTTACGTATGTTGGTCGAACGTGGTAAAAAGCTGCGTTTTCCTGAAGGCGTGCCAGCAGAAGTCAATCAAACCATCGAGAATGAACTGGCGCTTATTCAAGAGCTGAAATACCACTACTACTTCCTTACTATTCACGACATCGTAATGTTCGCGAAACAGCAAGGCATTCTTTACCAAGGGCGAGGTTCCGCTGCAAACTCTGTGGTGTGTTATTGCCTGGAAATTACCGCCGTCGATCCTCGACAAATCGCTGTCTTATTCGAACGATTTATCAGTAAAGAACGTAAGGAACCGCCGGATATTGATGTGGACTTTGAACACGAGCGCCGTGAAGAAGTTATCCAGTATATTTACAAAAAATATGGTCGTGAGCGTGCAGCACTTGCTGCAACAGTGATCAGCTATCGCTTTAAAAGTGCCGTGCGTGAAGTCGGTAAAGCACTAGGGATTGAAGAGACCCAATTAGATTTTTTCATTAAGAACGTTAATCGCCGAGATCGCAGCCAAGGCTGGCAAGCTCAAATTATTGAACTTGGCTTACAACCAGAATCTCTCAAAGGGCAGCAGTTTATCCAATTGGTCAACGAGATCATTGGCTTCCCACGCCATTTATCTCAGCACGTAGGTGGCTTTGTAATTTCATCTGGCCCTTTATATGAGTTGGTACCTGTTGAAAATGCCTCGATGGAAGATCGCACTATCATTCAATGGGATAAAGACGATTTAGAAAGCTTGAAGCTACTAAAAGTCGATGTACTCGCACTCGGCATGTTAAACGCCATCAAAAAGTGCTTTCAACTGGTCGAGAAACATCACCAGCGATCCCTCTCGATTTCCGAGATCACTCGCCGACAAGATGATCCACACGTGTACCGCATGATCCAAAAAGCTGACACTATAGGCGTATTCCAAATTGAATCTCGTGCACAAATGAGCATGCTTCCTCGCCTAAAGCCTGCTTGTTATTACGACTTAGTGATTCAAATTGCAATTGTTCGTCCAGGCCCTATTCAGGGTGATATGGTGCATCCTTTTTTAAAACGACGAGATCACAAAGAGCCTGTCAGTTATCCATCGGAAGAAGTAAAAAGCGTTCTTGAGCGGACTATGGGCGTCCCTATTTTCCAAGAGCAAGTCATCAAGCTAGCCATGGTAGCCGCAGGGTTTAGCGGCGGCGAGGCCGATCAACTCCGTCGAGCGATGGCATCATGGAAAAAGAATGGCGATCTCGCTAAATTCAGACCAAAACTGATCAATGGTATGCAAGAGAGAGGTTATGACTTAGCGTTTGCTGAGCGCATTTTCGATCAGATTTGCGGCTTTGGTGAGTACGGCTTCCCTGAAAGTCATTCAGCGTCTTTCGCAGTGCTGGCATATTGTTCTGCATGGTTAAAATATTATTACCCAGCCGAATTTTACACTGCATTGTTGAACAGCCAACCAATGGGATTTTATAGCCCGTCGCAATTAGTACAAGATGCTCGCCGACATGGCGTCGAAGTATTGCCGGTGTGCGTCAATCATTCAAAATATCAACATCATCTCGTCTCACGTCCGAATGGCAGGCTCGGCGTGCAACTTGGTTTTCGCTTGGTGAAAGGCTTTAACGCAGAAAGCGCACAAAGGCTTATTGAGCGCAAACCACTTAATGGTTACCGATCGATTCAAGAAGTAAAGCAGATATTAAGAAGCCGAAGTGACATTGAATTATTGGCTTCAGCCAATGCATTTCAAGCCTTATCGGGAAATCGTTATAACGCTCGCTGGGCAGCAATGGATTCCTTATCTGACCTACCATTGTTTCACAAGGTCGAAGAACCCAATGTTAGCTACCAGACTCAACCCTCTGAATATGAAAATTTAATTGAGGATTACGCAAGCACGGGACTATCTCTTAGCCGCCATCCAATTAAATTATTAGAAGAAACGGGCAAACTCCCTCACTTTACCCGCATGAGGCAACTGACAGAGAAACCGCATAAGTCACTGGTCACAGTGGTAGGTGTGGTAACAGGAAGACAATCTCCAGGCACCGCCGCTGGCGTGACATTTTTTACGTTAGAAGATGACACGGGCAACATTAATGTGGTCGTTTGGCAAGCGACAGCACGAGCCCAAAAGCAAGCGTATTTAGGCGCTAAAGTATTAATGGTGAAAGGCATTCTTGAAAAAGAGGGAGAAGTCACACACGTTATTGCTGGCAAGTTGATGGATTGCACGCACTACTTGAACAATCTACAAAGTAAATCTCGGGATTTCCATTAGTACAGAGGAATTAAGGAGAGAAATGTTAAAAATCAGAGAGAGGTGCGCTCCCTCTGATTTCACTAGATCTAATCATGCACTTTTAGAAAGCATCTGGCGTAATCGGTCTTGAGCAACTTCAACCAGCAGATCCGGTTGGAATTTAGATATAAAGCGATCACAGCCTACTTTTTGTACCATGGCTTCATTAAAACTACCGCTCAGAGAAGTGTTCAATGTGATAAACAACTTAGACATACGTGGATCTTGGCGCACTTCATGGGTCAGTTTATAACCGTCCATTTCAGGCATTTCAGCATCCGTAATCATCATCAACAGCTCTTTTTCTACATCTTTACCTTCATCACACCAACGTTTTAAAACCGTTAACGCTTCTAGCCCGTCACGGCACTCGATGATATTCATACCCAATTGAGAAAGCGTATCGCGAACTTGATTACGAGCTGTAGAGGAATCATCCACAATCAGAACATTACGCCCGACCATTGCTTGGGCCAATTCTTGATCGAGAATGTCCTCCGAGATAGTCACGTCGTAATGTACGATCTCTGCTAAAACTTTTTCAACGTCAATAATTTCGACAATTTGAGAGGCATCCCCCTCTTTGATTTGCGTGATAGCCGTGAGGTAATTCGAGCGACCAGACGTGGAAGGAGGCGGCTGAATTTCAGTCCATGCCGTATTAATAATGTTTTTAACCGGACCGACTAAGAAGCCCTGCACCGTGCGGTTGTACTCTGTCACGATCAAATTTTCTTCTTCCGCTTCACCACGTAAAGCAGGAAAACCAATTGCGCCTCGTAAATCAATCACTGGTACCGCTTCACCTCGTAGAGAAGCAACCCCACGAATATTGTAGTGCGATCCAGGGAGCTTGGTTAACGGTGGAAGCTTGATGACCTCTTTCACTTTGAACACATTAATCGCAAATAATTGGCGACTATTTAAAGTGAACAGCAGAAGCTCTAGTCGATTTTCACCAACCAAGTTTGTACGCTGGTCAACCGTATTTAACACTCCGGACATACTACTACCTAAATTATGGATAATTCTTATTTTACTCGAAATCAGTACAGACACAGCAAGGTTATATAACCAAATAACCTTAAAATATTTGGCTTTTCGAGCACAGCTTTAAAGTACAACAGTTTTAGCGTATTACTTCTCTTTGCATCAGACGCAAAGTCACGCAGCACATTGAAAGCCATTTTGTTTATTTACTTGAGCTTTTTAGGAAATTACATGAATGGCGCAGATATAGCAATGCAACATAACTCAAATTCCCATTCTAGTAATAGGCGATCAAAAAGGGTGAGCCGTTAAGTCTCACCCTAAATCACCTACAAATGTAGTCTCAACAGCCAGGCACATCATCATGTTAAAAAGTACTTAACCTTCCACAACCTTCATCAATAGTTGACCATCGTACAACGCTTGCTTAATCAACGCGGCACCAGGCATTGTGGCTTGCTTATAGAAACGAGACTCCACCAGCTCAAGATCTTGGTGATAAACAGGTAAACTCTGCTCTTCGATACAGCGACGAACCGCAGGATAAAGCACATCTTTTGCTTGGTTAATCACACCACCGATCAAGATTTTCTCAGGGTTAAATAAGTTGATCACAATAGCAATTGCAGAGCCTAAGTAGCCTCCAAGTTTTTCAATCACATCGACGGCCAAAGGATCACCGTTTGCAGCGGCTTCACAAATGCTCTCAATACTCATTTCTTCTTGTTTAGCAAGAATAGAGTCTTCGCCATCAGCGATTCGTCTTACGACTTCTTCACGAATTGCCTGAGAACTGGCAACGGTTTCCAAACAGCCAATATTGCCGCAATGACAACGTTTTCCATTTGGGTCAATTTGAATATGCCCGAGTTCACCAATGTTACCGTGACGGCCTTGCAAAACGCGCCCATCCAGAATGATGCCCGCACCTAAACCGTGGTGGATAGAGATAAGAACGGAGTTGTCATTATCTTGAGAATGACCAAAAAGCTTTTCTGCTAATGCCCAAGCTCGCGTGTCATTGGCAATGAAAACTGGCAAGCCTGTTGCTTTGTATATCTCTGGTCCAAGAGCAAGATTTTCGACATTGTAATGAGGCATCTGCAAAACGACACCTTGCTCTGAGTTCACGAGACCAGGCAGCGTAAGGGCAATACTGGTAACCCGATCCAGTTGATCCGCGTAAGTCTGAAAAAATTCATCAATTTCGTAAAGCAGGCGCTCAAGCACATCGTCTTGATCAAGCTCGTGTATCTCGATTTTAGTATCGATCAGTACATCACCGCCTAACTCATGCAAAGCAATGGTTAAATAACCCCGCCCCAAACGCATTGACAAAAATTGCCAGCCTTCATTATTGACCTGCAAACCGACAGCAGGTCGACCACGACTCGTCGCTTCTTGTACTGTCGTTTCATGAATCAAGTGCGCTTCAATTAATTCTCGAGTGATTTTGGTGATACTAGCAGGAGCAAGCTCACTCTGCTTGGACAAATCAATTCGAGAAATAGGACCTTTTAGGTCAATTAGTTTATATACACGACCAGCATTGACCTGTTTGATATGATCAATATGGCCCGGTTGAGCCATGTACATCTTGCACTCCGAAATTCTATAACGGGACAATTTTTTTACTTTGCGAACTAATTGTGAAGTGAATTAATAAATCCCCGTGACAAGCATCACGTATAAACCTGTTTGTTTGTGTATTCAATCAAATAACGAAGAATCTACTCCTGTTAAATTGTTTGAAAAATAACTTATTTTTATTCACTAAATTATGAAGTAGTGCCTTTAAAGCAGCGCATTTTTATCAATAAGGCCATTGCCTGTCGAATATCTGTCTGTTTTACCGGGGTTACTCTTAATGTAAACATTCTGTGCATATACTTATATTCAAGTAGCTTTAAGGTGTGGGCTCAGCAACGAGGCTAACCTTGAGAGCGATTGCGTAAAGTAAGGATAGAGTTCAAGTTACCTTTACACACACATTCATCGGAGAATCTATGACTTCCAAATTAAGACGAACAAAAATTGTCACTACGCTGGGTCCTTCAACGGATAAGGACAATATACTTGAGGAGATCATCAAAGCCGGTGCAAACGTTGTCCGTATGAATTTTTCACATGGAACCAGTGAAGACCACATTCAACGTGCGAACAAAGTCCGTACCATTGCAGCAAGACTTGGGCGTCAGGTTGCTATTCTTGGTGACTTACAAGGCCCTAAAATCCGTGTATCAACGTTTAAAGACGGCCAAGTCATTTTGAATGTGGGCGATAAATTCACATTAGATAGTGATTTACCAAAAGGTGAAGGCAATCAAGAATCTGTAGGGTTAGATTATAAAGAACTACCGCAAGATGTTTCACCAAATGACATTTTATTACTCGATGATGGACGCGTTCAGCTGCAAGTTACCAAAGTAGAGGGTAATAAAGTGCATACCCGTGTGATTGTCGGTGGTCCACTGTCCAACAATAAAGGGATCAACAAAAAAGGCGGCGGATTGTCAGCCGATGCGCTCACAGAGAAAGATAAAGCCGACATTCTTACCGCCGCAGCAATTCAAGTAGACTACCTTGCTATTTCATTCCCGCGTAACGGCGAAGACATGCATTACGCTCGACGCTTAGCCAGAGATGCAGGCCTTGAAGCCATGTTAGTGGCTAAAGTCGAACGAGCAGAAACCGTCGCGACCAATGAGTCTATTGACGACATTATTCTCGCATCCGATGTAGTGATGGTTGCACGTGGTGACCTTGGTGTAGAAATCGGTGACCCTGAGCTCATAGGTGTCCAGAAAAAACTGATTCGCCGCGCACGCAGTTTAAACCGTATCGTGATTACTGCGACACAAATGATGGAGTCCATGATTACTAGCCCAATGCCAACGCGTGCTGAAGTGATGGATGTGGCCAATGCGGTTCTAGACGGCACTGACGCGGTGATGCTTTCTGGAGAGACCGCTGCAGGTAAATATCCTGTAGAAACGGTCAAATCCATGGCCGAAGTATGTGTGGGGGCAGAAAAAATGTCGGAGGCAAGTCTATCAACCTATCGCTTAGATAGAACCTTCGAAACCGCTGAAGAAACCATCGCAATGGCAACCATGTACTCTGCGAATCACATGGAAGGAATTAAAGCGATGATCTCGTTAACTGAGTCCGGCAGGACTGCGTTGATGATGTCTCGCTTAAGCTCTGGCTTGCCAATATTTGCCTTATCACGGAATGAATCGACACTAAATCGAGCAGCATTATACCGAGGCGTGACACCTGTATATTTCGAGTCAAAAAGTGATGCGGGTTTACCAACGGCTCAAGCAGCTATTACTAGCCTTAAAGAGCAAGGGTTCTTGCACAAAGGTGATTTAGTCATTATTACTCAAGGCGATGTAATGGATGTTGTTGGCTCAACCAACTGCATGCGCATTCTACAAGCGTAATAGTTATACCTAACCGGAGTTAACCACAAGAACCCGCAAATAAGGCTCCGAAAATGGAGCCTTATTTATATGCTTTGTATATTGCGCACATCGTGAACGTAAGAAGGTTTATGCACTCTCTCTACCATCAATTTCAACATCCAGCTGGTCATAGAGTTGAACTAGGTTAAACCCAGCTTGAAGCCCAAGTTGATAGTCATGCTCTAGTGACTCTTGGTCACTTAACAAAGAAGAAGAACGAAGTCCCTCTTTAGGCGCAACTTGTAAAATAAAAGTGTCGTCAGGTGGAGCAGATATAAAGGCCTGAGTGAGCTCAAATGTTTGATAATGAATCATCAGCATGTCGGCTAAACCTGAATCAAAATTCTCACCAATCAGATGACTTAAACGATACAAGTTATCGGCACCGAACAACCAACGACCTCCATTTAACAGCATTTTCCCTGCAAGCTTCGATTGATGTGCTGCATTAATTTTTTGTTGGAAGAACGACGCCCAATCCAGCTTCCACTGATTCACTTTTTGCTGCCATGATTGCTGTACTGAGTTGATAGACTCTCGATACCATTCGACAGGCACATCCCCCACTTCACTTTGGGCTCTCGCTTCAATCTCTGAAAACGGCTCTGTGCGAATGACAATAATGTTGCGAGCATTCTGACGCCACGCTTCTTGAACAGGGATAGAGGCAGACACGCCGCCATCAACAAACTTATTGCCATTTACGTCGACAGGTCCGTGGTACAACTTGGGAATCGCACATGTCGCTAGCATAGTGTTAAACCACGAGTCATCCAAGATTGGTAGATATTGATCTGATAGCGTCTCTATATTCGTTACCGCAGCAAACGCTCCTCGTTTTCCCAGTGCACTACGACCTAAATCAAGGTCAAGCTTGTATGGGAAATCTTGAATCCGTTCTAATGCCCACTCTAAACCTAAGTACTGCTGCTTTCGGATATAGCGAAACAGATTAAAAAATTCAGGAGACGTTGTCAGCTCGGTAATAAAAGCTTTGCCCATGCCATGTTGACGACACAAGTAAGAACATAAGTTAAGTGCTCCGGCAGAGGTGCCATAGAATTCATCGAAAGGATCGAAGTTGGAAAGTAAAAAGGCGTCTAAAACGCCAGCGGTAAAAATCCCTCTCTGCCCTCCACCTTGCGTGACTAAAGCAGTTTTACCATGCCTAAAGTGCTCATAAACTTTTACATCAAGCTCTGCATGGCTTTCTGTGATTATACCGCTGTTACGTATCATAGGCTCACGCCATTTTGTTAAAACGTTTGGTAAAAGTGGTTATCTTAAGCTGTTGTAATAGCAATGATGCCAAATGACAAAAGCACTGCAAAAACAGTCACCACAATGATTAATGCGGATTTTAGATCGTGTTCCATAAACACCTCCTTAATATGTAACAAATTAATAACACCGGTGTGAAATATGTTCAAGATTTGCTTAATTTAGTCGCGCAATTTTGACTAACCCATCACAATTAGCTTAGTCATAATAAGGAGATAGGGCATGAACCAAAGACTCAGCTGGCTAGTAGGAATCATGATGATGAGTACTGCTATCAATGCACAAGCGAATATCATCGTTACACCATACATAGGCTATACAGGAGGCGGCCAAGTAGAGGATGAAAGTGGTAATACATACGATCTCGACCCCGCAGTGAACTACGCTCTTTCAGTCGAGACTCCCTTAGAAAAAGGAAGGATCGGATTGTTTTACTCCAATCAATCGACGGAACTTGAAAAGCTGTCCAACTCAGCAGATATCCATTATCTGCACTTCCAAAGCAGCATGTACTATCCTGTCGCAGAAAATTGGCAAACCTATATCGGTGTAGGTTTGGGCGCTTCTTATGCCGATGTGGATTGGGTAGACAAAAAATACGGATTTTCGGCTAGCGCTTTTGCAGGGCTGGAATATGAATTTTCAAAGAACTTTGCATTAACAGCCCAACTGAGATGGTTAGGAACGGTCGTTGATAACGATACATCTGGCGCCTGTAATCTACCTAATGACGGCTCAAACTGTATCATTAAGTTCGATACTGATTGGATGAACCAATTCCAATCAAATGTCGGTTTTAGTTTCCGCTTCTAATTTTTATGCATGTTCCTCTGTAGGGCTCGTCACAAAGAACGCTGAACGAGTCCTGCACAGAGCCGATAAAGGACATCGTCTAAACACCATTGTTTGGCAAAGTAACGAAGCATCATCTAGATAGGTGCACAAAAGATAGCCGTACGCCCTAATTCATCAAAATAGTCTTAAACACCAAAGCAATTATTAGATCCCAGTCATTTATTCCAGACAAACAACCAACCACCCACACAAAACCACAATCAAACTCAAATTTAACAAGATTAAAACCAGACAACGCATCTGAATTAACATTTAGATTCTATTGCGCTAAGTATTATTAGAAGTTAGTCTGATCAGTGAAAACAGATAAATATTTCAGTTTTATCAAACACACATCAAAATTTTAAGATTAATAATCTACTTTCTCTTACAGTAGCCAGAATATAGCTCTATAAAATTATAAAAAGTTAGAATTAAGGATAGAAAAGCTGATGGATAACAGCGGTCCTTTCTTCCAACTGTTTGCGCAATTATTACTGTGTTACGTAGAGAGCTTCATTCCTCAGGGAGTCTTATAGGAGTCAAATATGAAGCGAGAACAATGGGGATCCCGGGCGGGATTCATCTTAGCAGCAGTTGGGTCTGCTATCGGTTTGGGAAACATTTGGCGTTTCCCATACATGGCCTATGAAAACGGTGGCGGCGCATTTTTTATTCCTTACATTTTTGCCATGATCACTGCCGGTATTCCATTTATGATCCTTGAGTTCAGTATGGGACAAAAATACCGAGGCTCGGCACCAAAAACACTTGCGAAAATTCATTCTAAATTTGAATGGCTTGGCTGGTTCCAAGTTGGTGTGGCTGCAGTTATTGCCGTTTACTATGTGGCTGTTATCGGTTGGTCGATTTCTTACTTTGGGTTGTCGTTCACTCAAGGTTGGGGAACCGATACCAACGCATTTTTCTTTAGTGAATACCTAAAGCTAGGTGACAACTCACCAACAGACTTAGGCAGTATTCAATGGAAGATTGCTTTATCCATGGTAATTGCTTGGGCAATTACTTACACCGCTATTGCCAAAGGCGTGAAATCAGGAATTGAACGAGCATCTAAAATTATGATGCCAATCCTATTCTTGATGGTGATTTTCTTAATCGGACGTATGATTTTCTTGCCAGGAGCTCTAGATGGCGTGAACTACATGTTCGAACCCGATTTCAGCAAAATTTGGGATGTGAAAGTATGGGCAGCGGCATATGGTCAGATCTTCTTTACGCTAAGTATCGGCTTCGCCATCATGCTAGCTTACTCTAGCTACCTACCAGAAAAGTCAGACATAACGAATAACGCGTTTATGACCGTGTTGATCAACTGTGGCTTCTCGATCCTAGCCGGCATCATGATCTTCTCAGTATTGGGTTACATGGCTCAAGAGCAAGGTAAGCCGTTAACAGAGGTGGTATCTGCAGGCGTTGGCTTGGCTTTTGTTACTTTACCTGCGGCAATTAACCTACTACCTGCCCCATATATTCTTGGTCCACTGTTCTTCTTTGCACTGGTGGTTGCTGGTCTAAGTTCGCATATTTCAATTATGGAAGCCGTAACTTCAGCCATTATCGACAAGCTGAAGTGGAGCCGTAAAAAAGCTGCAAATGTTGTGATTGGTATTGGCTTCGTTGTCTCTATGGCGTTTGCTACCAATGGCGGTCTGCTGCTACTCGATCTAGTAGACCACTTTGCAAACAACGTTGGCATCATGGTTGGTGGTCTGGTTGAGATTGTCTTGATGGCGTGGCTATTGAAGCGCGTGCCAGAAGTACGTAATTACGTTAACGAGCGCTCTGATTTCTCTGTTGGTCAATGGTTCGAGATCTGCTTACGCTTCGTTACACCAATCATGCTCGCCATTATCTTAGCGACCAAGCTATACGCCCTAATTACTGAAGGCTACGGTGGCTATGATCTAACTTTAGGCTGGGCACTTATCGCCGCACTCTTTATCTTTGGTCTAGTGATCAACGCAGTGAACCGCAAGGAGACAGCAAAATGACAATCAGCGCAATTATTATGATGGTTATTGGTTTAGGTATCACTTGGGGCGGCGCTGCCGTTTGCATCAAGCGAGCCATGGATAAACAATAGAACGTTAAGTTCCACATAAAAAACGCCGGTAGTTACCGGCGTTTTTTTATACATACATTAGTTCAATTCTAGAAACTGTACTTGATGCCAACGGCGCCGCCAAGTTGCAAGTCAGCACCTTTGTAAAGATCTAGCTCTGGGTGTATTTGACCATAAAGGTCCCAGCCGCGTGATAAATCCCAGTTCACACCAAGTGGTACTCTCACACCAAACTCGTCATCCCATTCATACCAGCCACCAACGCCGACATACCAAGTCACAGGCATGTTTTGATCGAATGTTCCACGCTTAGCGATGTAATCAAACGCCATACCATCGTTTCCGATAATGCCACGATATTTGTTATCTAACTCTACAACAACACTTAATTGTTGATCGACAGCCATACCAACTGATAGATCCGTTGGCTCGCTTGCCGCCATTGCCGTACTAGAAACTAGTCCCAAAACTAAAATGAATTTGTTCTTCATACACGTTATCAATTATTCAAAAAAACATTATTCGCTATTCAAACATAATGGCATATCAATATGTCAACGATGGGTAAGCTCGATGTATGAAAAAGCTGACAAAAGTAAAGATGAGTTTAGGATCACACTAAAAAGGAACTGTCAGTTAATAAAATAGGAACTAAAAAAGGAGGCCGAAGCCTCCTTTTATGCATTACTATGAATGACTGCGATTAACCGTGGTTACGAATCCACTCATCCATTTCAGTTTTTAGGTTATCAGACTTAGTACCGAAGATAGCCTGTACACCACCAGCTACAACTACAACACCAGCAGCGCCTAGTTGTTTTAGCTTGTCTTGGTCAACAGCTGCTGTATCTGCAACTGCTACACGTAGACGTGTGATACATGCATCTAGACCAGTAATGTTAGCTTTACCGCCAAACGCTGCAACCAGTTCACCGCCCATATCAGAGCCAGAAGTTACAGCTGCACTTTCCGTTTCATCTTCACGGCCAGGTGTTTTTAGGTCAAGCGCTGTGATTACACCACGGAACACTACGTAGTAAATTACTGCGTAAACTAGACCAACGGCAATCATTAGCACCATCTTCTGAGCGTTACCAGATAGAACTAGGAAGTCGATCAGACCGTGAGAGAAAGAAGTACCGTGTACAAAGCCTAGAGTGTTCGAAACGATGTATGCAGAACCAGCTAGTAGAGCGTGGATACCGTATAGTAGTGGAGCAACGAATAGGAATGAGAATTCGATTGGCTCAGTAATACCAGTTAGGAATGAAGTCAGTGCAGCTGACGCCATGATACCCATTACTTTTGCACGGTTTTCTGGTTTAGCACAA
The DNA here is from genome assembly GCF_033340395.1 of Vibrio sp. 1159. NCBI lineage: Bacteria > Pseudomonadati > Pseudomonadota > Gammaproteobacteria > Vibrionales > Vibrionaceae > Vibrio > Vibrio sp. 1159. Next base: position 104,443 of record NZ_JAWOWL010000004.1, on the reverse strand, counting down.
TGAGCAATTGCGATTGCTGCAGCTGGTAGACCGAACATCTTGAACATGTAACCACCCGCTAGCTGACCGAAGCCGTTACCAGCAGCACGAGATGCTTCATCAGCAACTAGGTAACAAGTTAGTACACCATTTTGAGCTTCACCGGCAGCGTTAACACAAGAACCTGCTTCGAAGAAGAACGGTACGTTCCATACGTGGTGTAGACCGAATGGGATTAGAGAACGCTCAACAACACCGTAGATACCGAATGCTAGCTGTGGGTTTTGGTGTGCAGCCCAATCAGAGAATGCAGAAATTGCACCGCCAATTGGTGGCCAGATAACAGAAAGGATAACACCTAGGATGATCGCAGCAAAACCAGTGATGATTGGCACTGCGCGCTTACCAGCGAAGAAGCCAAGGTACTCTGGAAGTTGGATTTTGAAGAAACGGTTGAATGCCCAAGCAGCCACACCACCGACAAGGATACCACCTAGTACACCTGTATCGATTTTCTCAACACCCATAACGCCCGCCATTACACCTAGCGTTGCCGTCATGATGCCGTAACCAACGATAGCTGCAAGACCTGCAACACCGTCGTTGTTAGTGAAGCCTAGAGCTACACCTACTGCAAATAGAAGTGCCATTTGGCCGAATACTGAACCACCAGCTTGTTCCATAAGATTAGAAACGATCTCTGGAATAAAGCTTAGATGGGCAGCACCCACACCTAATAAAATACCTGCAACTGGTAAAACTGATACTGGAAGCATCAGAGCCTTACCAACTTTTTGCAGGTTAGCAAAAAGGTTCTTAAACATGTTTATGCTCCTGATAAATTTATAAGTATTATTTGGGCACTAACGGCACACCCCCGTAGCCTAAAGGTTAGCACCCAATGAAAATGTAACCACAACTGCATTATATTTTCCGGCTCTAAATATATATTGATGACCCTCAAACTTTCCACACAGTTACGAAATTTAGTTTCAAAACAAGTCTTGGATCACACCCAAAAACAGCCGATGAAAAGGTTTGCATTGCACTTATGTTGCTGTTTCATAAAGAATTAATTATTTATATAATTAATTTTAAGGCGTAAATAAAATACGCCTCAATGTTATTTTTAGTAACAAAATTACATTTGTGATTTTTGAATGTTATTAAATCAACATTTTTAGTAAACATTAAACTCGTGAGCGTATCTGTTGTTTTTATCAACAAAAAAGGAGCCTAAGCTCCTTTTTTATGCTCTTATTATTTTTTTATCGCAAAAAAAGATTTCGGAAGTTTTCGGTGGTTTTTTGTGCCACTTCAGAAAGAGAGCACGATTTGAGTTGCGCAATATAAGAAGCGACTTCGACAACGTAAGCGGGTTGATTCTCTTTGCCACGATGAGGGACAGGAGCCAAGTAAGGAGAATCTGTCTCAATAAGAAGCTTCTCTAAAGGTAGAGTCTTCACCACTTCTTTTAACTCTGTAGCTTGACGGAAAGTAACAATCCCCGAGATAGAAATATAAAACCCCAGCTCCAGTGCAGCTTCAGCAAATGGAAGATCTTCTGTAAAACAGTGGATAACACCACCACATTTCTCTGCCCCACCCTTACGCAAAATATCTAGAGTATCCGCACGTGCGTTTCTGGTATGGATAATTAAAGGTTTGTTGAGCTCCACTGCAAGATCAACGTGTTGCTCAAAGCGCTCTTTCTGTAACGCGGCCGTTTCGGGCTTGTAATGATAATCTAAACCCGTTTCGCCAATAGCGACGACTTTTGCATTCGACGCATGGTGGCGCAATACGTCCATCGAAAAGTCGCTTTCAACATCAAGTGGGTGCACACCGCACGAAGCATAAACATTGTCATAAGGCTCGATCATTTCCATCATTTTCGGGAAAGAATCCAGCGTTACTCCAACAGAAAGTAGTTCAGTTACGTTTGCTTGTTTAGCTTTGTTAATAACGTCTTCCACATTGATGTGGAGATCGTCGTAATTCAATTTGTCTAAATGACAATGAGAATCTACGAACATAATGCCTCTCGTGATTCAATTAACCAATTCATTGATAGTAGCTCAAGGTTCAGGCCAGGAAAGGCTTGCACCTGAGCTTTCAGGTTCATCAGCGCCTTCGCTGATGAGTACAAACCGTTATAGTTGTCCGGTTGAAACTTTGTCGCGCCCGGAAGCATTTGAGCTTCTGATACACCAAACTGCGCTTTCTGAGCATCTGTCAGTAAATACCATGCCCAGTCTAGTGATTGCTCTGAGTGTTTAGCGATTAAAGAAGCACACTCAGAAACGTCTGAAACAGGCGAAGACATTGCCTTAATAAAACTGCGTTCAAAAGCCAAGTAAGCTTCGAGATCGCCATTATTTAACGCATCCAATGTTTTTATTGGAGAGCCCATATTCAGTTTTAAGGCATAAGTAGGAACTTGCTTCGCCCCTTGTTCGTGCATCCATTGCATCGCTTGTTCCGCTGACGGAGGCGCAACAACCCAGTGTTGGCAACGGCTACGAATCGTTGGGAGCAGACGCTCCTGATTGTGGGTAACGAGCAAAAACAAGCACTTTGCCCCAGGCTCTTCTAGCGTCTTTAACAGCGCATTCGATGCCGACTCGTTCATAGAGTCCGCCGGTTCTATTACAAATAGGCGGTAACCATTAAGCTGAGATGATTCCTGAGCAAGACGGTTACAAGCGCGAATTTGGTCCACCGTTATCGCCTTTCCTTCTTTCTCTGGCTTGATCCAGTGTAAATCAGGGTGGTTTTGAGATTGATTTAGCTGGCAGCTATGACAAAAACCGCATGCTTCACTCGCGTAATTTTGGCAAAGAAGTGCTTGGCTAAAAAACTCGATAAGTTTTTCGATGCCCAAGCCCTGCTCGCTTTGTAATAAAAGCGCACCTGGTATTCTGTCCGACTCTAACCCTACTTTGAGGTTATCCCATATTGGCTGTAGCCATGGATAATCATTTAACATGAGTCACCTAAATTTACGTTTCACTTATTGACGATCTAGCCACTCGTTTAGAGCGTCCCGAATATCACGCGACACGCCTTCAATCGTCTGTTCTGCGTTAATGATAACGATGGAAGGATCGGCATGAGCAATCTCCAAATAACGCTCACGTGTACGCTCGAAGAAACTAATATCCATCTTCTCTATACGATCTAACTCACCACGCCCACGTGCACGCTCAAGCCCAACACGAGGGTCAATATCCATATAGAGAGTGAGAGCAGGTTTAAAATCACCAAGCGTTGTATCCCGGAGATTTTTCATTAACGATGCGTCAATCTGACGGCCACCACCTTGATAAGCTTGCGACGACATATCGTGTCGGTCACCAACCACCCACTGACCGTTTTCCAAAGCTGGTTTGATCACGTTCTCAACCAACTGAACACGTGCAGCGTACAGAAGAAGCAACTCCGTCATGTCCTTAAGTTCTTCGCCTTCGTGCTCTTCTTTCACCAGAGCGCGCATTTTTTCTGCTAGCGGTGTGCCTCCTGGCTCACGGGTATTTACGATATCCTCAATACCGGCCGCTTTTAGCGTATCTAAAACGGTTTTAATCGCAGTGCTTTTACCCGCGCCTTCTAGGCCTTCAACGACAATAAAGTTTGCTTTCATCATTTGTTCTTTCTTAGTTCTCTTAAATAGGCACGAACAGCACGGTTGTGCTCAGCAAGGGATTTCGAGAATACATGTCCGCCCTTTCCACTTGCTACAAAATATAAATAGTTGCTGCTTTCTGGATTCAAAGCCGCTTCAATAGAAGCTTCACCAGCCATCGCAATCGGTGTTGGTGGCAAACCATTGATGGTATAGGTGTTATATGGTGTCGGCGTACGCAAATCTTTCTTACGAATGTTGCCATCGTAGGCGTCACCCATACCATAAATAACTGTCGGATCAGTTTGTAACCGCATACGTTTGTTCAATCGGTTGATAAACACAGAAGCGACGCGCTCACGCTCAGAATCAATAGCCGTCTCTTTCTCGATGATAGACGCGAGAATCAAGGCTTCATATTTATCCTGTAATGGCAGCTTTTCTTGACGAGCTTCCCAGCTAGCGTCCAGTATTTTATTGAGTTTTCGATGCGCTCGTTTTAATAACTGGCTTTCACTCGCACCCGCTGTGTAATGGTAGGTTTCTGCTAAAAACAACCCTTCTAGCTTTTCTCTCTCAATTCCGAGCTTCGCAGCCATTTCTTTTTCTGAAAGATCGGTTAAATCATGCTTTAAATAAGGAGCACTTTTTAGTTGATCTACCCATTCAGAAAAGCGGCTGCCTTCAACAAAAGTGATCGCAAACTGGTATTCTTTTCCAGTATTCAGATGCTCCAATGTTTGCGAAAGTGACATACCAGGCTCAAGTTGGTAAGTACCCGCTCGCACTTGCAACAATTCTGGATATAAGTGAGGAATTAAACGGATGTACTCCGATGTTTCAATCACCTCATCTTCAACTAAGGCGCGCATGACATGATGAAAGCTTGTACCACTTTCTACAGTAAACAGCTGAGGTTGTTCCAATAGAATAGGCTTTTCAACGTATTGTTTAGCCTGTGAAATTATATAAAAAACAGCTGCTGCGCCTATCACTGCGATCAGCACAACAAAAGCCAACAGTTTTTTAATCACGTAGTTAAATTCCCTTGCAGTCGTTGAGTCAATTTTCCTATAGGAAATATAGTCTTAGAGTTCGATGTCACTATGCTGCGAATAGGTGCGACACCTAATATTGAGTTACACATGAAAGCCTCGTCAGCACTAAGCAAATCTGGAAGTATAAAACGCCCCTCGATGACTTCAATATGACTTACTTTAAGTAACTCAAGCACCTTACGACGCATTACGCCCGTAACGCCTGATAAGGTCAGCTCCGGCGTAAATACTTTATTACCTTTAACCCAAAAAAGGTTGGCCATTGTAGTTTCAATGACATGGTTTTGCACATTTAACGTTATTGCATCTGCAAACTCTGTATTGTCGATTTCAGCCTTGGCTAGAATCTGCTCTAAACGGTTGTTGTGCTTATGTCCCGCAAGTAAAGGTTGAATCCCTAGACGAGTATTGCAAACGCCCAAGTCCACACCTTGTTCTTGCCAAGATGAATAATGAGAAGGAAACGCAAAATTGGAAATCGTCACGATAGGGCCTTCAATCCCATTAGGGCTATACCCTCGCCCGCCAATACCGCGGCTAACGTGAATCTTCACCCCCGCTCGTGCGTCAGATAAAACCGCTTTGCTTGCCCAATCATGCACAACTTTCCAGTCAGGTGAAGAGATCTTCAAAGCGTCAAGGCAAGCACTCATGCGCTCAGTATGTTCCTGCCAGTAAACCAACTCTCCATTTTGGGTCAGGATGGTGGTAAAGCCTCCATCACCGTATTGGAATGAGCGATCACCTAGCTCTACATGCGTTTGCGGAACTCCATTTACCCAAAACATTCACATACCTTCAAATTAGCAGACAACAAATAAAACAAAACGGCTCAATGCTAAGCATCGAGCCGTTAGAATACAAGTTTCGCTTATCTAAATTAGGTTAGATAGTGTTACTCAGCGAACTTCTTGAAGATCAAAGAACCGTTTGTACCACCAAAGCCAAACGAGTTACAGATAGCGTACTCCATACCTTCAACTTTGCGCGCTGTATGCGGCACAAGGTCGATGTCTAGACCTTCTTCTGGATCATCAAGGTTAATGGTTGGCGGAACAATTTGGTCAACCAAAGACATAACCGTGATAATTGCTTCAACAGAGCCTGCTGCACCTAATAGGTGACCAGTCATAGACTTAGTTGATGATACAAGTACTTGCTTCGCACCTTCTTCACCAAGAGCACGTTTCACGCCCTTGATTTCTGCAACGTCGCCAGCAGGAGTAGATGTACCGTGAGCATTCACATAACCTACTTGGGTACCTGTGATGTTCGCGTCACGCATTGCCGCTTCCATCGCAAGTGCACCACCAGAGCCATCTTCGCTTGGAGAAGTCATGTGGTAAGCATCACCAGACATACCAAAACCAACCAGTTCTGCGTAAATCTTCGCGCCACGTGCTTTTGCGTGTTCGTACTCTTCAAGCACCATCATGCCAGCACCATCACCTAGAACAAAACCATCACGGCCTTTATCCCATGGGCGAGACGCTTTTTGAGGCTCTTCATTACGAGTAGATAGTGCTTTAGCTGCACCGAAGCCAGCCATGCCAAGAGGCGTAGAAGCTTTTTCTGCACCACCAGCAACCATCGCATCTGCATCGCCGTAGGCAATCATACGTGCTGCATGGCCGATATTATGCAGGCCAGTAGTACATGCGGTAGAAATCGCGATATTTGGACCACGGAGACCACGCATGATAGATAGGTTACCTGCAACCATGTTTACAATGGTCGAAGGAACAAAAAATGGGCTAACTTTGCGAGGGCCTTTGTCTACTAATGCAGTATGGCCAGTTTCGATAAGGTCAAGACCGCCAATGCCTGAGCCGATAGCAACACCAACTCGAGCCGCATTTTCTTCGGTAATTTGTAAGCCAGAGTTATCAAGAGCTTGAATACCCGCTGCAATGCCGTACTGGATGAAAAGGTCCATCTTACGAGCATCTTTTTTAGACATGTACTCTGTGCAATCGAAATCTTTAACAAGACCTGCAAAACGAGTTGAGAAGTTCGTAGTATCAAAGTGCTCGATATTTACGATACCACTTTGACCTTCTAGCAGGGCTTTCCAAGATGATTCTACTGTGTTGCCTACCGGTGACAACATACCCATGCCAGTGACAACTACACGACGCTTGGACACGATATAATTCTCCGGGAATTGAATATTTCTATGAGAGGATAGAAGAAGTTAGAAAGAACACAGGCGGTCTAGGAGACCGCCTGGGAGAGCTAATTACTGAGCGCTGTTTACGTAGTCGATTGCAGCTTGAACAGTAGTGATCTTCTCAGCTTCTTCGTCAGGAATCTCAGTGTCGAATTCCTCTTCTAGAGCCATAACTAGTTCTACAGTGTCTAGAGAATCAGCACCTAGATCATCAACGAAAGAAGCTTCGTTTTTAACTTCTGCTTCGTCTACACCTAGCTGTTCAACAATGATTTTCTTTACGCGTTCTTCGATGTTGCTCATTTTTCTTTTCCTTTACAGATTTCGCCTAATGCGATGATTCCGTAGTTTATTCGAACTATTGAAAGTTGCAAGGGGGTCCTTGCTGGTCAAACCACAAAATTAGCGAATTTAACCGAATTTCAATACATTTTTGACTTAAATCATGCACAAATCTTGCGCATAAGCATGACAAGTTCATGACAGTTAACTGCAACTATAGGCTATTTTTCACAATGTAAAATAGCTTATTTTGCATAAACTGTCGCATTAAACCATGTACATGCCACCATTTACATGCAAAGTTTCACCAGTAATGTACGCTGCTTCAGGAGAAGCAAGGAAAACTACTGCTGATGCAATTTCACGTGGGTCACCTAAACGACCTGCTGGCACGTTCGACAAAGTTGCCGCACGTTGGTCATCACTTAGCGCCTTAGTCATGTCAGTTTCGATGAAACCAGGAGCAACAGTGTTCACTGTTACACCACGAGACGCAACTTCACGAGCCATTGATTTAGTAAAACCAATCACGCCCGCTTTCGCTGCTGCGTAGTTAGTTTGACCAGCATTACCCATGGTACCAACAACAGAGCCTACGTTGATGATACGACCCGCACGTTTTTTCATCATACCGCGTAAAACCGCTTTAGACATGCGGTAGATAGGCGTTAGGTTGGTATCGATGATGTCGTTCCACTCATCATCTTTCATGCGCATCAATAGGTTGTCACGAGTAATACCAGCGTTATTCACCAGAATATCGATCACACCAAATTCTTCGTTGATCGTTTTTAATGTCGCTTCGATAGACTCGACATCAGTCACGTTAAGCGCTAAGCCTTTACCGTTATCACCAAGATACTCGCTGATAGCAGCCGCACCACTTTCAGAAGTAGCAGTACCGATAACCGTAGCACCTCGCTCGACAAGAAGTTCCGCGATCGCGCGGCCAATACCACGGCTTGCGCCGGTAACTAGCGCGATCTTACCTTCTAGATTCATCATGTTGTGTTTCCTTTTCTTATCGCAAATTTATCGCTTGATGGATTACTTCGCAGCGTCTAGCGATGCGATATCATTCACTGCTGCTGCAGTTAGCGTTTTCACGATACGTTTTGTTAGACCTGTTAAAACTTTACCAGGACCAAGCTCAAGAAGATTTTCTACGCCTTGTTCGTGCATCAGTTCAACTGTTTCAGTCCAACGAACTGGGCTATGTAGCTGACGAACAAGCGCATCTTTGATTTTTGCAGGATCTGTCTCAGCAACCACATCAACGTTGTTGATAACTGGCAGCTGTGGTGAGTTAAATTCGATAGACTCAAGAGCTACAGCAAGTTTTTCCGCTGCTGGCTTCATAAGTGCACAGTGTGAAGGTACTGAAACAGGAAGAGGAAGCGCACGCTTCGCACCAGCTTCTTTACATAGCGCACCAGCTCGCTCTACTGCGTCTTTGCTACCAGCGATAACGACTTGACCAGGCGAGTTAAAGTTTACTGGAGAGACCACTTCGCCTTGCGCTGCGTCTTCACACGCTTTTGCAATCGCATCATCAGCCAAACCGATAATCGCGTACATTGCGCCAGTACCAGCTGGTACTGCTTCTTGCATAAGTTGACCACGTAATTCAACCAGCTTGATGGCTTCTTTAAAGTCGATAACACCCGCACATACAAGTGCTGAGTACTCACCTAGGCTGTGACCGGCTAGGTTTGCTGGTTGCTCTAAGCCAAGTTCCTGCCATACACGCCAGATTGCAACAGATGAAGCTAGCAAAGCTGGTTGAGTACGGAAAGTCTCGTTTAAATCTTCTGCAGGTCCATTTTGAACAAGCGCCCATAGATCGTAACCTAGTGCGTCAGATGCTTCTGCAAATGTTTGTTTTACTACGTCATATTGTTCGCCTAGTTCTGCAAGCATACCTACAGCTTGAGAACCTTGACCTGGAAATACGATAGCAAACTTGCTCATGTTGTTTTCCTTTAAGCAAAGTAAAAAGAAATAAGATGCACCAAGTGCACCTTAAATTTTGAATTCTTGTGAAACTTAGAACTTCACAAGGGCCGAGCCCCAAGTGAATCCGCCGCCAAACGCTTCAAGAAGCAGAGTTTGACCGCGTTTAATACGACCATCACGTACCGCTTCATCTAGTGCTGTTGGCACCGTCGCAGCTGATGTGTTGCCGTGTTTATCAAGTGTAATCACGACTTGGTCTAGTGACATCGAAAGTTTCTTCGCTGTCGCTGAAATAATGCGGTAGTTCGCTTGGTGCGGCACTAGCCAGTCTAGTTCAGACTTATGCATGTTGTTGGCTTCAAGCGTATCTTTTACTAGTTTCGATAGCTGAGTTACAGCGACTTTGAATACTTCGTTCCCAGCCATATGAAGCCATTTATCCGCATCTTGCCCCCGCACAGGTACAGGTAGGCTTAGAAGCTCTCCGAATTGACCATCCGAGTATATGTGGGTAGAGATAATGCCAGGCTCTTGGCTAGCGCCTACGACAACGGCTCCGGCACCATCACCAAATAGGATAATGGTTGAACGGTCTGTCGGATCACACGTTTTAGACAAAGCATCTGAACCAATCACAAGTACGTTTTTGCACATACCAGATTTGATATGTTGGTCTGCAACAGATAATGCGTACACAAAACCAGAACAAGCAGCGGCTAAGTCAAAAGCTGGACAACCTTTAATGCCAAGCTTTGCCTGCACCTGACACGCAGATGAAGGGAAAGTATGGCTACTGCTCGTTGTGGCTACGATAATCAGGTCGATATCGTTTTTATCAATACCCGCCATATCGATAGCGTTTTCAGCTGCGTAGAATGCCATGTCTGCTACAGTTTCGTTTTCTGCAGCAATTCGACGCTCTTTAATACCCGTGCGAGCAACGATCCACTCATCACTTGTATCTACCATTTTCTCTAGATCTGCGTTTGTACGCACCTGAGATGGCAGGTAGCTGCCAGTACCTAAAATTTTGCTATACATGAAGACTAATAATGCCTCTCGAGTAAAACCGCTTCCAAACGATCGCTAATACGGCTTGGTACTTGTCGTTTGACCTCGTGTACTGCCTCGCCAAGTGCATTGACAATCGCAGATACATCCGCACTTCCATGGCTTTTTATGACAATGCCGCGCAATCCTAGCAAACTTGCGCCGTTATACTGGTCGGGGTTCAGTGTTTTTAGTTCATTAAACAGCCTAGAAAACAACTTTCTAGCTATCCAACCCTTTATCGTTGATGCCATTATGCTGGTTTTAATTTTTTCGATAAAAAGTTGAGCTGTTCCCTCACTGGCTTTTAAGCATACGTTGCCGACAAATCCATCACAAACAATGACGTCCGCAACATCATGCAAAATTTGATTACCTTCAATATAACCGACAAAGTTAATCGCATCGGTCTGAGAAAGCATTTCTGCGCAACGTTTGACTAAATCGTTACCTTTAATCTCTTCTGCGCCAATATTGAGTACAGCAACGCGAGGAGGACGACCCAAGTGTTCTTCAGCTAATGCACTGCCCATTACAGCAAATTGGAACAAGCTATCAGCATCGCACGATACATTCGCCCCCAGATCCAGCATCCAAGTACGCTTTCCGGTAATCGTCGGTAAAGCGGAAACTAAAGCAGGACGTTCAATGCCAGGAAGTAACTTAAGAATGAAACGCGATAGTGCCATTAATGCACCGGTGTTGCCACCACTAACACAAGCATCCGCTTTCTGCTCAGAAACCAAATCGATAGCCATACGCATAGAACTATTTTGGCTATTACGTAACGCCAATGAAGGTTTTTCTGAGTTCGAGATAACTTTCTCGCTGTGAAGAATAGTCAAGCGGGAACTGGTCGAGGTACCGAGTTGAGATAATTGAGACGTGATCAGAGGTTGATCACCAATAAGAATCACTTTTAGCTCTGGGAAATGAGACAGTGCCTGCACGGCGGCAGGCACTGTTACGCGTGGACCGAAATCCCCGCCCATTGCATCAAGTGCAACGGTAATACTTTGCAAAGGTTCAACCTTACTTGTTGATAACCTTTTGACCACGGTAGTAACCTTCAGCAGTTACGTTGTGGCGTAGGTGAGTTTCACCAGAAGTCGCGTCTACAGATAGAGCAGCTGTAGTTAGCGCATCGTGTGAACGACGCATACCGCGCTTAGAACGAGTTTTACGGTTTTTCTGTACGGCCATTGACCCTACTCCTATACTATTGGGTTAAAAACCTGAAGAAGAATCGGCTACCACACCTATTACTTTTTCAGACTTTTCAAAACGTCGAATGGATTCGGTTTTTCTTCCTCAATTTCTTCAGGAATCTCACCAAAAACCATGTTATTTGAATCAACGCTACAATCCGCTTCATCGTGCATCGCAATTTGAGGTAATGCTAAGATGAACTCGTCTTCAACAAGTTGTATGAGGTCTAATTCACCATATTCATTTAGATCTACCAAATCATAAATTTCTGGTGCTTCCTGTTCTGTTTTCTCACCGTAGTAAGGAGTAGAAAGGAATTCAACTTCGCACTCATGTGCGAATACCTCATTACAACGCTGACACTCTAAATCGACTTCGATGTTAGCTTTACCAGAGATAACAACGAGTCGCTGTTCATCCATCCCAAATGACAATGAGACTTCTGCGTCGCGTTTTACGCCTTCAGTTGTTTCCACTAAGCGCTTGAAAAGACTAGCTTGGATGATGCCATCGTAATCCAATCGTTTCTGTGCAGCTTTAGCTGGGTCAACCGTTCGCGGTATTTTTACCTTTTGCATAGGGCGCGAATATTATCTTCCAAATCAAAATTAGTCAAAGAAAAAGGCAAAAAAGTTGTACTTTTTTACGCTTAACATACAGAGCATTAGCCAGAATCATTTTTGATCTATTATCCTATTGGAAATGCTCCCACGAATTGTAATTCAAAATGAAAAATTACCAACTGGTTTTAGCCTCAACCTCCCCTTTTCGTAAACAACTGCTTGAAAAGCTCTCACTACCATTCGTTTGTTTATCACCTGATTGCGATGAAACACCTTTTGACCAAGAAACGCCAACTGAACTTGTGCAGAGACTGGCCCAAGAGAAAGCAATATCTTGCCAGACGGATAAAGCAAGTTTAGTTATCGGCAGTGACCAAGTTTGTGTCATTAATGGTGAAATCGTTGGCAAGCCTTTAAATAGAGATAACGCGATAAATCAACTTTTGGCTCAAAGTGGAAAAGTCATCACTTTCTATACTGGTCTTGCGGTACATAACACCGTGACAAACCATACAGAAGTCGGCTTTGATTCTTTCGAGGTGCACTTTAGAGATTTAACGCTTGAACAAATCGAACGCTACGTCGACAGGGAAGAACCTTTTTACTGCGCAGGCAGCTTTAAAAGCGAAGGCATGGGAATTTGTTTGTTTACGAAATTAGTTGGTAAAGACCCGAACACACTTGTCGGACTACCATTGATTGATTTGATTGATATGTTGCATGTTCAAGGACTCGATGTCCTTTAACCCAAATACGATAAAAGGGAGCCACAGGCTCCCTTTTGCATCCGCGAGGAAAACATGGTTACGCGTTTCTTAAACCCGCCAACACTTTTTCTAGTTTCGGTTCCATCGGTGCGTTGATTTCCATCCACTCATCATTTGATGGGTGTTGGAACTTGATGTTTGCCGCGTGTAGGAACAAACGATCTAAACCAACTTGACCTGTGTAAGCGTCAAAGCGACGATCACCGTAGCGATCATCCCAAGCGATTGGGTGACCAGTGTATTGCGTATGAACTCGTATTTGGTGAGTTCGACCAGTAATCGGACTCGCCTGAATCAATGTAGCTTGTTCGAACTTTTCCAAAATCTTAAAACGCGTTTCTGACGGCTTACCATTAGGGTTAACACGAACAATACTGTTCACTTCGTTTTTGAGCAGTGGCGCGTTCACAACCTTACAACTGCTTTTCCATTGCCCCATGACAAGAGCTAAGTAAAACTTCTTTACTGTCTTTTCACGAAACTGGGCTTGCAAGTGACGAAGTGCAGAACGCTTCTTAGCAACCAGCAAAATCCCTGAAGTATCACGGTCAATACGATGCACAAGTTCAAGAAAGCGAGCTTGAGGACGCAGAGCCCTAAGCGCTTCAATCGCACCAAACTTTAAACCACTGCCACCATGCACAGCGGTGCCAGATGGTTTGTTTAGAATCAACATATGGTCATCTTCGAAGATAATCATATTTTCCAACTCAGCGACTTTGTTAAGTTTCGTACTTGGTGCGACATCGTCATCTTTTTTCTCGACGGTCACCGGTGGAATACGAACGAGATCGCCTGCTTTTAACTTGTACTCTGCTTTTATACGCTTTTTATTTACGCGCACTTCGCCCTTACGCACAATTCGGTAAATCATGCTTTTAGGAATGTCTTTTAATTGGTTGCGCAAAAAATTATCAATGCGCTGACCCGCCATATCTTCGTCGATGTCGACGAACTGGACTTTTGTTCTTATTTCGTTCATGGGCGGTATTGTAAACTCAATTTCGTGCGACTTCACATTATTCTTGTCGTAAAAGAAACACTCGGTGGCACATACTGGTCTAAATTTCGCCAAGCTTTTGTTTAAATTATTAAAACTCTCAATCAAGTTCTCAATTTGTTTTCTGTCCTGAACAGTTTGCACATCTCAATTGCTTATGAAACAGCCAGTTATAAATTAGAAATTTTGAGTTTAGCGGCAAATTTTCTATCGTTTGCGTGAAAGCAGATTGCTGATAGCCACGCGCACTGCTATAGTTCACAGCTGCTAAGGAAGGTTTGGTTACATTTTATTCATTACCAATCATTTATCCTCAAGCAATGTGAGTAGATCGTTGAAGGTCGAGTGCAGCATTGGCGTGAGACACATCGAATTCAACACTCTTGCCACCCTACTCCTCGCATATTCACGTTGAGTACCTACCGCCCAAATAGCGGGTCACAAGTCTACGTTTCCAACAGAAACCACAAGAGGCTTGTGATGACTGAAGTGCCCGAGAGCATCCCCTTCCAGCCGGGAGGCTGCAAAATACAAGCCATGGGATCAGGCACCGTGAAAGAGCGAAAAAACAGTGGCAAGTCGACAAGAAAGATATAAAAGAAAAGACAACGAGAATTTTCAATGAAAAGAATGTTAATTAACGCAACTCAAAAAGAAGAGTTGCGTGTCGCTCTGGTTGATGGCCAGCGACTTTTCGATCTTGATATCGAGAGTCCAGGTCATGAATCTAAAAAAGCGAATATCTACAAAGGACGTATCACACGTATCGAACCAAGCTTAGAAGCCGCATTTGTTGATTACGGCGCCGAGCGTCACGGTTTCCTCCCTCTCAAAGAAATTGCCCGCGAATATTTCCCTGAAGGTTACACCTACCAAGGTCGTCCAAGCATTAAAGAAGTGCTAACGGAAGGCCAAGAAGTTATCGTTCAAGTGGAAAAAGAAGAACGTGGAAGCAAGGGCGCAGCTCTTACTACTTTCATTTCTCTTGCTGGTAGTTACCTTGTTCTGATGCCTAACAACCCTCGTGCTGGCGGTATTTCTCGTCGAATCGAAGGTGACGAGCGTACTCAACTAAAAGCCGCATTAAGTACTTTGGAACTGCCTCAGGGCATGGGCCTAATCGTACGTACTGCTGGCGTTGGCAAGAGTGCTGAAGAACTTGAGTGGGATTTGAATGTACTACTTAACCACTGGGGTGCAATCAAAGGTGCAGCGGACTCGAACCCTGCTCCATTCTTAATCCACCAAGAAAGTAACGTTATCGTTCGTGCAATCCGTGACTATTTGCGTCGTGATATTGGCGAAATCTTAATTGACAGCAACACCATCTACGAACGTGCAAAAGAGCACATTCAATTGGTGCGCCCTGATTTCCTTAACCGCGTTAAGAAATATGAAGGCGAAGTTCCACTATTCAGCCACTACCAAATTGAAAGCCAAATTGAATCAGCTTTCCAACGTGAAGTGCGTCTGCCATCCGGTGGTTCTATTGTTATTGACCCAACCGAAGCACTAACGTCTATCGATATCAACTCTGCTCGTGCAACCAAGGGCGGTGATATTGAAGAAACAGCCCTAAACACGAACCTAGAAGCAGCCGACGAAATTGCTCGCCAGTTACGTCTACGTGACTTGGGTGGCTTAGTGGTTATCGACTTTATCGATATGACACCTGTTCGCCACCAACGAGAAGTAGAAAACCGTCTACGTGAAGCCGTTCGTCTTGATCGCGCTCGTGTACAAATCGGTCGTATTTCTCGCTTTGGTTTGTTGGAGATGTCACGTCAACGTTTAAGCCCTTCTCTAGCAGAAGCAAGCCACCACATCTGTCCTCGCTGTAGCGGTACTGGAGTCGTTCGCGACAACGAATCTCTAGCACTTTCTGTACTTCGTTTAATCGAAGAGGAAGCACTGAAAGACAATACAGCGCAAGTTCTCGCAGTTGTACCTGTGCCAATCGCTTCTTACTTGTTGAACGAAAAACGTCGTTCAGTTAACCATATCGAACGCATTCAAGAAGTGAAGATTACGGTTGTTCCAAACTCTGACATGGAAACGCCGCACTTCGAAGTTATCCGTGTTCGTGAAGGTGAAGAGTTCGATCTGATTTCTTACCTACTTCCTAAAAAACTGGAAGCAATGAAAGAAGCGGAAGGTAAAGAGCCAGCGGAAGTTGACGTAAAACCAAAACGAATTGAAGAGCCAGTTCTTAAAGGCTTTGCGGCTCCGTCTCAAACCGCACCTGCACCAGCAGCTAAACCAGCTCCTGAGGCGAAGAAGAAAGAACAAAACGTTGAACAAGAAGAGAAACCTGGATTGTTCAGCCGTCTGTTTAAAGCACTTGGTAGCTTCCTATTCGGTGGTTCTGAAGAAACAAAAGAAGAACAGAAACCTCAGGAAGAGAAAAAACCAAATCGCGATAATCGACGTAACAAACGTGATCGCAACGATCGTCGTCGCAATAACAACCAGCGCGATAATCGTGATAACCGCGACAATCGCGATAACCGACGTCGTCGTAAGCCTCGTGATGAGCAGGCTAATGAGCAAAACGAAGCTCAACAACAAACAAATAAACCGCAAAACCGTAACCAAAAGCGTAAACCTAAAGCTCAACAGGCAGATAAAGCCCAAGAGCAGAAAGCAAACGCAAAAGTAGCGGAAAAAGGTCTGCAGCTAGCAGCGGAAGCTCGTACTGAAACAAAACCAGAAGAGAGCAAACCGAAGCAGCAAAATGCGAAAGCAGAAAAAGTGAAAGAGCGCCGCCAACGTCGCAAATTGAACAAGTCTGTACGCGTTAAGGACCAAGAAGCTATTGAGAAGAAAGCCGAAGAAACAACGGTTAAGACTCAAGAAACGGTTGAAGCTAAAGTTGAAAAGCCAACAGAAGCAGCGGTAGAGGCACAGCTAGACAACAAGCAAGCAGAGTCTAAGCAACGTCGTAATCGTCGTTCGCCACGTCACCTGCGTGCAAGCGGCCAGCGTCGTCGCCGTGGCCGTGATCGCCGCCCTAACCCGTTCCGCCTACGTAAGGGAGGTGTCGCTTCTCCTGAAATGGCTATGGGTAAAGTAATGCCACGTTACATTCCGAAACCAGCACCTAAGAAGGAAGAGCGAGTTAAGGAAGAAGCTGTAGCAGCAGTACCTACAATCCAAGGTGGCTTTGCGTGTCCAGAAATGGCAATGGGTAAAGTGATTATTCGTCGCGAGCAACCTGTCGTAACAGATGCGCCAGTTGTTGAACACAAGGTTCAAGAAACCGTTGAAGCGAAAGTGGAAGCTCCAGTAGTAGAAGCACCTGTTGTTGAAACAGTAATCGCAGAAAAAGCTGAATCGGCAGTAGTAGAAACAGCATCGGTAGAGCCTATCGTTGAAACTCCTGTAACTGAACATGCTGAACCGGTTGATGCCATTGTAGAAACGGCACCTACTGAAGAGCCTATCGTTGAAGCAGCAAAAGAGATTGTAGCCGAAGCGCCAGTAGATAAACCAGAGCCTAAAGTCGAAGCCATTAAAGTTGCTGCTAAGCTAAACGCTAGCGCACCGATGACGAAAGCACCTGGCCCTCAAGAGCTACGCGAAATCACGGTTGCAGCAGCACCGTTCAAAACCGAACGTTACCAAGCTAAAGGTGCGGGTAGCCAAGTGGCTAAAAACCGCGCATCAGCAGAGATGACAAAGCCTAACTTTAACTAGGCTAAATCATTACGTTCAACTGCTTAACGGCATAAATAAATTAAAGGCTACCATCTGGTAGCCTTTTTTATCTTCATATTTGCCCAATAAATTGTTCATATAAATACCAATTCGTGATCACATTTGTACGCCATTATTCGTATCATTCTTGAACTTAATCACACTTTTCGGTAGCATGCGCCGACTCAAGTTTTCGACACCATTCTGATGCTGCTCTTTTAATACTACGGTTTACACTGCAATGTTTGATTAGAAATCAACCACTCAGTGGCTTGTGCAAATACGAATATGTGTCGGGTTTAACTCATTGCAAAGAGAACTTAAAAACAAACATGTTCGAATTTCCCCAATTTTCTAAGCACTCCGTAAAAAATGATGTGCTATCAGGCTTAACCGTTGCGCTAGCATTGGTTCCTGAAGCTGTCGCATTTGCGTTCGTCGCAGGCGTAGATCCGATGGTCGGTCTTTACGCTGCATTCATCGTTGGTCTTATTACTTCCATTTTCGGTGGTCGTCCCGGCATGATCTCTGGTGCAACAGGTGCCATGGCAGTCGTAATGGTTTCGCTTGTCGCGACTCACGGTGTCCAGTACCTATTCGCAGCCATCATGCTCGCTGGTATACTTCAAATTGCCGCTGGTATGTTTAAATTGGGTAAGTTCATCCGTATCGTGCCTCACCCTGTGATGATTGGTTTTGTGAACGGTCTGGCTATTGTTATCTTCCTAGCTCAGTTGGGTCAGTTTAAAGCGCCAGATATCAACGGCATGCTTACTTGGCTACCACAAGACCAAATGCTACTAATGCTTGGTTTGGTTGCGCTAACTATGGCAATCATTCACTTTCTACCAAAAATCACAACGGCTGTACCCTCTTCACTTGTTGCAATCGTAACGGTGACTGCTTTAGTGGTTGGTTTGGATCTGGAAACTCGTACTGTTGTTGACTTCCTGCGTACAATGTCTGGTGATGAAGCGGCAACACTCGCAGGTTCACTACCAACCTTCTCTATTCCGGCGGTGCCATTTACGCTAGAAACTCTACAAATCATTCTTCCATACGCGATCATTCTAGCGGCCATTGGTCTAATTGAATCTCTACTAACACTGACAGTTTTAGATGAGATGACGAATACTCGTGGTCAATCTAACCGCGAATGTATCGGTCAAGGTATGGCAAACATGACGTGTTCTGTGTTTGGCGCAATGGGTGGTTGTGCGATGATTGGTCAGTCGATGATCAACGTAAACTCAGGTGGTCGCGGCCGTCTATCTGGTATCGTTGCGGCTATCGCTCTATTGATGTTTATCTTATTCGCTTCTTCGCTAATTGAAATGATCCCACTCGCTGCTCTGGTTGGTGTGATGTTCATGGTTGTCATTGGTACATTCGAATGGGCAACATTTAAGCTAGCACGCCGCGTACCGAAGCAAGACTTCTTCGTTATTGTTCTTGTGACCGTCGTTACTGTTCTTACTGACCTTGCTGTTGCCGTAGCGGTTGGTGTTATCGTTTCTGCATTAATGTTTGCATGGCAACACGCTAAGCACATCTATGCCGACACGTGCTTAAACGAGGAAGGTTCAAAAGAGTACAAGATTCACGGCCCTATTTTCTTTGGCTCTGCGGCTAACTTCCTGGAGTTGTTTAACGCGCCTGAAGATCCAAAAGATGTGATTGTCGATTTTGCAGACTCTCGCGTGACAGATCACTCTGCAATTGAAGCCATTGAAACACTGGCTGAGCGTTACAATGCTCAAGGTAAAACGCTGCACCTTCGTCACCTAAGCCCAGATTGTCGTAAACTTTTGGACAAAGCTGGCAGCTTGGTTGAAATTAACGTGAAGGAAGACCCAAGCTACAAAGTCGCAACCGACATACTAGCGGGTTAACACGAATAAAAAGGGATGAGCTGAGCTCATCCCTTTTTCTATTGTCTTCAAGCACGGCGATTATAGCTTCTTCAAAATTGCGTCTGATGCCTCTTCGATTAAATCAAGCACCAGTTCAAAGCCATCTTCCCCACCATAATATGGGTCCGGGACTTCGTCGTAACCTGACTCAGAATGACTTAAAAATAACGATACTTTGTGTCGATACTTCAACGGACAAATATCCAATAAATCGGCCAAATTTGCTTTATCTGCGGCTAATATAAGATCAAACTTTTCAAAGTCATCAATGGTGACTTGGCGCGCTTGCATTCCTTTAAAAGAATAACCTCGCTGCTTTCCTGCTGCCATCGCTCTTGAATCCGGTCGGTTTCCTGCGTGGTAGCCAATTGTACCTGCCGAATCAACCTCTACTTCAACGCCTAGCTTTTGAGCTTTCGCTCTTAACACTGCCTCTCCAGTTGGTGACCGACAAATGTTTCCCATACAAACAACAAGTATTTTCTTCATTTTATTCCCTGAATTATCGGTGGTTTTTCTTCACGATATGTTGGTCTATCATAGCGAGATAAATCAATGAACCCAAATTAGCTTGGGCACAGCACGAAAAGGAATTGAGGAAGTATTATGTCTATCGAAGAAAATAAAGAAGCACGCCATAAAGCTCGCCAACAAAAAGTCAAAGAACAGGTAGACGCAAAAATCGCTGCTGCTCAAGAGGAAAAAGGTCTGCTACTGATCATTACCGGAAATGGTAAAGGTAAATCGACATCAGGATTCGGTACGATCGCACGCGCAGTGGGTCATGGTTTGAATTGTGCTGTCGCGCAGTTTATTAAAGGTACTTGGGACAACGGTGAGCGCAACCTACTTGAGAAACTCGGCGTTGAATTCCAAGTAATGGCAACCGGCTTTACGTGGGAAACTCAAAACAAAGCCGCTGATACCGAAGCAGCGCAAGGCGTATGGCAAGAATGTAAGCGCATGCTGCAAGACGACTCTATCGATGTCATCTTATTTGACGAGCTAACTTATATGGTGAGCTACGGCTACATCGACTTAGACGAAGTGGTCGAAGCACTGAGCAACAGACCTAAAATGCAGTCGGTTATTATTACTGGGCGTGGCGCACATCGAACCCTGATTGAAATGGCCGATACCGTTTCTGAAGTGAAAAATGTAAAGCACGCATTTGAATCTGGCGTAAAAGCCCTCAAAGGCGTCGATTGGTAACACTCGCAGAGTAATTTAAAAAGGGTTGGCAAAATGCCAACCCTTTTGATTTTCACGCACGGTTAGTTGAAAAGATTCTTCAATAAACCATCGACCGCATCTTTGGTTTTCTCGTCTTTGATTTTGTCCGTTAGCTTCTCCACGCCACGATCGATTTCTTTTTGAGCTTTCTGCTTCAGAACATCATCGAATACGAGCTTGAATTTAGGATCTGCCCACTTACCAGACACATTGATTGGAATCGTGATGTCTTTCAGCTCATCTATATCTTTACCGCCCTGGCCTTCTAGGCTGCCTACAACTGACGTGCTGATAGTAAAGTCGACTGTTTCATTGATGTAGTTTGCGGTACCTTTACCACGAACACGTAACAATGGAGACTGAGCTTGCATATTATCCGTTGATACAACACCTTTGTTGAGTTTCAATGTCGCCGTCATCGCACTGAAGTCTGTTTTCTTAGCTACATTGGTGCCTTCAACTTTTTGCCCTTTAAATTTCGCATAGTTTTCACGAATCAACTGAGCAACGTTGATGCCATTCACCGCACCGTCAGCAAAATTGATAACAACCGTACCAGATAGATTCTTCTTGATACCGGTAGGCGTGAGACTCTTACCTGTAACATTCACATCAATGTTACCTGTCCCTTCAAGTTTGTCGTTTTCAGCAACGTCTATAAGTAGCGGTTGAACTTTCACGCCTTTGATTGACTTTTTAACACTGTAAGTCGCTGGTGATTGGCGTGCATCTAACTTCGCTGTCGCTGAGATTGAGCCTTGGTACAACTTCGAACTAAAAGATGTAAGCTCAAACACGCCACGATTTACAGTGAAGCTCGTTTTTACCGCTTCCATCTTCGCATTTGCCGCTTTGAATTTGTCGATGGTAATGTCACCCTTTACATCTAACGTTTTCAACGCAGACAAATCAGGCTCAACCTCAGGTCCGGCAGGAGCACTCTCGCCACCAGAAGCAGGCTTATTACCTTCGGCAGCTTGCTTATCTAACCCTAAGAACTCATCAAGATCGATATTGGGGCTATGGAGAGCAAAGCGTACTTTAGGAATATCACCGAGTGCCACATCAGCCTTACCATCTAAGGCGATAGCATTCGCTGTTAACTTCTCTAGAACAAAACTCAGATGGTTTTTCGTTAGGTCGAAAGACAGATCAGACACCATGTCGACTTTCATCGGGGACTGAGGTAAAGCATCACCCTCAAAAGTCGATTTAAGAGTTAACTTATCCAACTGTACTTTGCTGATAGCCTTGTCCACGCTAAGTTGACCAGCACCCTGCATATCTAACTTCATACCACCAGCGTCACCCTTAATGGCATAAGTCAGGTTATTTACTTTATCGAATTCAAACGTGTCTAAACCGATCGTTGCCGATTCAATTTTATTGGCAGGGTCAGAGTATGTCGCATCAAAGTTGATGTTCTTTAGCGCGTAGTTTGCCAAACCTTTTTCTAGCTTAAAGTCTGCCTGACCTTTCGCGGTGAACTTTTGGTCGTTCATTTCGCCCTTCACGCCAAAATCAGCCGTTGTCCAGTTGTCAAAAGCGAATTCGGAAAGGTTTAATGAAATATCATAAAGTTTGGTGTAACTACCGGCTTGCTTATCCTGCATTTCTAATGAACCGTTAGAAACCGTAACGCCAGCAAGATTAATACTCCAATCAGAACCAGAAGTTTGCGTTTCACCATTTTGCGTAGGCGCAGCATTGTTCTCTTGTTCTGCTTGTTGTGTTTGGGCTTTCGTCAATGCATCAATATTCTTGCTGCCATCTTTCTTGGTTTCAATGTAGAACTCAGCACCATCAAGCGTGACGTTTCCAATTTCAAGCTGTTGACTAAAAAGTGGCATAACAGAGATGTCTACACCAACGGTATCAACTTTGAATAAATTGGGTTTACTAAAGCCTTGTGGGTTTCGCAACTCTGTATGTCCCAACTCAAAGCCAATCGATGGGAAAAATTGCCAACTGATATCCCCTTCAATCACCAACTCTAATCCCGTTTGCTTTTGCGCTTGCTCAACAATAAGGGGTTTAAACTGATTCGGATTGACGAAGATGGTTAACGCTAAAATTGCGACCAAAATGACCACAATCGGTATTGCTAGAATTAAGAGCAGTTTCTTCATTTGTTTTTCCTTGCTCGAGTGTTTTTACAATTATAAGCGCAGACTCCATTTACCGCTGACAGTTCCACAAAAGCGTGAAAAATGTCTGGTTTTAACCTGCAACTGACTAATTTAAAAACAAAAAAAGAAGTGGCACTTAAGGTGCCACTTCTTCTCTTAAAAATAAAGCGATATAGCCGTCTATAGGCTTAAGCTTTCAAAAGTCTTGCAATGTGAGCTTTTAATACATCAATTGCGATACGGTTTTTACCACCGCGAGGAACAATAATGTCCGCATATTGCTTAGAAGGTTCGATAAACTGCATGAACATCGGACGTACTGTTTGTTGGTATTGCTTAAGAACAGACTCCATAGTTCGGCCTCGTTCTTCCACATCACGCTTAACACGGCGAAGCAAGCAAATATCTAACGGTGTGTCCATAAATACTGTCGCATGCATCAAATCACGAAGACGAGGGTCTGTAAGAAGAAGGATACCTTCTAGAATGATCACCTTTTTAGGTGTCATTGTGGTGGTGTTAATTGTTCTTGTGTGCTCAGTGTAGCTGTACTCAGGCACTTCTACTGCTTCACCACGTACCAATTTTTCTAGGTGCTCACACAGTAGGTCGTGGTCCAACGCACTCGGGTGATCGTAGTTCGTCTTTACTCGCTCTTCCATGCTTAGGTGGCTTTGGTCGTTGTAGTAGCAATCTTCCGTGATGACACCGATTTGATGATCGCCTACTTTCGCGCGAAGCTCATTATAAATAGTGCTCGCGATCAGACTTTTTCCAGAAGCAGAAGCGCCAGCAATACCTACGATGACGCATTGATTATTATCAGACATTAGTTTGCACCCGATGATGATTTCTAGTCACATAAAAAGATAAACTGCCTGATTATAGGGAGTTCACCCCATAGTTACTAGTTGGAATTAGGGTTTAGTCATAAGTTTCTGCCTGCTCAGAGGATTAACCTCCGAGCAAACGTTAAAATGTGCAATTATCAACCAACAGGCATAGTAAACTTAGTTCACCATTGTAAAGCTAATCGCATCTGGTTTTGCTTTGCCTTGCCAAAACATCGTGCTACATACGCGATCGGCAAGTTGCTTATAATACCCTGCATGCTCACTTTCTGGGCGTCTTGCTACCGTTGGCACGCCAGCGTCAATATCTTCTCGCATAGAGATATGAAGCGGAATTTGTCCTAACAATGCTAAGCCAAATTCTTGCGACATTTTTTCAGCTCCGCCCATACCAAAAATATGCTCTTTCGCGCCACATTGACTACAAATGTGATAACTCATGTTTTCCACAACACCAATAACCGGGACATGGACTTTGTTAAACATTGCCGCTCCCTTCCTTGCATCGGCAAGGGCTAAATCTTGCGGTGTTGTGACTAGCACGCTACCTGTTACCGGAATTTGTTGTGACAGAGTCAATTGAATATCCCCCGTACCTGGCGGCATATCAATCACCAAATAATCCAAATCTGGCCAATCTGTTTCAGTTAATAACTGCGACAACGCTTTTGAAGCCATTGGACCGCGCCATATCGCCGCTTCTGATTTATCCACCAAATAACCGATAGAATGAGTATAGATGCCGTGAGCAAAAATGGGTTCCATCCACTTGCCATCACGAACTTCTGGTTTAGCATCTTCTTGCCCCAACATCATAGGTACAGACGGACCATAGATATCTGCATCCAACAATCCCACTTTCGCCCCAGATTGAGCAATCGCCAACGCTAAGTTAACTGCGGTAGTAGATTTACCAACGCCACCTTTCGCAGAACTGACGGCAACGATGTTCTTAACACCCTTAACCGAGTTAGCCACTTGAGTTTCTAAAGCTTTAACTCCAAGGCGAATATTAAATGGGAATTCAGCCACTTTACCCGAGGCTTGCTGCTGTTTAATCCAGTCATGCAGTACGGTTTGAAGCTCATTACTTGCGAATGGCAACGTTATATCAATAGAACCCTGTGTCGTAATCGAAATTGCGCCATGAATATCTGCCCAGTTTTCCACCAACTGTGGATGTTGGAATTGGTTAAACCAGTGACAAAAATCTTGTTTTGAAGTGAACTGATGCATAAGCCCTCCTTTTAGATGTCATGCTACCACCGTCCAGGCTCAACCAGAACCCCAAAAAAACTAAGGCATTCCGCAGTTTGACACCTTGGAGTTAGTCAGTTCATGGGGTAGTATTATCCATCAAAATTTATTTATACCTATCAAGAAAAGCGAATATTAAGTATGGCAAACGATCCAAAAAACTTTCCGTCAAGGAAAATGCTGGTAACTTGTGCCCTTCCGTACGCTAACGGTTCGATCCACCTTGGTCATATGCTTGAGCATATCCAAGCGGACATTTGGGTTCGTTACCAACGCCTACGCGGCAACACTGTAAACTTCATCTGTGCTGACGATGCTCACGGCACGCCAATCATGCTTAAAGCGCAACAGATGGGTATTACTCCTGAAGAAATGATTGCCGCAGTTAGCGAAGAGCACCAAAAAGACTTCGCTGGATTTGATATCAGCTTTGATAACTACCACAGCACACACTCAGATGAGAACCGTGAGCTAGCGTCACACATTTATCTTGAGTTGAAGAAAAATGGCTTTATCTCTAGCCGCACTATCTCTCAGCTGTTCGATCCAGAAAAAGAGATGTTCTTACCGGACCGTTTCGTAAAAGGTACCTGTCCAAAATGTAAGTCTGAAGACCAGTACGGTGACAACTGTGACAACTGTGGTGAGACTTACAGCCCAACAGAACTGATCAATCCTAAATCTGCGGTTTCTGGTGCGACGCCAGTAATGAAAGATTCAGAGCACTTCTTCTTCGACCTGCCTCAGTTTGAGAGCATGCTAAAAGAGTGGACTCGCTCTGGCTCGCTACAAGCTGAAACAGCGAACAAAATGCAAGAATGGTTCGAATCTGGTTTGCAGCAATGGGATATCTCACGTGACGCACCATACTTTGGCTTCGAGATCCCTGGTGAGAAAAACAAATTCTTCTACGTGTGGCTAGACGCGCCTATCGGCTACATGGGCTCTTTCAAAAATCTATGTGACAAGCGCGACGACCTAGATTTCGACGAGTATTGGAAAAAAGACAGCTCAGCAGAGCTGTACCACTTCATCGGTAAAGACATCGTTTACTTCCACAGCCTATTTTGGCCAGCAATGCTAGAAGGTTCTGGCTTCCGCAAGCCTAACAACGTATTCGTACACGGTTACGTAACCGTAAACGGCGCGAAAATGTCGAAGTCTAAAGGCACGTTCGTAAAAGCAAGCACTTACCTAGAGCACCTAGACCCTGAGTGTCTACGTTACTACTACGCTGCGAAGCTAAACAGCCGTATCGACGATCTAGATCTTAACCTTGAAGACTTCACTCAGCGCGTAAACGCTGACGTTGTTAACAAGATCGTTAACCTGGCATCTCGTAACGCAGGTTTCATCGCGAAACGTTTTGAAGGCAAACTGTCTGACAACTTTGCAGAGCCTGAACTTTACAACGAATTTGTTGCTGCTGCTGACCGTATCGCTGAGCTTTACGAAACGCGTGAGTTTGGTCGTGCAATCCGTGAAATCACGGCATTGGCAGACAAAGCTAACCAATACGTTGATGAAAAAGCACCGTGGGTTGTAGCAAAAGAAGAAGGCAAAGATCAGGAACTACAAGACATCTGTTCTGTCGGTATCAACCTGTTCCGCGTACTGATGACTTACCTGAAACCAGTAATGCCATCGCTAGCTGCGCGTACTGAAGCGTTTCTAAACCAAGAGCTAACTTGGGAAAACATCGCTGCTCCACTAACAGGCCACGAGATCACTAAGTTCAAAGCACTGTTCAACCGTATCGATCCGAAGAATGTTGAAGCGATGATCGAAGCATCTAAAGAAGATGCGGCGGCAGAAATGGCGGCGAAAGAGAAAGCAGAAGCGGAAAAGAACAAGGCTAGCGAAACTGAGCTAGACAAAGAGCCAATCGCTGAAGAGATTGAGTTCGACGCTTTTGCAGCAGTAGATATGCGTATCGCTCGTATCATCTCTTGTGAAGAAGTGCCAAAAGCAAACAAACTGCTTAAGTTCCAACTGGACATCGGTGGTGAAACTCGTCAAGTGTTCTCTGGCATCAAGTCAGCGTACAAACCTGAAGAGCTAGAAGGCAAACTAACTGTAATGGTTGCAAACCTAAAACCTCGTAAGATGAAGTTTGGTATGTCTGAAGGTATGATCCTAGCGGCAGGCCCTGGTGGTAGTGACCTGTGGATCCTTGAGCCACACGAAGGCGCTCAACCAGGGATGCGTGTAATGTAATGCTCTTCGCATAATAGAAAGGCTTAACTATTTCAGTTGAGCCTTTTTTACAACAAGATAAAATTACTTAATGCAACCTATACTCTTCCGGTCCCCAAGTAATGGTCGCGCCACACACAAGGAAAAGTACAAAACTGATGCTTACAACATACGCAAGTATTCTATCAAACGTTGTTGCGTATTTTAGTATTAGTTGGTCATCCACTAGTGATAATTTGACTGGCTTTCCTCGCATCAATACTGATGCGTACATGGGAAATCTAAAACCCCGCCCATTTCTGTCCCAACCAATAGGGTCATGACCATCCCGCAACATTTTTTTCTCAATCCGCTTTACCGATACACGAATGAAAAGCAAAGTACTAACTAACCAAGTACATCCGATAATCATATTTGCAATATCAAAATCAGACACGTTGCTCCCTTTATCAGGATTTGGCTTTTCAACTAGGCTTATATTCACCGTTCTACAGAGCCCTGCGCTTAACTGGTTTTCACTCTGTACTCTTCAGGCCCCAACCCCATAACTGCTCCCAAAGCAAGTGCCATCACGAAGCTTATTGTGACAATATACGCAAGCACTCGGTCAAAGACTGTCGCGTACTTTAGAATAAGTTTGTCTTCTACCAGCGATACTTTCGTAGGTTTACCTCGCATCAACACTGAGGCGTACATGGGAAACCTAAAACCCCACCCATTTCTGTCCCAGCCAATTGGATCATGACCATCCTGCAATATTTTTGTCTCAATCCGCTTTGCTGATACACGAATAAAAACCAATGTGCTCAGTAACCATGTCCAACCAACAATCATCACTATAAGATCGAAACAAAACACAATTACTCCTTTAAAACCAATTTACTTTAGAGCTAGTTTCATAGGTTTTTTCTGCTAAACCTTGCCCAAACCAATCACCCATTTTTGCAGCCGCATAACCAGCCCCTAAACCAACACCTATTAATACTACTACTCCAAATGGGCCAGCAGCTAAAGCGATTCCCATTCCAGATGCAATCACTTTGGATGTGGTCCAAATGCCAGCAGCGTTGCTCGCACCAAACCCAGCAACTTCCATTGCCGCTCTTTTTTGCCAATTTTCTCCGTTATTCTTGGCATTTCGAACATTGTTAAAGCGAACACCAGCATCAATCATGATAATCTTTTTACCTACAATACTAGAGCTTTGTTCAAGAACTCGAATTGAGCGGATGTTAGCTATAGATGTTAAATGTAACTTAGTTATATCCCTACCGCTTCGCGCGATATTGACAGCCCTATTCGGGTTGCTCCAAATGTTACCGCGGCTACTTTTAATTCGCCCTGCATGATGGGCAAGTTCTTTTGTAAATTTTGCATTCAAAGAACTATGAGCTTCTTTAACTCTATATCCAAGCTTCACAAGCTCCTTTTTCTGCGCACCATTTCGTGAGGCTGTACGTACATCTAGTAAGGCATTTTGATATTTGAGCAAAGCTTTCCCGAAATTACTCAATCTGACTTGCTTTTCATTAACAGCAGTAGCGGCAGCACCTACTGCAGTATACTCATCGATTTTCCCCCCCATAGTATGATTAGTAGCATCTAAAAAAGGCTTAATCTCTTTTTCATAGAGGAGGGCTACCGCTTGTAAGTTTTCATCGCCAAACTCACTTGTTAGATTGGCTACATTTCTTTTGGTTTCTTGTGACCAACTTTTTACAGTATCAAGAGCACAAGCTATATCAGGTCTCTCGCTACGCAACTTAGCTATGTTGATCACAGAGCCTTCGTTCAGTATGAAAGGAGTACCTGCGGGAATAAAACTACCAAATATATGTGGGTTGTCCTTACGAAACTGAAGGTACCTATCCTCATCATTTGTATCGATAGGGAGCGTTATCTTTGAGTGAGTACTGAAGCATAGGTCGAATTTATTAGACAAATTAATTACCTCGAACAATCAACAAAATAGACAACTTATATCATATGAAGTGTTCGAATATTTTAATTTCTAAACATTGTGACTTGAATCATACTAAAAAGTAATCAATATGTAACTCACAAAGAATAACGCGTACACCAAGCATCGACACCGAATAATCAAACATATTCACAAATTTGGTGAATCCATGCACCAACAACGACCATTCAAAAAGAACATTCAATATAACCAATTGTTTAAATTGAGTTTTTGTTTGGCATCAAAACTGCAGTCTTCCTTGTTAGGTCCAAACACTAACAAGGAGTTGGTTATGTTTGTTTTGATTTCCACACTATTGTCCATCGCTATTTTAGCCGGAATATATCACTTATCTTCTAAACGAGAGCAGCAACATGCGCGCAAATATCAGCTGTTAACATTGTTGCGAGATGTTGTTCACCTTCTGAGACACCACCGAGCTGCTACTCACTACTCGCTTCAATTCCAACAAAACGATCAACAAAAATTGGACGCTCTTCATGATGCTCTGACTAACAAGCTGCATCTTTTAGTCGAAACATCACGGTTTGAAAACAAACCCATGTATCGCGTATTACAGATTAAAGTAGGGAAACTACTTGAACAATGGAATGACCATAGTGTTGCAAGAAACCAGATGGAGCATGGTAAGTTAATTCGTCATTGCTTGTTTTTGATGGATGAAGTAACCATCGCATGGCTAGCGGTTGAACAAAGAGATGACTTACATAATGAGTATCACATGAACTGGCAAAACATTATGGATAGCTTGGAGACCCTGACTCAGTTACGAATCAGCATTCAAGATTTAGGAGAGCAAGGCGGAAATGAGCGTTTCAAAAATTATGCATCGGTCATGATGCGTAAGCTAAACCAACTAGCGGTTATCGCTCCACTTAGCATTACCTCTCCTGCTTCCACGCGCTCAATACAGACGCTAAATGAATACGTGACAGGGAGTCATGTCGACTTAACAGAAGCAGAGCTTTATGGCGTCACATCGGACTTGTCATTGACCATCTTCAATACTTACGACCATGTCCTTTCAGATGTCGTAGAGTCATTATATCTACCGTTACCCAGACTCTCACTAGCAGGATAAACGTTCCATACCTTATTATTGGTGCTTGGTTCGTCGCCGACTTATAAATAAAAACAAAAAACCGCAGGCCTAAGGCACTGCGGTTTTCGTTTATTCAACTTGTCAGCGCTTAGCTGTCGTCTTCCGTGAAGTTCGTTGGTAATTGCTTTTTCATTTCGTTCCAGATCAACGCACTTTCCATACCATAATGACGAATCACTACTGGTAGTTGCTCACGCTGGCCACTTTCACAAGTTTCGAGCAATTGATGGTAAAACTTCAGAGCTAGCTCACGAGAAGCTGGATTTGAGAAGTAGTAGCTACCGACACGATCGTAGAGCTTCTTCAAACCATTAAAGATCAAACCGTAAATTTGATTTCCTGAATGGAATGCTAGGCGCTGGAAAAGCATATAATCGTAAAAGTTGAACGTTTTAGCAATCAAGATTTCTTGACGCTTCGCTTCATCTTTCTCGTTATCTTCTTTCACATTCTGCAGAACTTTTTCAGCATACGGCGAAGAAGCGATGAATTCGTCCCAGGAAGCCGCATTCATTAAAGCTTCACAAGATTCGATTACGTTCTTAATTGTACGCTCAGAGCTCTCTTTGTTCGCTTTAAATGCATAGCGCATAAAGATAGGACTGATGTTAGTACGTGCCGCAAGCAGATCTTCTACAATGTTTGTCGCATTATCAACGTCTAGCGTCATTAAAGTATCCAAAATATGCAGACCAGAGGTCTCCATAAATTGGTTAACTTTCGTAGG
Organism: Vibrio sp. 1159; assembly: GCF_033340395.1. Taxonomy (NCBI): domain Bacteria; kingdom Pseudomonadati; phylum Pseudomonadota; class Gammaproteobacteria; order Vibrionales; family Vibrionaceae; genus Vibrio; species Vibrio sp. 1159. The sequence continues at coordinate 73,699 of NZ_JAWOWL010000004.1, read as the reverse complement.
TTTGCCGTGCTGGATAGTCAGCCATCCATCACGGGCTAGTCGTTGAAGAACCTCTCTTAAAGTCGTTCGAGTAACACCAATCAGTTCGGACAGCTCGCGCTCAGCAGGTAAAATTGAGCCTGGAGGAAAACGGCCGTTCCAAATGCTCTCGATAATATATTTTTCTGCGAATCCCGCAGGGCTTTTCGCCTTTATGACCATTCTACTTTTTATCCAATATTGATTTCTGAGGGTCGATACTACTCATCATACCACTACTTAGCGGTTTGAGAAAATTTACGATCAATAGTGGAAACGACTCCATAACATAGAGTTAATACTCTATATGTTGTGTCAATTTAAGAGGCTCTAACATGCGAGCGAAAGCAGTAAAATATGAATTTTCATTTAATTAAACAGCTCACAAATCTCGGAGAAATAAAGACAACCGTGTCACATTTTTATATTCAAAATATGAAAAATTACTTTGTATATCACAGTTAATATTCTTTCTTAATTTGCCTTTTCTCGTCACTGACCGTCATTTAAAATCCAAGAGGATTTTTTTAAGACTTTCATGGTATAGTAACGCCGTTTTGATCGCGTTATTACATTTAAAAAGTCATTTTAGTCGGTAGCATCACGTTTTGTTATTGACTAATAAATGCCTGAGTGTAGAGTTTGCGGTCGAAAGTGAGCGGTGCTTGAGTTCAGGGGAAGTAACTTGGCAAGACTACAATAAACAAAGGATTGTTGTTTTACTAAGTTATTGTTTTTAAAGACTAGTTAATAAGTCTAACAAACAGATACTTAAGCACTATTGTAGTGTCTATTCATAATTTTGTTATAAAGAGAATTATCATGCCGATATCGCTCGGAAACGCTTTTATCAAGAACTTCCTTGGTAAAGCGCCTGATTGGTACAAAGTTGCCATTATAGCCTTCTTAATAATTAACCCGATTGTATTCTTCCTAATAAACCCATTTGTAGCTGGATGGTTGTTGGTCGCTGAATTTATTTTCACGCTAGCAATGGCATTAAAATGCTACCCATTACAACCTGGCGGTTTACTTGCTATTGAAGCCATTGCTATCGGCATGACTAGCCCTGCGCAAGTTAAGCACGAATTAGTAGCAAATATCGAAGTACTGCTACTTCTGGTATTTATGGTTGCGGGCATCTACTTCATGAAGCAGCTATTGCTGTTCATTTTTACCAAAATTTTACTTGGCATTCGCTCTAAAACCCTACTATCACTCGCGTTCTGCTTTGCTGCGGCATTTTTGTCTGCATTTTTGGATGCCTTGACGGTTATCGCCGTTGTTATCAGCGTGGCGATCGGCTTTTACTCTATCTATCACAAAGTAGCGTCTGGTAACCCTATCGGTGACCATGACCATACACAAGATGACACGATCACTGAACTAACGCGTGATGACCTAGAAAACTATCGTGCCTTTTTGCGCTCTTTGTTGATGCATGCTGGCGTAGGTACTGCCTTAGGTGGCGTAACCACGATGGTTGGTGAACCTCAAAACTTAATTATTGCAGACCAAGCGGGTTGGTTATTTGGTGAATTCCTAATCCGTATGTCTCCAGTGACACTACCTGTATTTTTCTGTGGTCTCATCACTTGTGCTTTAGTTGAAAAGCTTAAAGTGTTTGGCTACGGCGCGAAGCTTCCTAATAACGTTCGTCAGATCCTCGTCGATTTTGACCGTGAAGAGCGTAAAACGCGAACAAATCAAGATGTCGCAAAACTCTGGGTTCAAGGTCTTATTGCGGTTTGGTTGATCGTTGCACTCGCTTTGCACTTAGCGGCTGTCGGCTTAATTGGCCTTTCTGTGATCATTTTAGCGACCGCATTTACTGGTGTCATTGAAGAGCACTCCATGGGGAAAGCGTTTGAAGAGGCCCTGCCCTTCACTGCACTGCTTGCAGTATTTTTCTCGATCGTTGCCGTAATCATTGACCAAGAGCTATTTAAACCAGTCATCGATGCGGTGCTTGCCGTTGAAGATAAAGGTACCCAGCTAGCTCTGTTCTATGTGGCGAATGGCTTATTATCTATGGTGTCGGATAACGTGTTCGTTGGTACGGTTTACATCAATGAAGTAAAAACTGCACTCATTGAGGGTCTCATTACTCGTGATCAGTTCGACTTACTGGCGGTGGCAATCAATACTGGTACTAACCTGCCTTCTGTTGCAACGCCAAACGGTCAAGCGGCATTCCTATTCTTACTCACATCGGCTCTCGCTCCATTAATTCGTCTGTCTTACGGTCGAATGGTTATCATGGCGCTGCCTTACACCGTCGTTCTTGCGATTGTCGGTCTGATGGGAATCATGTTCTTCCTAGAGCCTGCAACCGCTTCTTTCTACGAAGCTGGTTGGATTTTACCTCATAGTGGTGATCTGACTCCCGTAGTATCCGGTGGTCACTAAAATTTGAGTTGATTAGGAAACTTATCCACGATAAAAAGCTCTGAGTATTCAGAGCTTTTTCTATTTCAGACAGGAACAAAAACGTGACTATTTTAAATTCACTTAACCAGTTTTCAAAGGGACGTTTATCGTGGCTACTGCTTCTGCTATTCGTCGTTTTCTTTGAAGCATGTGCCCTCTATTTTCAGCACGTCATGATGCTTGCACCATGTGTCATGTGTATTTATGAAAGAGTCGCGATGATGGGAGTGGGCGTCGCTGCAATGGTTGGTATATTGGCACCCAAGAACCCAATTTTCCGCTGGCTAGGTTTGATAGGCTGGGGATTAAGTGCTTACAAGGGTTTGTTACTTGCGATGCAGCACGTTGACTACCAGTTTAATCCATCACCATTCGCGACTTGCGATTTATTCGTCACATTCCCTAGCTGGGCTCCGCTCAATCAGTGGGTTCCTTGGATGTTTGAAGCATATGGTGATTGCTCTAAGGTTGTGTGGCAGTTCCTTGATTTATCAATGCCACAATGGTTAGTCGTAATTTTTGCAGGCAATTTAATCGCTTTGGCATTAATTGTAATTGCACAATTCTTCCCTGCAAAACGCGTTAATCCAATTCGTTAATCCTACTGACGCGTAAAAATTAACAAAAAGCCGACCATCTGGTCGGCTTTTTGTTAAGTGGATAGCGCGGCGATTCGCTTTAGCCGCGTGATTGACCACAGCACTGCTTGAATTTTTTTCCGCTCTCACAAGGACAGGGATCATTGCGCCCGATACCTTTGAATGGGTTTAGGCTTTGAGCTTTATTGCCTACCATCAACTCATCCGCGCCCAGCGCGACTTCACCGACCATTAAATCAAGCTGGTCGACTAAATCTGTCAGGGCCGGTGGCGTTTCAATACCTGCGTCGCGCATCTGTTGCTGCGTTGCTGGCTCATCGATAGCCAGCATCAAAGTGGTCAGTAATGCTTGCAGCATACGCTGTAATCCATCATTGAGCTCAACGTCCTGCCACTGTTCTTCAATCATTGGCCAAACAGACATAAAGCCTTCGGCAAAATCAGCAAGTTGTTCGGGATCTTTGCCTGTTAGCTCTAGCACGGAATATTCGTTTCGTTGAATTCGGTTATGCTGCTTGTGAATTTGCTCTTCCACAGCTGGTTGAATCGCTTTGAATCCCTCACCTAATAGCGGCTCTAACCACTTTTCAGGAGCGAGTGGTTTTGTCGTCAGATTCGCAGCTAACACTGCGCCTTCGATAAATAGGCAAGATTCATCGACGTGAACTTCACCTTTTTCAATCAATGTGTATTGCATGACATCTGGTTTCCCATAAATTTGGCGGCATTATACCTCAGAGCTCAAAAGCACGTAACCTAACGTTGTGTGTTTGACTGCATTGGGCGCTTCGACTCTTTTAATGACAAACTTAACTTACATCGCTACAATCGCCCTCCTTTTTACCACCAAACTGTATTAGGCAAGCTATGCGAGTAGTACTAGGCCCAATGGAAGGCGTTTTAGATCATTTGATGCGCCAAATCCTGACCGAGATAAACGACTATGACCTGTGTGTTACGGAGTTTGTTCGCGTAATCGACCAGCTATTACCCGATCATGTATTTCACCGTTTATGCCCGGAGCTGTTGCAAGGTTCTCAGACTGCATCTGGTGTGCCAGTACATGTGCAATTGTTGGGACAAGAACCAAACTGGATGGCTGAGAACGCAATTAAAGCGGCAAATCTTGGCGCCAGAGGTATTGATATAAACTTTGGTTGCCCAGCCAAAATGGTCAACAAAAGTAAAGGTGGTGCTGCTCTACTTCAGCATCCTGAGCTCATTCACCGTGTGGTTAAAGCTTGTCGAGAAGCCGTTCCAGAAGCCATTCCCGTAACTGCAAAAATTCGTCTTGGCTGGGAGAACCCTGAAGATTGCTTTGAAATTGTCGATGCCATTCAGTCTGCTGGCGCAAATGAATTGACCGTACACGCACGTACTAAACAAGGTGGTTATAAAGCTTCTGAGATAAAATGGGATTACATCAACCAAATTCGCGAACGTTTCGATATCCCACTGATAGCGAATGGTGAAATTTGGAATTATGAAGACGGTCAACGTTGCATTGAAACGACTGGCGTTAACTCTTTGATGGTGTGCCGAGGCGCTTTCAATATCCCTAACTTAGGCAATATGGTAAAACATAACCACCAGCCAATGTCATGGCCCGAGGTGGTTGAGTTGCTCATCTATTATTCCAAGTTTGAGATGAAAGGCGATAAAGGCTTGTATTACCCAAACCGCGTAAAACAATGGTTCTCTTACTTACGTCAGGCTTATCCTGAAGCAAAAGACCTATTTAGAGAAATCAGAACGTTCAACAAAGCCGCACCAATTGTTGAGCATATTCAACGCTACCGCGATGACTTAAACTCTCAGGTTGCATAACTCCCGAACACAAAAAAGGACGAATATCTCGTCCTTTTTTGTACCTAAATCCTAGTAACAGATCTTATTTTTGCCGGTACTTTTGGCTTGATATAACTTTTCATCCGCCGCTTTAAACAATTCATCAAAGTTTTCTACTCGGCTCTCTTTACTAAACACCACACCGCCAGAGATCGTAAAGCCTTCTTTCGTTACGCGTGTCGAGCGCTCATCTATGGCTTTTTTTACTCTGTCTAAAATGAGTTTAATGCCTTCTGAATCTTCGTCATAAATCGCTAAAACGAATTCTTCGCCACCAAACCTTGAGGCAACATCGGTATGGCGAATATTTTCACGTATACATTTTGCAACAAGCTGAATTGCAGAATCACCGACATCATGACCATAGGTGTCGTTGATCTTCTTGAAGTTATCAATATCGAACACTGCCAAAGCAACCTGTTTTTTTGTCATCTTATTACGCCACACGGTTTGCATACCTCGACGATTCAATAAGCTGGTCATTGGGTCTCTTGCTGCCAGTTCTTTAAAGTAACGTCGCTCGCTATGCATATTCACATAGAACAAGACGACGGTACTCAGCACGTAAATAAATAGTGCGACAATAAGGCTGTATTTTTCAAAAACCGCTAGGTTCTTAGCTTCATCCCAAAGGTTGTACTCGTAGTACATGCTGTGATTCGCACTCAATCGCTCTAATTCGACTGGTTTGATTCGTGTACTGTTTGAAGGAATGGATTGTAAATTGGAAACCAAATGAAACTGACCAACAAGACCTAGCGACGAAGCCATGAGCGTATTGATGTCAAAATCAATAGACAAAACACCTTGATGTTCTCCTTTCTCATAGACGGGTACCGTCATACTAATGACTTGACCTTCCATCGAGTCCAACACAGGCCCTGGTCCAGCCAAGGTAATGTTCACTTTATCTTGCGCGGTTTTTTGCCAAAAAGGTCGGGCTTTTAGCGTTGACAAAAGCTCTCTTGTGAAATTTTTTGCGTAGGTATCGGGTGAGGAGATAACGTAACCGCGCTTGTCAATGTAATGGATTCCAACAATGTGCGATTCAATATCGTGCAGAAATGACAATGACGGCGCAAAACCCGCCTTTTGTTCAGCTAACTGGTTAATCGTTGAACCTTGCTGACATAAGCTTTCGTCCCCTACGATCATATAATCAAGGTCAACCGCAGGTAACCCTTCACTATAAACACTTTCGAGTAATAACACATCTATAGGCCAAAGATAACAAAGCCCTTCTTTGACTAAAGAATTATGTTCTTCAAACAGTGGGTTAGCGTAATTAGTATAGTTGGTGAAGCTGTAATCTAAAGCCGTGAGTACTTTAATATCGCGAGACATTGCACGCTCGATACGCGAATACTCAGAATCGATATAGCGGTTAACCGCATCATAGTAATTTTTCGTTGTCACGAGTAAAACCACTACAAATAACGCCAGAGGAAAAAAGATGACAAATGAGAGGCTAAATCGCCTTTGGTTTACCATTGAGTACCATGCATATGAAAGGTCAATAGTCTCTTATGACTGCTATTAAATTGATACTCGTTATCTGGTGACGCATGCAATGCAGCACCAGATAACAAGAGACCAAACAAATGTGTGCGCGCTGTTTGAGACCGTTTATATATTAAAGGAGTTTAATCAATATAGAGTGTGGTGTCACTTTAGTCGCCATAATTTGCAGCTCTGTGCCGACATATTGACAGAGATATGACCTTTATAATCAACCTGTTCTGTGTCATCTAACAACGATATAACTTGGCTAACCTCCAAGCCCAGTTGCCACATAGGTAAATCGATTGAACATTCATTACCACTGAGATTAATCATAACAACGACTGCTTCACGACCCAGTACACGTGCGTACGCCAACTGGTTGTTAGTGCAATGCAGCCATTGAATACAGCCCGACTGTAAAGGCTTACATTGTTTACGTATCTTGATCCATTGTTGGTAAAGCGATAGCCATTGTGAACTTTCGATTTCATTCCAAGGAAAACAACGACGATTATCCGGGTCTAGACCTCCTTCTAGACCGACTTCACTCCCGTAGTAAATACAAGGCGTGCCAACGTAAGTCATAAGCATTGCTAGCGCGATGTTCATTTTACGCTTATCACCATCAACCAGTGTGATAAACCGAGCAGTATCGTGACTATCGAGTTGATTTAGCTGCGATAGCTGATTAGAAAATGGGATTTTTGCTCTGGCTTCGTCCAACCATACTTTAAACTCCAAACCATCAATGTTGATTGGATCGTACATAATGTCTTGTCGTGCGATAAAAGCTCGGACTGGATGAGCAAAACCGTAGTAGTTCATCGCCCCATCCTCTTGATCACCTTGCAACCACTGCGTTGCTTCAAAAAAGTGCTCACCTAACACATAAGCATTCGGGTTTACTGACTTAGTTGCATGACGAAACGCTGCCACATAATGAGCATCGTTTTTCGCGCCTTCCCCTTCGCCAAGCATATGGATTACATCAAACCGCCAGCCATCAACCAAGTACGGTGGCTTCAGCCAATACTTGATGACAGACTCTTCACTTTGGTAGATGTAGTCGCGCACCTGTTCATTTTCAAAGTTCAGAACCGGTAAGTTACCAATGCCTTTCCAACCCATGTAGTGATTGGTTTCGCCTTCGAAAAAGTAGTAATCACGGAACTTTGACTGCGGATTGCCATACGCTCCTTCTCCTTTTTGTTCGATATCAAACCAAGGATGATGCACTGACGTGTGGTTAAACACCGCGTCTAAGACAATCTTCATATTCTTACCACGGATTTTCTCACACAGTTCAGCAAACTGATCATTGGTGCCGAACATAGGGTCAACAGTGAAGTAATCAGTGGTGTCGTATTTATGATTACTTGGTGAAGAAAAGATCGGATTAAAATAAAGCGCAGTAACGCCGAGCTGTTCAAGATAGTCCAACTTTTGCTCCACACCTTTGAGGTCGCCGCCAAAGAATTCACGCGCCCCGGTATTTTGGTGAGAGCCTACCGCGTCTCCCCACCCCTTGACGACCGATGCAGAATCATACTGAGCATAAGCGTGGCGAATATCGGACTCACTTTTACTAGCAGAAAAACGGTCAGGAAAGATTTGATAGAAAACTTGCTCTTGGACCCAGCTTGGTGGTTGATGGTTTACATTCAACTTAAAGTGGAACTCTTTGGGTGGAATACGCTTTTGTACGCCTCGTGCATCGAGCCAGTATTGTTGTCCGTCTTTGAGGAGCTTAAACACATAATGCGTGACATCTCGATCTTGATTTGGTCGAAACGATGCCTCCCATAGTAATAATTCACCAGCCGTTCCTACTTGAGCCATGTCGACCAGATATTCTTCGTTGTCCGGCTCAATACGCACATAGACGGAATCAAAATCCAATGTCTCGGTTTTCAGTCTGACTGTAACTTGCTCGTCATTAAAAGCTAAACCATCAATAGTTTGACTATGAAAAATAAATGGCAGGTTCATTATGGGCACTCCTCGTCATCGGATATGCCACTATGTTATTGAAGAATTAGAGACAAGAAATCCTCCTTGCGAGTTGACATATCAGCCAATTTTCTCAAGGAGGATCACACTTAGTAGGCGTAGTGACTTGTCGGATACCGCTTAGTTCAACAAAAGACTGTCATCTGCCAGCTCTTCACCACGCACTTTGGAGAACATATCCAACAAGTCTGGTACTTGCATGTTAGCGCGCTGCTCTCCAGCCACATCAAGCACAATTTCACCTTGGTGAAGCATTACGGTCCTATCGCCACATGCTAATGCGTCTTTCATCGAATGCGTCACCATCATCACGGTTAAATCGAACTCATCGACAATACGTTTAGTTAAGTCGATAACAAACGCCGCCATACGAGGATCAAGCGCAGCCGTGTGTTCATCAAGCAACAACAACTTACTCTCCGATAACGTCGCCATCACAAGGCTAACGGCTTGTCGTTGTCCACCAGACAGCAACCCAATGCTATCGCCCAAGCGGTCTTCTAAACCAAGACCGAGGATGCTAATTCGCTCTTGGAACAGCTTACGACGTTTGGTAGAGAGCGCCAACCCCCAGCTGCGTTTTTTACCACGCATGTGCGCTAGAGCCATGTTCTCTTCTATCGTCAGTTCACCACAAGTCCCGGCCAATGGATCTTGAAACACTCGGGCGCATTGCGTCGCACGTTGGGCAACCGTCTGCTTGGTGACGTCTTTGCCATCAATGATAACCTGACCACCTATCATCGGCGTCTCACCTGTCACCGCACCAAGCAACGTCGATTTTCCTGCGCCATTAGAACCAATCACGGTAAGAAATTGATGCTCTGGAACCTCTAAAGAGACGCCTTTCAATGCACGATTTTCCAAAATCGTCCCAGGGTTGAACGTGACCTGAATATTATTTAGTTCGATCATAATGCCTCCCCAGAACCATTTTTTGATGCCGCTTGTTTAGCATCAGTAACGCGTTGTTTCGCTCTCATGCTCTGTTTTAGCTTTGGAGCAATAAGCGCCACAGCCACCAATACTGCGGTAACCAGGTTGAGGTCTGAAGCTTGTAAACCAAACATGCCAGAGCTCAAAGCGAAAGCCACTGCAAGGCGATAAAGTACCGAACCGATGATGACCGCAAACACCGCAACCCAAATCTTGCGCCCGGGAATAAGGGTCTGCCCCAAAATCACAGCTGCCAAACCAACGACAATGGTGCCCACGCCAGAGGTCACATCCGCAAAGCTGTTCGTTTGTGCAAACAACGCGCCTGCGAATCCCACAAACCCGTTGGATAAAGCCAAGCCAAAGTAGGTATAAAAGCCAGTGCTCGCCCCTTGCGCAGAAACCATACGCGCATTCACACCCGTGGCTCGTAAACCAAGACCAAAGTCGCTGTTCAGCAGGCGAATGACAAAGAAAGCGGAGAGAAGAACTAAGACCCCAACAACCAGAGGGCGAATAAACATCGCATCGCCCAATGCTTCAAACGGAGTGAGAATAGTATCCTCTCCAAGCAACGCCATATTAGGTTTACCCATAATACGAATATTAATTGAAAATGCAGCGATCATGGTAAGAATGGAAGCTAACAGGTGTAAAATACCACACCGAACAGCCAGAAAAGCGGTTACCCACCCCGTCATACTACCAGCTATCATCGCCATTATTGTCGCAAGCCAAGGATTAATACCTGCGACAATCGCCGTTGCAGCCACCGCCGCTCCCATTGGAAAGCTGCCATCCACACTCAAATCGGGGAAATCGAGAACACGGAACGTAAGATACACACCCAGAGCGACTAGGCCATAAATCAAGCCAATTTCGAGTGCGCCAAAAAAAGCAAATGCAGACATAACTGCTCCTTTCTGCATGCTCAGGCTGGCTAATACCAACCTGAACTTAAGACTTCTAACGTATACTCCCCTTCTTCTCTAGCAGAATGCTTTACACGAGAAATCTGGAGAGTATCAGTTTTGGGGCAAGCCTCTATCAACCAACGTGACAGGCTTAACCCCAAAAAGCGTTACTTATTGCATGCTTGTCGCACGTTCAATCACAGAACTTGGCAGCTTGATACCGAGCTTAGATGCTGCGCTTTCATTAATTACAAGGTCAGAGCCCGTCGCGACTTTTACATCCAGCTTGCCTGGTTCTTGACCATCAAGAATCGCCGCCACGTAATCCGCGGTTTGTACACCAACCTGGTAGTAGTCAAAACCTAAGCCTGCAATAGCACCCTTTTCGACATACGACGTCGCGCCACCAAATACAGGTTTCTTCGCTTGATTCGCTGCCACAATCATCCCTTCAATCGCACTTGCAACTGTATTGTCTGTTGGGGCGTAAAGAATGTCTGATTTCGCTGCAATCGCTTGAGTCGCAGACTGAACATCAGCACTTTTTAGTGCGGTCGCTTCAACCACTTGTATGCCTTTTGCTTTTGCGCTTTCTTTTAATAATTCAACTAAAGTCACGGCATTAGCTTCACCGGGATTAAATACAACCCCGATGCTTTTCACCTGAGGAAGAATTTCTTGGATGAGATCGACATGCTGAGCAACGGGTGAAAGATCAGACAGGCCAGTTACGTTTTTGCCTGGTTGTTCCATCGACTTAACCAATTTCGCACCAACCGGATCTGTTACCGCAGTAAAGACAACAGGAATAGAGCGAGTAGCCGACACCAAAGCTTGTGCCGAAGGTGTCGCGATGCCAACTAACACATCAGGATTTTCACCGACGTACTGACGGGCAATTTGCACCGCAATCGCTGGATTACCCTGTGCGGTCTTATAATCAAATTCTAGATTTTTGCCTTCTTCGTAGCCTTTCGCTTTCAAACCATCAAGCAATCCTTGGCGCGTCGCGTCTAACGCCGGGTGTTCGACAATCTGTGAAACTGCGACAGTTGCAGTGGCGGCCAGTACATTGGTAGAAGAGAAAATAGCAGTAGCTGATAGAACGGCAGTGGCTAATAAACGTTTCGTTTTCATCATAACTCCTTGATGTGACTTCGTCCTTGTTTCACGAGCTTTCAATATGTGTATCGACTCGTGAATTCAAATGTTTGAAGGCGGTATTGTTGTGTTCATATAACTGTGCACTTCTTGCGCATCTTGTTTTTATTATTACTACTAAGTCTTAGTAAAGAAAAGAAAGATTTAACACTAAAGCAACATTTGTGATCGGGGGGACTTCTTCATCCGGAAAGAATCTTTGGTAAACAAAGCTTCGCTCGCTTCATCAACGACCGTCAAAGTAGGTAATAGAGGCAGGATCAAAAATGGAGCGGCCAGTGCACACTCCATTTCAAACAATTTAAATTAGAACCAACGCTCTAATGACGATTTATCGAGCTGGCGAAACGCTCGGTTCAGTATTATCGCAAGCTCTTTGTAACGAGGGCGAGCTTTGACAGGCTCTAATGCAAAACCTGTTTCCACAATTTTTTGATGCAACTCCCGATACCAAGAGGCCAAAGAAGGCGGCAATTTCGTGTTGGATCGAGCACCAAGCCACCAAATGCCTTGAAGTGGCAAGCTAATCGCAAACAAGGCAACAACAATGGATTGAGGTAACGCGTGGTAATTGTTGAATGCCATTTGAGTGAGTACGCTGATCGCAGCAACGGCCGGCATGACTTTAATGCCAAAGCGAGTCGCCTTAATGATACGCTGTTCCGGAAATATGGCGCTTAGCTCTTTACGAACTGGCCAGATCTCCATGTAATTCTGGCCATCTTTCAGGCTATGGATCAATCCGACTTTATTACTCATACCGCTCTCTCACTAAAAAATAGTTGAACATTTCAACTGAAGGTACAAAAAATTGATGAAAGTTAATATTCTTTCAAATTTTTTTTGTTATCATTGCTTATTATCGCTATCCTTTGCAGACCCTCAATCTCATTGTTGCTGTTATTTACAATTTAAGCAACTCCGAGATATCTATCTGCACGGATCGCATCATAGTGATGGAAGGGTTCATCACTATTTCTTTATATGGAATTAGAACAATTTTTGACCAGGATTAGTACGCAGCCTTCTGGGTATCGGCTATTCTTGTGATTAATTTTTCATTCTTTAACTGATTTTTTTATCAGACGAATAACAGGTAGTCATACATGTCTAAGCTAGTTTTAGTTTTAAACTGCGGTAGTTCTTCTCTTAAATTTGCCGTTGTTGATGCCGAGAACGGCGACGAGCACTTGTCAGGTCTTGCTGAGTGTCTTCACCTTCCTGAAGCTCGCATCAAGTGGAAACTTGATGGCAAGCACGAAGCTCAACTAGGCAATGGTGCAGCTCACGAAGAAGCACTAGCGTTTATGGTAGAAACTATTCTTGCTTCTAAGCCAGAGCTTAAAGCTAACCTAGGCGCAATCGGTCACCGTATCGTTCACGGCGGCGAGCAGTTCACTCAATCTGCACTAATTACTGATGAAGTTCTAAAAGGTATTCAAGACGCTGCAACATTTGCACCTCTTCATAACCCTGCTCACATCATCGGTATCGAAGCGGCTAAGAAAAACTTCCCAGAGCTGAAAAACGTTGCTGTATTTGACACTGCGTTCCACCAAACTATGCCTGAAGAGTCTTACCTATACGCTCTTCCATACAACCTATACAAAGAACACGGTATCCGTCGTTACGGCATGCACGGTACTTCTCACTTGTTCATCACTCGTGAAGTTGCAGGCCTACTAAACAAACCAGTTGAAGAAGTAAACATCATCAACTGTCACCTAGGTAACGGCGCATCTGTATGTGCGATCAAGAACGGTCAATCTGTAGACACTTCTATGGGTCTTACTCCACTTGAAGGTCTGGTAATGGGTACTCGCTGTGGCGACATCGACCCTGCTATCGTCTTCCACCTACACGACGCTCTAGGTTACTCTGTTGATCAAATCAACACGATGCTAACTAAAGAGTCTGGTCTTCAAGGTCTAACTGAAGTGACTTCTGACTGTCGTTTCGTTGAAGACAACTACGGTCAAAAAGAAGAAGCAACGCGCGCAATGGACGTGTTCTGTCACCGTCTAGCTAAATACGTTGCTGGCTACACTGCTTCAATGGAAGGCCGTCTAGACGCAATCACTTTCACTGGCGGTATCGGCGAGAACTCTGGCCCTATCCGTGAAATGGTTCTAAACCGTCTTGGCATCTTCGGTATCGAAGTAGATAGCGAAGCTAACCTTAAAGCTCGCTTCGGCGGCGAAGGCGTTATCACGACTGAAAACAGCCGTATCCCTGCAATGGTTATCTCTACTAACGAAGAGCTAGTCATCGCTGAAGACACTGCTCGCCTGACAGGTCTTTAATTGAATTCCTGGCTAGCCACTCGGCTAGCCAGATTTTCAATCAAACGAATTTCTTAGGGGCTCAACTCCTATTCTTCGAGCTTCATGGAATAAGAGTTGAGCTTTTATCCCCCAAATAGCTAAAGGTACTCTACGAATGTCTCGTACTATTATGCTTATCCCTACTAGCGCAGGCGTTGGCCTAACAAGCGTTAGCATGGGTGTTCTTCGCGCTATGGAGCGTAAAGGCGTTAAAGTTTCTTTCTACAAGCCAATCTGTCAGCCACGTTCAGGTGGTGATCAGCCAGATCTGACTTCAACTATCGTTGGTCGTAACAGCGATATGAAGATCGGTGAACCAATGGCGATGTCTGTTGCTGAAAGCCTAATCGGTAACGACAACATGGACGAGCTGCTAGAAACCGTTGTTGAACGTTACAACCAAATCAACAAAGACGCAGACGTTACGCTAATCGAAGGTCTTGTACCTACTCGTAAGCACCCATTTGCAAACCAAGTAAACGCGGAAATCGCGGCAACACTTGGTGCAGAAATCGTGCTAGTTGCGACTCCAGGTACTGATAACCCTGCGCAACTGAAAGAGCGTATCGAAGTAGCATGTTCTAACTTCGGCGGCACTAAAAACAAAAACATCTCTGGTGTTATCATCAACAAACTAAACGCTCCTGTTGACGAAGCTGGCCGTACTCGCCCTGACCTATCTGAAATCTTTGACGATGCAGACAGCGCAAAACAAAACGAATTGAAAGTGATGGAAATTTTCAACACTTCTCCAATTCGTGTACTAGGTTGTGTGCCATGGAGTATTGATCTGATTGCGACTCGCGCAATCGACATGGCTAAGCACCTGAAAGCAGATATCATCAACGAAGGTGACATCAACACTCGTCGCATCAAGAGCATCACTTTCTGTGCACGTTCTCTGCCAAACATGATTGAGCACTTCAAACCGGGTTCTCTACTTGTTACTTCTGCAGACCGTCCTGATGTTATCGTTGCTGCTTCTCTTGCTGCAATGAACGGTGTGGATATTGGTGCAGTACTGCTAACTGGCGGTTACGATATCCCTAGCGAAATCGAAGGCCTATGTAAACCAGCATTCGACACTGGTCTACCTATCTTCAAAGCACAAGGTAACACTTGGCAAACGTCTCTAAACCTGCAGAGCTTCAGCATCGAAGTACCTGCAGACGATAAAGAGCGTATCGAGTTCATCAACGAACACGTTGCTGGCCACATCGACGGTAACTGGATCGAGTCTATGACTGAAGGCACTCAGAAGTCTCGTCGTCTAAGCCCACCAGCGTTCCGTTACCAGCTAACTGAACTTGCTCGTAAAGCAGGTAAGCGTATCGTTCTTCCAGAAGGTGACGAACCACGCACAGTTAAAGCAGCAGCGATCTGTGCTGAACGCGGCATTGCAGACTGTGTACTTCTAGGTAACCCAGATGAAATCCGTCGCGTAGCGGCTCAACAAGGCGTTGAGCTAGGTACTGGTGTAACCATCATTGATGCAGATGCTGTTCGTGAAAACTACGTTGCTCGCCTAGTTGAGTTGCGCGGTGCGAAAGGCATGACTGAAGTTGTGGCTCGTGAGAAGCTACAAGATTCAGTATTCCTAGGCACAATGATGCTTGAGAACGACGAAGTTGACGGCCTAGTTTCTGGTGCTGTTCACACTACGGCGAACACTATCGTTCCTCCGTTCCAAATCATCAAGACGGCACCAAATGCGTCTATCGTATCTTCAGTATTCTTCATGCTTCTGCCTGATCAAGTACTGGTTTACGGTGACTGTGCAATCAACCCAGATCCAACTGCTGAACAGCTTGCTGAAATCGCTATCCAATCTGCTGACTCTGCAGCAGCATTCGGTATCGAACCACGCGTTGCAATGATCTCTTACTCTACTGGTGAATCTGGTAAGGGTGCAGACGTTGATAAAGTACGTGAAGCAACAAAACTGGCTCAAGAGAAACGTCCTGATCTTATCATTGACGGTCCTCTACAGTACGACGCTGCTATTATGGAAAACGTTGCTGCTTCTAAAGCACCAAACTCTCCAGTTGCAGGTAAAGCGACAGTATTTGTATTCCCAGACCTAAACACGGGTAACACGACTTACAAAGCGGTACAACGTTCAGCTGACCTAGTATCTATCGGTCCAATGCTGCAAGGTATGCGTAAACCTGTAAACGACTTGTCTCGTGGCGCGCTAGTAGACGACATCGTGTACACCATCGCTCTAACAGCTATCCAAGCAGACCAAGAAGCTAAATAATCGCTTCTAACATCTAGTTGGATATAGATACAAAGCCCTCGATTCGTCGAGGGCTTTTTCTATTGCTGGCCAGAACACTTATTTGTTTTTTATACCAATCACTGCACAACCTATAATTACTGGTGCACAAAGCTTTTCTTCCTATCGCCCCCCATACCTAATCGACATTGCTCGTGCTTGTTCTTACACCGATTGACCCACTCCCCAAAATGCATTGGCTCCAAAGCAGCACGGTCCCTGTTCAATTTATCGACATTATTTACGTTTTAGCTAAACTTTTTTGCTAGGAAATACGTAAAAGCTACTGCAATGCACAAACTCATTGACTGCTAAGGAATATATATGAAGGATTTCATCAATACATCACTGATAAAGTTTGGTTTAGCTGCGTTTCTGATTAGTTTTTCTTCATTCAGCTTTTCCGCCCCGAGTATTAAAGGCGTCGATCAAGATATGTCCGGAGGAACGGTGACCGCTGAAATGGCTCATGCTGATGACAATGGGTGGATGGTTGTCCACCGAACAGACGAATCAATGAAGCCTGGTCCTGTTATCGGCTACGCTCCGTTAAAAATGGGAAAGAATGAAAACGTAAATGCAATTTTGATGGAACCAGTAGAATCAGGCGATATGCTGATGTTAATGGTCCACGGAGAGAAAGGTGGCATGAAGACTGGTGTGTTTGAGTATACGCTCGGCGCTAAAGAGGACGGTCCTGTAAAAGTGGACGGAAAGCTAGTGATGGACATCGTACGCGCTAAGTAAGGTGGCGATGAATGAAAAAGTAAACTTCCTACTCCCGGTATTTAGATGACACAAAAGTACTTAACGGCATTGCTAACCGTTAAGTACTTTTTCATTTGCGATGGAAGCAGCAAACTAGCCAATCCTTTCTCTTCCATGAGGAGTATTTAGGTCTAAATCAGGCCCTTTTGGTACAACTTGCGTCGGATTAATCCCAGTGTGGCTGAAGTAGTAGTGGCGTTTAATGTGATAGAAATCCGTCGTTTCTTCGACGCCTTCGACTTGATATAACTCTTTTAAATAGCCTTGTATATTTTCGTAGTCTGCGATGCGCTGCTTGTTACACTTGAAATGCCCCACATACACCGCATCAAAACGAATAAGAGTCGTAAACAAACGCCAATCAGCCTCAGTAATTGTGTTCCCTGCTAAGTAACGATGCGTCGCTAAGTGAGCATCGATTTTATCTAACGCATTAAACAAAGAATCAAACGCTTCTTCATACGCCTCTTGTGTAGTCGCGAAGCCACAACGATACACTCCGTTGTTGACATTTGGATAAACAAAATCGTTCCACTCATCAATAACATGTTTTAGATGATCTGGATAGTAGTCGTCGTGATTCCCTGTTAACGCATTGAATTCCGAATTGAACATGCGAATGATCTCTGACGACTCGTTTGACACAATAGTATTGGTCTTTTTATCCCAAAGTACAGGCACGGTTACGCGGCCCGTGTAATCGGGTTTGGCCTGCGTGTAAATTTGATACATGCGCGTGTGACCAAACAATGGCTCAGGAAGCCCCATTTGCCAACCTTGGCTGAGCATATCAGGGCAAACGACCGTGACATCAATATGTGGTTCTAAACCTTTCAGCTTGCGGAAAATGAGGGTTCGATGTGCCCACGGACAAGCAAGAGAGACATACAAATGGTATCGACCGGACTCTGGTGTAAACTCCGCATCAGGGTCGTTTTTAACCCAGTTACGGAATCCGGCATCTTCGCGCACAAATTTGCCACCATTTGATTTTGTGTCATACCAGACATCTTGCCAAACACCTTCAACCAACTTACCCATGATTGCTCTCCTCTCGTTCTGTTTGTGTCTATATTAGCGTTTCCTATCAAACAGAGAATCATCGAACTTAGGACATCATGTTCAAGAAATTCGAATGTATAAATCAGACACATAAAAAAAGCGCGACCCGATGAAGGTGTCGCGCTTAAGCCCGTCACAGGCTGAATTTATACACTAACGTGTAAACAAGATACCGCGTGAACGTCATTACCTAAAATGGTTGGCTTTGTCTTCGCACACTCTTCGGTTGCTTGTGGGCAACGAGTGCGGAATACACAACCCGACGGTGGGTTGATAGGTGAAGGAAGATCACCCTCTAGCATTTGGATTTTCTTATTGCGCTCAATATCCGGGTCCGGGATCGGAACCGCAGACATCAGCGCACGCGTATATGGGTGCTTAGGCTCAGCAAACAGAGCCTCGGCCTCGCCAAGTTCCACGGCATTACCTAAATACATAACTAAAACGCGATCTGAAATGTGTTTAACGACAGACAAGTCATGCGCAATGAATACCAGAGAAAGCCCTAACTCTTTTTGAATCTCTTTAAGTAGGTTAACCACCTGAGCTTGAATAGATACATCAAGCGCCGATACTGGCTCGTCACAAATGATCATCTTAGGCTTAAGGATAAGCGCACGCGCTATCCCGATACGCTGACACTGACCACCCGAGAACTCGTGTGGGTAACGGTTAATCACGTTAGGTAATAGGCCAACTTTCGCCATCATCTCTTTAACGCGATCTTTCACTTCCTGCTTAGACAGTTCTGGATAGAATGTCTCAAGAGGTTCAGCAATGATATCACCAACAGTCATACGCGGATTCAGCGATGCCAATGGGTCTTGGAAAATCATCTGAATTTCTTTACGCGTCTCACGGCGCTGAACGCTTTTCATTTTAGTAAGGTCTTGACCCAACCAAACTACTTGGCCGTCAGTAGCTTCAACCAGACCAATGATGGCACGAGCAAACGTCGATTTACCACAACCTGATTCACCTACTACACCAAGCGTTTCCCCTTCGTATAGTCGAACGTTCACGCCATCTACCGCTTTCAGGCTCGAAGGCTTTGACCACGGCCATGCCGACTTTGAGGCAATGCTGAAGTGAACTTTCAGCTCAGAAATGTCCAGAATTAGTTTTTTGTCTACTGCGTTCATTTGTTCCAAGCCTCCCATTCAGAAAAACATGCACGCTGACGACCATCACCAAATGGTGTCAGAATTGGCGCCTCGCGCTTACAACGATCCATCACACGGTGACAGCGCTCTTGATAAGGGCAGCCCGGCGGTAGACGAAGCAAGTTTGGTGGATTACCAGGAATGGTCGGCAGAATTTCACCCTCAGTATCGAGGCGAGGAATCGCCTTCAGCAGCCCCTCCGCATAAGGATGGCTTGGATTGTAGAAAATTTCGTTTACGTTGCCGTACTCCATAGTACGGCCTGCATACATCACCAGCACCTTGTCACACGAACCTGCAACCACACCAAGGTCGTGCGTGATCATGATGATCGCTGTGTTGAACTCAGATTTCAGCTCATTCAACAAGTCCATGATCTGTGCTTGTACCGTCACATCAAGTGCTGTTGTTGGCTCATCGGCAATAAGCAGTTTAGGACGACATAACAACGCCATCGCGATCATTACACGCTGACGCATACCGCCTGAAAACTCATGCGGGTACATCGTGATACGCTTACGCGCTTCAGGGATTTTTACCGCTTCCAGCATGCGTACTGATTCTTCAAATGCTTCCGCTTTGCCCATGCCTTTGTGCAGCATAAGCACTTCCATCAACTGATCACTCACTTTCATGTAAGGGTTCAGTGATGTCATTGGGTCTTGGAAGATCATTGCGATCTGTTCCGCACGCACTTTGTTCAGTTCTTTTTCTGGTAAGTTTAGGATTTCTTTGCCTTCAAACTTTGCGCTACCAGAAATAATACCGTTCTTAGCCAAAAGGCCCATGATTGCGAATACGGTTTGAGATTTACCTGATCCCGACTCTCCAACGATACCTAAGGTTTCGCCTTGGTTGAGAGAGAAGTTCAAATCGTTTACTGCGGTTACGATACCATCTTGCGTGGTGAATTCGACGCGCAGATCTTTGACATCTAATAAGCTCATCATTGCTTCCTTAATCTTATCTTTTAATTATCTGTCTTTTGGATCCAGCGCATCGCGCAGGCCGTCACCAACGTAGTTGAAGCAGAATAGCGTCACAACCATGAACACTGCTGGGAATGCCAGCTGCCAGATTGCTACTTCCATTGTCTGTGCACCTTCTTGTAGAAGAGCGCCCCAACTTGTCATTGGTTCCTGAACACCAAGACCAAGGAATGATAGGAATGATTCCGTTAGAATCATACTTGGGATAAGCAGCGTAGAGTATACCGCTACAATACCCAGTACGTTCGGTACGATATGACGAGTAATGATTTTCCAGTTGCTTACACCACACACATGTGCCGCTTCGATAAACTCCTTGCTACGTAGACTAAGAGTCTGGCCACGTACGATACGCGCCATATCTAGCCATGCGATAGCACCAATCGCAACGAAGATCAGCATGATGTTACGACCGAAGAATGTTACCAGTACAATCACCAGGAACATAAACGGTACCGCGTATAAAATTTCTAGAATACGCATCATTACGCGGTCAACTTTACCGCCGATGAAACCAGATGCTGCGCCGTAGAGCGTACCAATCAGTACCGCTACAAATGCACCCATAACACCTACCATCAACGAAATACGACCTCCAATTAGCGTACGCACGTATAAATCACGGCCTAAGCTGTCAGTACCAAACCAATGGTCAGCATTCGGTGCAACGTGCATCGCGTACCAGTCAGTATCATCAAATGTGTACGGTGCGATCATTGGCAGGATAATAACCGCCAACGTCATTAGAACAAGAAGGAATAAGCTCACCATCGCCGCTTTGTTGCGCATGAAACGGATACGAGCATCTTGCCAAAGACTGCGACCTTCAATCTCCAAGTTTTCGGAGAATTTCTCAATCGCTTCTAGGTTTTCTTTTTTCGTTAACATAACCAAACGTCCCTGTTAGTAGCGAATTTTCGGGTCAATCATTGCAAGTAAAATATCTACAATCGCGTTGAATAGAATGAATAGGAAACCAATCAGAATGGTTACCCCCATTACTAGCGAGTAGTCACGGTTAAACGCAGCGTTAACGAATAGTTTACCAATACCAGGCAGACCAAAAATGGTTTCGATAACAACGGAACCGGTGATGATACCTACGAAAGCTGGGCCCATGTAAGAAACAACAGGGAGAAGTGCCGGCTTAAGAGCGTGTTTGATAATGATATAACGGTAACTTAGACCTTTAGCACGTGCCGTACGAATAAAGTTACTGTTTAGGGTTTCGATCATCGAACCACGTGTGATACGAGCAAAGGTAGCAACATACAGTAGCGACATACCAATAACAGGAAGCACTAAATACTGCCAGCTACCATCTTGCCAACCGCCCGCAGGGAAGATATTCCAATGAAGCGAGAATATGTAGATAAGCGCAGGCGCTAATACAAAGGATGGCATTACGACACCAAGCATCGCAGTCGACATAATGGTGTAATCAATCCAAGTATTTTGCTTGAGCGCAGCAATGGTACCGACGGTAACCCCCATTATCAAAGTAAAGATAAAGGCGATGAAGCCCACTTTAGCCGAAACAGGTAAGGCAACCGCGATCAGCTCGTTTACTGAGTAATCAAGGTATTTAAATGACGGTCCGAAATCACCTTGGATAACATTGGTCAAATACGTGGTGTATTGTTCAAATACAGGTTTATCCAAGCCATATTTAGCTTCGATATTTGCCATTACTTCGGGTGGCAATGGACGCTCTGTCGAGAAAGGGTTTCCCGGTGCAAAGCGCATAAGAAAGAAAGATACGGTGATCAAAACCAACATTGTTGGGATCGCCTCAAATATCCTTTTTGCGATGAATTTAAGCATAAACTCACTCTTTCAGTCTGTGACAGTTAAATTAAAGAAGTCGTCCAATTCTTTTGGACTAAAGATAGGCGCTACATGCAATTTCTCACATGTAGGGCCTCATTTTTATAGTTCTATCGAGTTACGAATTACTCTGTGATGTAGAGATCTTTAGAGTAAATCTTGTCTTCCGCGTTATTTACTGGGAAGCCACCAACTTTCGGTGATAGTAGACGTGATTTCACGTACTGGTAGATAGGTGCGATTGGCATATCTTTTGCCATCAACTTCTCTGCTTCTAGGTAAAGTGCTTGGCGCTCTTCGTCAGAAGTTGAAGCAAATGCTTTGTTCATGATCGCATCGTACTCTTTGCTGTCGTAGTGAATACCACCAGTAGTGTTATTACTCATCATCAGCGTTAGGAAAGATGAAGCTTCGTTGTAGTCGCCACACCAACCTGCACGAGCAACCTCAAAGTTGCCAGAATCTTTGGTAGATAGGTAAGTTTTCCACTCTTGGTTTTCTAGCGTAACGTCTAGACCAAGTGTCTTCTTCCACATTGAACCCAGTGCAACCGCAAGTTTCTTGTGGTTCTCTGATGTATTGTATAGAAGGTTAAATTCAAGAGGGTTGTCTGCGCCGTAACCCGCTTCTTCCAATAGACGCGCAGCTTCTGCGTTACGCTCTTCTTGCGTCATTTTGCCGTATGCAGGAATTTCTGGGTTGAAACCTGCCGTAATTTCAGGTGTTAGGAAGTAAGCTGGCTTTTGACCTTGACCTAAAATCGCATCGGTCACAATGTTACGGTCAATCGCATAAGAAATCGCTTTACGCACACGAACATCATCAAACGGCTTTTTCTTCGTATTGAAGATGTAGTAGTAAGTACATAAGTTACCGGTTACAGACACTTCTTGTGGGTGCTCTTTCTTCAGACGCTTGAAGTGCTCTGTAGGCAGCTCATTCGTGAAGTCGATTTCACCCGCTAGGAAGCGGTTCATTTCCGCTACTTGGTTCTCGATTGGTAAGAAAGTAACTTGGTCAAGCGTCGTGTTTTCGTTGTCCCAGTACTGTTCGTTACGTTTTAGAACCAAACGCTCGTTTACAACCCAGTTGTCAACAACATAAGCACCGTTACCTACAAAGTTCTCTGGCTTCGTCCATTGATCGCCGAACTTTTCAACAGTTGCTTGATGAACAGGTTTCACTGTCGTGTGGCCCATCATCATTACAAAATATGGTACTGCAGTATCTAACTCAACCACTAACGTGTGATCGTCAACCGCTTTAACACCTAACTCGCTCTTATCTTTTTTACCCGCAACAATGTCTTTTGCGTTCTTCATCTTGGTGTATTCCATGTACCAAGCATATGGAGAGGCGGTTGCTGGATCGACTGCGCGTTGGAAGCTGTAAACGAAATCACCTGCAGTGACAGGATCACCGTTTGACCATTTTGCGTCTTCACGTAAGTGGAAAGTGTATGTTTTGTTGTCTTCAGTTTCCCAAGATTCTGCAACACCAGGGATAGTGTTACCGTCCGCATCTTGGTTTACAAGGCCTTCAAGAAGATCGCGAATCACGTGGGATTCTGGAACACCTTGAGATTTATGAGGGTCTATTGTCGCAACTTCTGTACCGTTACCACGCACCAATTCTTGAACAGCAGCAAGTTTTGGCTCTTTAGAATCAGATTTAGCTTCAGGGGCTGGAGCCGGAGCAGGCTCAGCAGCTTGTTTCTCCGCAGGCTTTTCACCACAACCAGCTAGAGCGAGAGAAAGACCAGCACCAATAAATAAAGCGCGCGTGATTTTATTCTTATACATGCGTAAAACTCCAAATTTTTTCGTTAGCATCCATGACTTCTTTGTAAGGGCCTGGAACGGTCAGAGTTTTAGATTTTTTTAGTGCACTTTCTGAGCACAAAAGTCTAAAACCTTACAAAGACTGCGGCACACATTAGCAATCATTGAAGTAATTTGCCATAAAAATGTAGCAAAAAAACCAATAATGCTGACTAAACCACACATATCTAGCAGTAAACTCTAACCCCAAAGCATTCACCAGCCAAATAAAGACCAGAAGCGACATTTAACAGGCGAAACTTTCGATTAATCTGAGTTTAAACCATTTACTAGCATCTTATGCTAGATATTTACACATCATTTAACATTTATGACAAATCAAGTCTAACAAATAATTGTTTATATATTGGGCAAAAAACTTTTATTGTGAAGAATATCACCAGACAAAAGATAGGAAATATTGAAACAAAGTGAGCAATACAATGAAGATAAATACAAAAAAAGCTAAGTACCATTAGCACTTAGCTTTTTTCACTAGAATGCGGGTTAGTTCTATTTTTCCCAACGCTGTGCAGCTTGATGATCGGTGTCGCGCGACTCAACCCAACGATCTTCATTCGTCGTACGCTCTTTTTTCCAAAATGGAGCTTGGGTTTTCAGATAATCCATGATGAACTCGCACGCATCAAATGCCGCGCCGCGGTGCGCACTGGAAACGCCCACAAATACAATTTGATCACCGCTATCCATGTCTCCGACGCGATGAATCACGCGTACACCTAATAGTGGCCAGCGAGACTCAGCTTGATCGCAAATGTCGCTCAAGCTCTTCTCTGTCATCCCCGGATAGTGCTCTAGATGTAAACCAATCACATTATCCCCAAGGTTCATATCTCGAACTTTACCAACGAATGTAACGACAGCGCCGGCAGCCGTCCCTTCAGATAGACGTTGATATTCTTGCTCAACCGAAAAGTCTTCAATTTGTACAGAAACACGAGAATCCATCTTAACCCCCAGTTACCGGCGGGAAAAACGCAACTTCATCACCTGCTTTTACTTGTGTATCCAGAGGGACGATAGATTGGTTCACTGCAGCAAGTAGCTTTCCTGACTCGAGTGCTAAATCCCACTTGCCATCTTTCTCAGTGCCTTCTTCCACTAGATGTGCACGAATTGATTCAACCGTTTCAAACGGCCCGTCTAACTCAACACTGTCGATGCCAATCAGCTCGCGAGTTTGAGCAAAGAAAAGTACTTTAATCATGATTCCACCTTAAAGTGACCAGATTTACCACCCGTTTTCTCTAATAGACGAACTTGACCAATGACCATGTCTTTTTGTACTGCTTTACACATATCGTAAATCGTTAGAGCAGCAACGGAAGCTGCCGTGAGCGCTTCCATTTCCACACCAGTTTTACCCGCAAGTTTACATACTGATTCGATGCGAACTTTGTTTTCTGCTTCGATAGCTTCCAGTTGAACTTCAACTTTAGAGAGTAGTAGCGGATGACAAAGTGGAATCAAATCCCAGGTTTTCTTCGCAGCTTGAATACCAGCAATACGAGCCGTCGCAAATACATCACCTTTGTGGTGCTGGCCAGAGACAATCAGTTGAAGTGTTTCTGGGGCCATGTGAACAAATGCTTCAGCACGAGCTTCACGAACCGTCTCCGTTTTTGCTGACACGTCAACCATGTTTGCTTCGCCAGAAGCATTGATATGTGTAAATTGGGTCATTGTTTTTCCTTCGCTTTTAGGAAAGGTTATACAGATAGGTGTGGCATGAAGTTACAAGGGCGATGACTTGCATCCAACTGCTGTTTAATAATTTTTGTCCAGCCTGTACGACACGCACCCGTTGAACCTGGCATTGCGAAGATCACGGTGTGGTTAGCAAAACCTGCAATCGCACGAGACTGAATGGTAGACGTACCGATCTCTTCGTACGACACCATACGGAACAACTCACCAAAACCTTCAACTTCTTTATCAAATAGAGGCTTAAGTGCTTCTGGCGTGCTATCACGTGAGGTGAAACCTGTACCGCCAGTAATCATGATCGCTTGTACGCTTTCATCAGCAATCCATTGAGAAACAATCGCGCGGATCTTGTACATGTCATCAATAACAATTTGCTTGTCTACTACGTTGTGACCCGCTTCTTGAGCATGCTCAGCTAGGTAACGACCAGAGGTATCGTTTTCTTCAGTACGAGTGTCAGATACCGTTAGAACGGCAATATTTGCAGGTTGGAATTTGCTTTCAGCGTGACCCATTTGTTCACCTATTCTCTTAATTAGCTTTGATACGCTTGGTATCGATTCGGAAAAAGTTAGAGCCAGCTTATCAGTGAGCTCGCTCTAAAAATTGAATGAAGTTAGCCGCCGATAGACGCGAGGTGTGGCGTCATACCAGTATTGCCATCATGCAAGAAATGGCTTACCGACTTGGTTTGTAACTGCGCCTGGATACGTTCAATAAGCTCACTCTCTTGCTCATCACGTTCCAAAAGATCACGCAATTCTACACCATGGTCTCCAAACAGACATAGGTGCAGCTTACCCATCGCAGAAACGCGCAGTCGGTTGCAGCTTTCACAAAAGTCTTTTTCATAAGGCATGATAAGACCTATTTCACCCTTGTAATCAGGATGAACAAATACTTGCGCAGGACCATCATTATGCGAGCGCACTTTCAGCAACCAACCATTTGCAATTAGCTGGTTACGAATTGCCACTCCGGATACATGGTGCTTATTAAATAGCTCATCCATCTCACCCGTTTGCATCAACTCAATGAAACGCAGTTGGATTGGACGATCTTTTATCCAGTTAAGAAACGCTGGTAGCTCGTGATGGTTCAGATCTTTCATCAACACCACATTAACTTTTACTTGCTCATAACCGACCTCGAACGCACGTTCGATACCATTCATGACTTCAGTAAACTTATTTTCACCTGTGATTTGATGAAACATACGCGGGTCAAGGCTATCCACACTGACATTAATGTGGGTTAAACCCGCTTCACGCCAATCTGCGACTTGTTTTGCCATGCGATAGCCGTTGGTCGTCGTTGCAACTTTTTGAATGCCAGGCGTCGCCGCTACTGAATGGATAATGTCGGTAAAATCTTTGCGTAAGCTAGGCTCACCACCAGTGATGCGCACTTTTGATGTGCCACAATCAGCGAATGCTTTTACGACCCGTTTGATTTCAGGGAGAGATAAAAAAGACGAGTTTTTATTGCCCGAAGGCTTATAGCCATCAGGAAGGCAATAGGTACATTTGAAATTACATACGTCGGTCACAGACAGACGCAAGTAATAAAACTTACGATGAAATTTGTCTTCGAATTGTTGCGCCACGGAACACCTTTCCAAACACGGGAGGCATGGCCATTTCCAATCATGCCCTTGTGACAGTATGCCACTGGCTCAAAACGCCTATCCAAGGACTTAGCAATAGTGAGCTCGGAGTTATGGCAACCAGAGATATGAAATCTCTGATAGCTTTGCGGTGTAAAATACTTAATATTTGTAATGGAATCCAGACTTGAGTGATAAAAAACTCTCTAGAGACACAATTTACCGCTAAGTGAGTACCTTTAAGACACTCCTTAAGATAAATTGTAGCCGTTTTTTATTAGATTATTAGAAGAACATAATGAATATCTACACAGATAAAAAAGTGGTCGCTGTTGGCGGTGGTCATGGCTTAGGTCGAATGCTGGCCGCATTACGAGATTTTGGCAGCAATGCAACTGGGATTGTTGCCACGACTGACAATGGTGGTTCAACAGGAAGAATTCGTCACTGCCAAGGAGGAATCGCTTGGGGAGACACACGTAACTGTATTAATCAGCTCATTACAGAGCCTTCAATCAGTTCGATGATGTTTGAATATCGCTTCAAAGGCACTAGCGAACTTGATGGTCATAATCTTGGTAATTTGATGCTTACTGCACTCGATAACTTATCGGTCAGGCCTTTAGATGCCATTAATCTGATTCGCAATATGTTAAAAGTCGACGTTAACATCCTTCCTATGTCCGAACACCCTTCGGATCTTTCCGCGTTATCCGTAGATGGGAAGTGGGTTACGGGAGAAACAAATGTCGACGAAATGAAAGCAGACCTGCGACGTTTGGATCTTTCACCAGAAGTGCCTGCCACCAAAGAAGCCATCACAGCTTTGGCGGAAGCGGACGCGATTATTCTTGGCCCTGGCAGTTTTTTAACTAGTATCATGCCTCCTTTATTGCTGCCTGAACTCGGCAAAGCGATTGCAGCAAACACAAAAGCAAAAGTCATTTTTGTTGCTAACCTGAGTCCAGAATACGGCCCAGCAGGACGAATGACGATGGCTCAAAAATTAGAATGGTGTGAACGTGCCTGCCAAGGAAGAAAAATAGACGTGGTTCTAGCAGAGAAAACCGAGCAAGACGTCTTAAGTCAATGGAATGTAGTGACGGAGTCACTCGCCTCCTCTAACCGAGACTGGCGTCACGATAGAAACAAGCTCAAACTAGCGATTGAAAATCAGCTACAACTTTCTATTTAAGAGCACGTTACCTGGCTAGCGCCCTCTTTTAAGTTGTTTATTGATAATGAAAACCCTTCTGTCATCGAAGGGTTTTAGTTCAGGCATCCAGTAAAAACAGATGTTTACTAAGAAAAAATGGTTAATAGAAATAAATAGCTACTGTCGCCAAGAGCGATAAGCATCTCGAGTTTCGTGCAAAAGATCGAACATAACCTCTAACACCTCAGACTCAGCAGTTAACTCACCGGCTTTCGCTTTTTTGTCTATGGACATCGCCAGTTCACAAAGGCGATCTGCCCCAAAGCTCGCAGCACTACTTTTCAACGCGTGGCTGATTTCTTTTGAGTAAGCTAATCGCTCTGCCCCCTGCAATTGGGATAAGTTCTCGATATAGGTATCCATTTCTCCTAGGAAGATATCGAACAGTACAGGTACGTTGTCGCTGCCAATTTCCATCGACAGTTCATCTATTTTTTGCTGATTTAATACATTTACACTCATACTTTTTGCCGCTCTTCCTTGCCGTTCCATGCCTGTAACTTGCGGTAAATCGTCGACGGACTGACATCAAGGTATCCCGCCGCTCGAGGAATATTGCCATCACATGCTTCAATCGCTTGCTCGATTGCCATTTTTTCCGTCATCCATAATGGCATAATCTCAGATGCGGTCATCGCTTTCGGCTCAATTAATTTAGCCACAGACGACGGACGGTCAAGCGGTTGATTCAACGGTGGCGGTAACATGTCCAACGTAATCTCTTTACCGTTGTTTAGAACAACGATATTGCGTAGCACGTTTTGTAACTGACGAACGTTACCCGGCCACTCATAGCTGTTGAATCGCTCGATGACATCAGGCGCAAAACGTATGAAGCTTTTTCCTTCTTCGTGTGACATGTAACCTAGCAGTGAGTATGCAATTTCAATAACATCTTCGCCTCGTTCGCGTAAAGGCGGTAAATGCAAAGGAATGACATACAAACGATAGTACAAATCTTCACGGAATCGACCTTCTTGTACCTCTTTCCAGGGATCACGGTTAGTGGCACAAACAAAGCGCACATCCACGCTCTTCATTTTTGAGGAACCCACTTTTTGGAATGTGCCCGTTTGAATAAATCGTAGCAACTTGGTTTGTAAATCCAAGTCCATCTCACAAAGCTCATCTAGAAAAAGTGTGCCGCCATCCGCTAACTCAGCTGCCCCTTGACGATCATTCGCAGCGCCAGTAAAGGCCCCTTTTACGTGACCAAACAGTTCACTCTCAATCAAATCTTTTGGAATTGCAGCACAGTTAATTGCAATAAAAGGTTTGTCACCACGTTTACTTGCTGCGTGAATAGCCTCGGCACATACCTCTTTACCAGTTCCACTTTCACCTGTGATAAAAATACTCGCTTTACTGCTCGCCGCTGAATCTATCGTACGGTAAACCTGCTGCATGGTTTGGCTACTGCCGATAAACCCCTGATAGCTCTGATTACCTGGATTATCGGCTTCATTTTTTAGCTTGGTCGCTTTACGAATGGCATTGTTAACCGTGACACGTAAACGGTCTGCTTCACACGGTTTGATTAAAAAGTCTTGTGAGCCATGACGCATGGCCTCGACAGCGGTATCGATAGAACCGTGAGCGGTCATAAAGATTATAGGTACGTCGGGATGACTCTTTTTAACGGCATGTAAAACGTCCATCCCCGTCATATCTGGCAGACGGAGATCGAGTAAAATAAGATCTGGAATTCGATGATTTAGGCTCTCAATGGCATCCCTACCTGTGCCGACAATATTGATATCTATGCCAAGCGGTGTCAGGTATGAGCGGTACAGAGCCGCAACAGATGCGGTGTCCTCGACCATTAAAAGGTAACGAGACTTTGGGCCTTCGGGTTTTTGTTGCATAACCTAGCTATTATTTTGTTGTGTTTTAAACAATAATCGCATTACGCTTTGCATTTTGCAAATAACATTAACTAAATTATGGGCAAAGGAAAAAATTCAAAAATAATATCAATTATTTAAAAAATGGCACAAACCATGCTGTAACGATAATGACCCCTCGGGTCACCTAGCCAACTGACGTTGTTAGTGAACGATATGTTCACAAAACAAGCCAATAGACCCGACTGCCTATTGGCTTCTTTTTTTTACAAGCGACCTAAAATGCTTGGATAGCTAAATCGGTAAGTTTGTTCAACTATTTGCGATGAACTGCGCTCGTAGTTTTTCAATCTCGTCACGCTTTTGTGCCGCTAACTCAAATTCTAAATCTTGCGCATGCTGATACATAGCAGCCTCCAGTCGACTGATTTCTTTTTCTAGCTGCTGAGGGGACAGTGCCTCGTAAGTTTGCGAAGGCTCCGCCACTTTCGATAATGGTACCTGTTTAGTGTTACGCTGGCGTTTAGACTTAGTGATATCGCCAAGTTCCATGATGTCTTTGATATTTCGTTTGAGCGCTTGTGGCGAAATACCCATTTCTTCGTTGTACGCTTCCTGCTTCTCGCGACGACGGTTAGTTTCATCCATCGCCTTTTTCATTGAGTTGGTGATTCGGTCAGCGTATAAAATCGCCTTACCTTCGATGTTTCGTGCAGCACGACCAATGGTCTGAATGAGTGAGCGTTCAGACCGCAAGAAGCCCTCTTTATCCGCATCCAAAATTGCAACTAACGAGACCTCTGGCATATCCAGGCCCTCTCTCAATAAGTTGATTCCCACCAGCACGTCAAATTCTCCAAGGCGAAGGTCACGGATAATTTCCACACGCTCAACAGTATCAATGTCTGAGTGTAAATAACGTACCTTAACATCATGTTCGTGAAGGTATTCGGTGAGATCTTCAGCCATTCGTTTGGTCAGTGTTGTAACCAGAACTCGCTCATCTTTAGCAGCGCGAATACGGATCTCAGACAATAGGTCGTCGACTTGGGTCGCTACTGGGCGAACTTCCAACTCAGGGTCAAGCAAGCCTGTAGGACGAACGACTTGATCCGCTACATCACCCGCCGATTTTTCTAGTTCGTAATTTCCAGGCGTAGCAGAGACGAAAATCGTTTGTGGCGCTAGTGCTTCAAACTCCTCAAACTTCAGTGGACGATTATCCAAAGCTGAAGGTAACCGGAAACCAAACTCCACCAGCGTTTCTTTACGCGAACGGTCGCCTTTATACATGGCACCTATCTGCGGTACTGTCACGTGAGATTCATCGATGATCAACAAGCCATCATGAGGTAAGTAGTCAAACAGGGTTGGTGGCGGCTCACCTTCCGAGCGTCCACTGAGATAACGAGAATAGTTTTCGATACCGGAGCAAAAGCCCAACTCATTCATCATTTCGATATCGAATTGAGTGCGCTGGCTAATTCGCTGCTCTTCCAGTAGCTTGTTGTTATCTAGAAGCTGCTTTTTGCGCACTTCTAGTTCGACTTTAATATTTTCAATCGCTTCAAGAATGCGATCTCTTGGCGTCACATAGTGCGTCTTGGGATAGATGGTATAGCGCGGCAAGTCTCGTTGTTTGACCACGCCTGTCAATGGGTCGAACACACTGATGCAATCCACCTCATCGTCAAACATCTCAACGCGTACAGCGTCTTGGTCTGATTCAGCAGGGAATATATCAATCACCTCGCCACGGACACGGAACTGCCCTCGCTCAAAAGCAACATCATTGCGCGAGTATTGGAGCTCCGCTAGGCGACGAAGCATATCACGCTGATCAATCACATCTCCACGTCGCAAATGAAGCATCATTTGTAAGTAGGATTCCGGATCACCCAAACCATAGATAGCTGAAACCGAAGCAACGATAATAGCGTCTTTCCGTTCCAATAAAGCTTTAGTGGCAGACAGTCGCATTTGCTCAATGTGGGCGTTAACCGAAGCGTCCTTTTCAATGAAAGTATCTGTTGTGGGAACGTATGCTTCAGGTTGGTAGTAATCATAGTAAGAAACAAAATACTCAACCGCATTATTAGGAAAGAATGACTTCATCTCACCATATAACTGAGCAGCAAGCGTTTTGTTTGGCGCAAGTAATATTGCAGGTCGTTGGGCTTGAGCAATCACATTCGCTAGTGTGAAGGTTTTACCTGAGCCTGTGACCCCCAACAATGTTTGATGTGCTAGCCCAGCATCGAGCCCCTCAAGCAACTGATTGATCGCTCCTGGTTGATCGCCCGACGGCTGATAATCGGAGACCAATTCATAGACTTTACTCATACCCTTCCTCAATTTTACTGCGCTAAGGCTGTATATATATACACCTTAGCTAATGAAATCTACGTCTATCGAGAATTTAACCATCATTGTTAATAAATTTTCTTGTTTGTCTAGAATGCTATAGCCATACAAAAGTGACTCTGATATAGTACTTCGCCCTAGTTGAAGAGCCACACACATTCTTCACATTATAGTTTCCACAACTTTTCCCCAAAAATTAGCTTAAAACTTTCTTATCCCCAAAAGATTGATTTTTATCCACTTTGAATACCTTTTGATTAACATCGATAAATCTCTGTTTTATTTGCTTATTTTACGCATAACTCCGACTAAAAATTCATTAAATAAGAACTTAGTTGCATATCAATTTTCTTTACCCAGATCTCATCAACATACTTATCCACAAATTTAGTGGATAACTAACCTCGAGCCTTTACTGGCAAGCCATACAGAAAAGTAAAGCCCTTAAATCAATATTTTTTGCTAAAAATGTATTTTTTTACTGTTGACAGTAGTTTGAGTGCTCGGTAAGATTCTTCCCGCTTTCAAGCAAAGCAATTCCTCCTTAGCTCAGTTGGTAGAGCGACGGACTGTTAATCCGCAGGTCGCTGGTTCGAGCCCAGCAGGAGGAGCCAGATTATAGAAAAGCCGTGTCGCAAGACACGGCTTTTTTTGTATCTTAATCGCCATGAAATCTAAGCCAATCTAGGCGTCATAAAATCACACCGAAATAAGTTCAAATTACAGAACTCATAACATTGTCATAGATAGTGTTCTCACAGCACCACACATTTAATTCTGTCTCTTTTCTAGCAAAAAACAATCATAACCAATTGAATCTATTATTAATGCAATTTAATCATTGAAAAAATGAAAAGCATTCATTTTACTCATACCAAATAAATCCATACGATTAAAAGGGTTAAGAATGGTTCCGTCCTACTCGTCGCCTCCATTCTAATTATCAATAACTTAGGGATTTACTTATGACTATTCCGACAACTGACATGCTAGATGCATGGGCTGGATTTACTGCTGGTGAATGGCAAAACTCTGTCAACACTCGTGACTTCATCCAAAAAAACTATACACCCTATGAGGGAGACGAGTCTTTCTTAGCCGAGGTTAGCAAATCCACTTCAGCATTATGGAACCAAGTGCTTGAAGGCATAAAACAAGAAAGCCGCACACACGCCCCTATTGATTTTGACACAGACTTGCCCTCAACAATCACTTCCCACGATGCAGGCTACATCAACAAAGATCTGGAAAAGATCGTTGGCTTACAAACTGATCAACCGCTAAAACGTGCAATCATCGCCAATGGCGGGATTCGCATGGTCAAAAACTCTTGCGAAGTTTATGGCCGCGAGCTGGATCCAACGGTTGAAAAAATCTTCACTGAATACCGTAAAACTCACAACAAAGCGTGTTTCGACCTTTACACCAAAGAAATCCTAGCGTGTCGTAAATCCGGCATCATTACGGGTCTTCCTGATGCCTATGGCCGTGGTCGTATCATTGGTGACTATCGCCGTCTCGCCCTATACGGTATCGACTTCTTAAAAGCAGACAAAAAAGAACAATACAATTCAACACAAACGTTCTTAGAACAAGGCAACGATCTTGAGAAAACACTTCGTCTTCGCGAAGAAATAGCCGATCAAGTTCAAGCACTTGAAGACATTCGTCAAATGGGTCTGAAATACGGCATTGATATGTCGCTACCTGCAAAAACAGCACAAGAAGCGATCCAATTTACCTACTTTGGCTACCTAGCGGCGGTTAAATCGCAAAACGGCGCAGCAATGTCACTGGGCCGTACTTCGACTTTCCTAGACGTCTATCTAGAACGCGATATCGCAAACGGTTTGATTGATGAGTCACAAGCGCAAGAAATGATTGACCACTTCATCATGAAGCTACGCATGGTTCGCTTCCTACGCACACCAGAATACGATTCATTGTTCTCTGGCGACCCAATCTGGGCAACCGAAGCCATGGCTGGTATGGGCGTTGATGGCCGTACGCTAGTATCTAAAACGACATTCCGGTACTTACATACACTACATACTATGGGCCCTGCTCCTGAGCCAAACATGACGATTCTTTGGTCAGAGCAATTACCTGAAGCGTTCAAGCAATACGCTGCAAAAGTGTCGATTGATACCTCTTCGGTTCAATACGAAAACGACGATCTAATGCGCCCTGATTTCAACAATGACGACTACGCGATTGCCTGTTGTGTGAGCCCGCAGGTTGTTGGTCAGCACATGCAATTCTTTGGTGCACGTGCCAACCTTGCAAAAGCACTGCTTTACACCATCAATGGTGGTATCGATGAAAAATCGAAAGCGCAAGTGGGTCCGGTAGTGGACAAAGTTCAAGATGAAATTCTCGACTTTGACGCTTTGATGCCTCGTTTCGACAATACGTTGGAGTGGCTAGCAACGCAATACGTCACAGCGTTGAACATCATCCATTACTCACATGACCGTTACAGCTACGAAGCGTCACTGATGGCATTGATGGATCGCGACGTGCACCGCACCATGGCGTGTGGTATTGCAGGTCTGTCTGTTGTCGCTGACTCTTTGGCGGCAATTAAATACGCGACCGTGAAACCTGTTCGTGATGAAGATGGCATCGCCGTTGATTTTGAAATCGAAGGTGATTATCCAAAATTTGGTAACAATGATGCCCGTGTTGATGACATCGCTTGTGATCTGGTTGAGCGCTTCATGAAGAAAATTCAGAAGATGCACACCTACCGCGAAGCAGTGCCAACTCAATCGATCCTAACGATCACATCTAACGTGGTTTACGGCAAAAAAACGGGTAATACACCAGATGGCCGTCGCGCAGGTATGCCTTTTGGCCCGGGTGCAAACCCAATGCACGGTCGTGATGAAAAAGGGGCGGTTGCGTCTTTGGCATCGGTATCTAAACTGCCGTTTGCTTACGCGAAAGATGGTATTTCTTACACCTTCTCAATTGTGCCTAACGCACTGGGTAAAGATGAATTAAGTCAGAAGAAAAACCTAGCCGCGCTAATGGATGGTTACTTCCATCACGAAGCAAGCAACGAGGGCATTGCGATTGAAGGTGGTCAACACCTTAACGTCAACGTTCTAGACCGAGAGATGTTATTGGATGCGGTTGAACATCCAGAGAAATACCCTCAGTTGACGATTCGAGTATCTGGTTATGCGGTACGTTTTAACTCTCTAACGACAGAGCAACAGCAAGACGTCATCACTCGTACCTTCACGAGTAAGATATAAACACAGTCCATCAAGCACTCAGAAAGTTTAAATAATTAGCTTGTAAATATGCATTGCCCGCCTCTCTTTTCTACCTGGGAGAGGCGGGCTTTTTTTAAAATCACACATTAGATGAAAATTAATAGGTAGTATCCTCTCGCTAACAATACATTCAGCAAACGATTCAATTTCTTATTGATTCATCAAAATAGATCAAATAGACGACTATTTTTCCATCGTGTATGTAAAACCACATCGTTCACTGGTTGTTATTGGTGTCACAAAACACGATAATCTCAAGATCGGATTTTAAGAACGTAATAACTATGACCGAATATGTTTTGTTGTTGGTCGGCACTGTGCTGGTGAACAACTTTGTACTGGTGAAGTTTTTGGGCCTATGTCCTTTTATGGGTGTGTCCAAAAAACTGGAAACAGCAATAGGTATGGGCTTAGCGACAACTTTTGTGCTAACGCTCGCGTCAGTGTGTGCGTATTTAGTGGAAAGCTACATCCTTCGTCCACTGGGTATTGAGTACCTTCGAACCATGAGTTTTATTTTGGTGATAGCCGTTGTGGTGCAGTTCACTGAAATGGTTGTGCACAAAACCAGCCCGACGCTTTATCGCTTGCTTGGCATTTTCTTACCGCTGATCACAACAAACTGCGCAGTATTGGGCGTGGCACTTCTTAACATTAATGAAAACCATAACTTTATTGAATCGATCATCTACGGCTTCGGCGCCGCTGTTGGTTTCTCATTGGTGTTGATACTTTTTGCATCCATGCGAGAGCGCATAGCCGCCGCCGACGTTCCTGTGCCTTTTAAAGGTGCATCAATAGCAATGATTACAGCTGGTTTAATGTCACTCGCCTTTATGGGCTTTACAGGTTTGGTGAAGTAAGCGATGAGTACGATTTTAATTGCGATTATCGCGTTAGCGGTTCTGGCTGCGATTTTCGGCGCGATACTTGGTTTTGCTTCTATTCGCTTTAAAGTTGAAGCGGACCCTATTGTGGATCAAATCGACGCCATTTTACCGCAAACTCAATGCGGTCAATGTGGCTACCCTGGTTGTCGCCCTTATGCTGAAGCAATTGCAAATGGCGACCACATCAACAAATGTCCCCCTGGTGGTCAGGCAACAATCGAAAAGCTCGCCGACTTAATGGGTGTTGAGCCAGAAGAATCTGCGCACGATCTCGACAGCAAAATTCCAACCGTTGCGTTTATTCATGAAGACATGTGTATTGGCTGCACTAAGTGTATTCAGGCGTGTCCGGTGGATGCAATTGTAGGCGGAACAAAGGCGGTCCATACCGTAATCAAAGACGAATGTACGGGCTGTGACTTGTGTGTTGCCCCATGTCCGACTGATTGTATTGAAATGATTCCTGTGGCAACGACCACAGAAAGCTGGAAGTGGCAACTTCACTCCATTCCGGTACTTAACATTACGGATGCTGCCGACAATGCAGCGAACGTGAAAGATTCAATTAAGTAAGGTTTCACATGTTGTCTTTGATTGAACAAATTCGTACAGGCGCGCTTTGGGATTTCCCAGGTGGTGTGCATCCGGCAGAAAATAAAAAGCAGTCCAACAAAACTGAGCTCGCTCATGCGGCTATCCCATCAGAAATTGTATTGCCGCTAAAACAGCACATTGGTAAACCAGGTAACCTACTGGTTGCCGAAGGTGACTATGTATTAAAAGGTCAGCCATTAACGCAATCGGAGACCGGCTTTACGGTTCCGGTGCATGCTCCAACATCAGGTACGCTCACCGCGATTGAGCCACGAACTGTCGCGCACCCTTCTGGGTTAAGTGAGTTGTGCGCAATCATCACGCCTGATGGGAAAGATGCATGGTGTGAAAGAAACCCCGTCGCAGATTACCAACAAGAAACCCCTGACGCACTGATTGATATTATTCGTCTCGCTGGTATTTCTGGTATGGGTGGCGCAGGCTTCCCTACTGCAAAAAAAATCCAATCAGGTTTTGCTCGTACCGAGATTCTTATCGTTAATGCAGCAGAGTGCGAGCCATACATCACGTCTGATGACAAGCTCATGCAAGAACATGCCGAAGAGCTTATTCAAGGTATCGAAATTGTCGAACATATCCTGACACCAAAGCTCACGATTATTGGCATTGAAGACAACAAGCCAGAAGCAATCAAAGCGCTAGAAGCTGCGGCTATAAACAAAGATATCGTTATTCGCGTTATCCCGACTAAATACCCTTCTGGCGGTGAAAAACAGCTGATCAAAATTTTAACCAATAAAGAAGTACCAAGTGGCGCGATTCCAGCCGATATTGGTATTTTGGTTCAGAATGTTGGTTCTCTTTACGCTATAAAACGCGCAGTCATCGACGGTGAACCGATGATAAAGCGCATCGTGACTCTCACTGGTAAAACCTTCAAACAACCACGCAACGTTTGGGCATTGTTAGGGACACCAGTACAAGCACTGTTGGATGAGTTTGGCTATAAAGCAGATAAGAAGTTACAGCGTTTAATTATGGGTGGGCCAATGATGGGCTTTACCCTTCCTCACTCCCAAGTGCCGATTACCAAGACAGCAAACTGTATCCTTGCTCCGACTCGTCGTGAGATCTCTCCGCACCAGTATGAGATGGAATGTATTCGCTGTAGCCAATGTGCAGAAGCGTGCCCTGCTTCGCTGCTGCCTCAACAACTGCAATGGCATGCAAAAGCTGAAGAGTATGACAAACTCGAAGAGTTAAACTTAAAGGATTGTATCGAGTGCGGCGCTTGTGCGTTTGTGTGTCCAAGTGAAATTCCGCTCGTACAGTACTACCGCCAAGCGAAAGCAGAAATTCGAACTAGAACACAAGAAGCGGAAGCTGCAGAGCGAGCAAAACTGCGTTTCGAAGAGAAAAAAGCGCGTATGGAACGCGAAAAAGCAGAACGTGAAAATCGCTTCAAGAAAGCTGCCGATCAACGCCGAAAAGAGATGAAGTCTTCTGGCGGCGATGATGCGATAGCAGCAGCGATCGCACGAGTGAAAGCTCAAAAGACAGAAACTACAGAAAAAGCAGAGCCAGCAGTAAAACCCGCCGTAGCGGCAGCCATTGCCAAAGCGAAGGCGAAACAAGCTGCAGCAGCTAAAGCAGGCTCTAGTGAACCTGATAACTCAGAAATGGCAAAACTGCGCGAAGAACGCAAACGTCTTGCTCGCGAACGTAAAGCGCAAAAAGAACAAGGCGAAACGCCAGACAATAACGCTGATGATAAAAAATCGGCAGTTGCGGCCGCCATCGCCCGAGCTAAAGCGAAAAAAGCACAACAAGAAGATTCAACTGAATCTGTAGAATCGGAAACGTCTACACAGCAAGACAGCGATCCGAAGAAAGCCGCGGTTGCTGCTGCCATTGCACGTGCCAAAGCACGCAAAGCGAAGCAAGCAGACTCAACTGAAGCGGAAGAAGCTGAAGCACCTGCTGAGCAAACCGACGATCCGAAAAAAGCCGCCGTGGCTGCTGCGATTGCACGTGCCAAAGCACGTAAAGCGAAGCAAGCAGAGTCAATTGAAGCGGAAGAAGCTGAAGCACCTGCCGAGCAAACCGACGATCCGAAAAAAGCCGCAGTTGCCGCTGCAATTGCTCGAGCCAAAGCGCGCAAAGCGAAGCAAGCAGACTCAACCGAAGCGGAAGAAGCTAAAGCACCTGCTGAGCAAACCGACGATCCGAAGAAAGCCGCAGTGGCTGCTGCCATTGCACGTGCCAAAGCGCGTAAAGCGAAACAAGCAGACTCAACTGAAGCGGAAGAAGCTGACGCACCTGCCGAGCAAACCGAAGATCCGAAGAAAGCCGCCGTGGCAGCTGCCATTGCACGTGCCAAAGCGCGTAAAGCTAAGCAAGAAACGCAAACAGAGCCTGTTGAAGAAGCAACTTCCGAAGAACCAGAAGTGGATCCGAAGAAAGCCGCGGTTGCCGCAGCAATTGCGCGCGCGAAGGCTCGTAAAGCGAAACAAGCAGACTCAACTGAAGCGGAAGAAGCTGAAGCACCTGCCGAGCAAACCGACGATCCGAAAAAAGCCGCCGTGGCAGCTGCCATTGCACGTGCCAAAGCGCGTAAAGCTAAGCAAGAAACGCAAACAGAGCCTGTTGAAGAAGCAGCTTCCGAAGAACCAGAAGAGGATCCGAAGAAAGCCGCGGTTGCCGCAGCAATTGCGCGCGCGAAGGCACGCAAAGCGCAACAAGAAGCTAATAAAAATAATACTGAGGAGAACGAGTAGTGTCGTTTTTTATTGCCAGTTCACCGCATACCCACAGTCGTCGTAGTACGCCAGACTTAATGAAATGGGTGGCACTTTGCGCACTTCCAGGTTTAGTAGCTCAAACCTACTTCTTTGGCTGGGGTACGCTTATTCAGCTGATTTTTGCCATTGCAGTCGCTGTATCCCTTGAAGCCTTAGTCATGATCTGTCGTAAACGCTCACCAATGAGAGCGCTACGTGATAACAGTGCAATAGTTACCGCTTGGTTATTAGCCGTTGCTATACCACCATGGTCTCCGTGGTGGATTATGGTGATCGGGCTTATTTTTGCGATAGTAATCGCTAAACACCTCTATGGTGGCCTTGGACAAAACTTATTCAACCCTGCAATGGTCGCTTATGTGGTCTTGTTGATCTCTTTCCCAGTACAAATGACGAGTTGGAGTGCACCGACATCACTCATACCTGATCATGTAAATTTTGCAGATACACTCTCTTTAATTTTTACGGGCTATGATTACGACGGCTTATCACTTCAGCAAGTTCGCTCAGGTGTTGACGGTGTGACAATGGCGACACCACTTGATGCATTTAAGACTGGCATTCTTACAGGTGCCACTCCAAGCGAAGTAATGTCGCAGCCGATATTTGATGGCTTAGGTGGTATTGGTTGGCAATGGGTAAACCTTGCTTACCTTCTTGGCGGCATAGTCATGATCAAAAAGCGTATCATCCAATGGTATATTCCAGCAGGTTTCCTTGCGAGTCTGACTCTGTTTAGCCTAGTGTTCACGTTGCTGACGCCAGGGGAAACTGCGTCGCCAATTTTACACTTGTTATCTGGTGCAACCATGCTTGGCGCATTCTTTATTGCAACCGATCCCGTTTCGGCGTCTACCACCGTCAAAGGACGTTTAATCTTCGGTGCGCTTATTGGTGCTTTGGTCTTTATCATTCGCAGTTGGGGCGGTTTCCCAGATGGTGTTGCATTTGCAGTGTTGCTTGCAAATATGTGTGTGCCACTGATCGATTACTACACCAAACCTAGAACTTACGGTCACTGAGGTAAACATGTTAACCGCTATTAGAAAAAATGGTCTGACACTCGCGATATTTGCCTGTGCAACAACCGGATTAGTCGCCCTTACTCAGTACCTAACAAAAGACCAAATTAAGGTACAAGAGCAAAAACAATTACTTTCTGTTTTGAATCAAGTCATTCCAGAAAACATGCATGACAACGCACTCACGCAAGCTTGTACAATGGTCACGTCTCCAGATCTGGGGACATTACGTGCGATGCCAGCCTACCTCGCCACGAAGAATGGTGAACCAACAGCAATCGCAATAGAATCTATCGCGCCAGATGGCTACAATGGTGAGATAAAAGTGATTACTGGGATTGATAATCAGGGCAATATTTTGGGGACACGCGTCCTAAACCACCAAGAAACCCCTGGTCTGGGCGATAAAATCGATCTTCGTGTCACCGACTGGATCCTGAGCTTTACGGGCAAACAAGTCACGGAAAGTAACTGGAACTCATGGAAAGTTCGTAAAGATGGTGGTGATTTCGATCAATTTACTGGTGCAACGATCACGCCTAGAGCCGTCGTAAAAGTGGTGCGAAATACCGTTAACTACGTAAACCAATCTCGTGAAGACATTCTTAGCCAGCCTTTGGGCTGTGAAGGAGAGCAGTAATGAGTGAAAATAAATTGCTGATGAAAAACGGTATGTGGAGCAATAACCCTGCTCTCGTACAGCTGCTGGGTCTGTGTCCACTACTAGCGGTTTCTTCCACGATAACCAATGCCTTAGGTCTTGGTATTGCAACCTTATTAGTGCTGGTCGGCTCCAACGTCACGGTTTCTCTTATTCGTAATTACGTACCAAAAGAGATCCGCATTCCTGTGTTCGTGATGATCATTGCCTCTCTCGTTACCTGTGTTCAGTTATTGATGAATGCCTATGCGTATGGTTTATACCTATCTCTTGGTATCTTTATTCCTCTGATTGTAACGAACTGCATTATTATTGGCCGAGCAGAAGCTTACGCGTCAAAAAATGATGTTGCACCCGCTGCGCTAGATGGTTTGTGGATGGGCCTTGGTATGACGAGCGTCTTGGTTGTTTTAGGTGCCATGCGCGAATTAATTGGTAATGGCACACTATTCGACGGAGCAGACCTTCTCCTAGGAGACTGGGCTTCAGCTCTACGGATCCAAGTTTTCCAATTTGACAATAGCTTCCTGTTAGCGCTTCTCCCACCTGGTGCATTTATCGGTGTTGGGCTGTTGATAGCGCTCAAAAATGTCATAGATAATTCAATTCAGGCACGTCAACCAAAAGAAGAAAAACCAACCATAGAACGTGCTCGCGTCACTAACGCATAACAAGATAAGGCTCTGTCATAGGAGCCTTTTTCATAAACCGCAGAGACGGTATTGGAAGTCAGCAATGAACAAAATAAAAAGAATCGAAATTCTTGAGCGATTACGAGAAAACAATCCGAATCCTCAAACTGAGCTTAACTGGAGCTCCCCTTTTGAGCTGCTAATCGCTGTATTACTATCAGCTCAAGCAACCGATGTAAGCGTCAATAAAGCCACCGACAAGCTTTTCCCTGTAGCGAATACACCTCAAAGCATTCTTGATTTGGGAGTCGATGGCTTAAAAGAACACATAAAGACCATCGGTTTGTTTAACTCAAAGGCAGAAAACACAATCAAGACTTGTAAGATCTTGTTGGAAAAACACAATGGTGAAGTTCCTGAAGATCGTGCAGCGTTAGAAGCGCTGCCAGGCGTAGGTCGCAAGACCGCAAACGTCGTGCTCAACACCGCTTTTGGTTGGCCAACTATTGCCGTCGATACGCACATTTATCGCGTGTCGAATCGCACTAAATTTGCGATGGGAAAAACGGTTGATGATGTCGAGCAGAAGCTATTAAAAGTTGTGCCAAAAGAGTTCAAACTCGATGTGCACCACTGGCTCATTCTTCATGGTCGTTATACGTGCGTAGCAAGAAAGCCTCGCTGCGGTAGCTGTATTATCGAAGATTTGTGCGAATATAAAGAGAAAGTATACCCAGATAGCTAATGCTATTTGTAAATCAAAGCTAGGAGCAAAAAATGTCAAACGGTCGAATTCTCCACACTATGCTTCGCGTAGGTGATCTAGACAAATCCATCAAGTTTTACACTGAAGTTATGGGCATGCAGCTGCTTCGTA
This sequence comes from Vibrio sp. 1159, assembly GCF_033340395.1. NCBI lineage: Bacteria > Pseudomonadati > Pseudomonadota > Gammaproteobacteria > Vibrionales > Vibrionaceae > Vibrio > Vibrio sp. 1159. The sequence continues at coordinate 30,569 of NZ_JAWOWL010000004.1, read as the reverse complement.
CTAACGAAAATAAAGAGTACGAATACACGCTAGCGTTTCTTGGTTATGGTGACGAATCCCAAGGTGCAGTGATCGAACTGACTTACAACTGGGGTAAAACTGAGTATGACCTAGGTACTGCTTTTGGTCATATCGCCATTGGTGTTGATGATATCTACACAACTTGCGACGCTATCAAAGCGGCGGGCGGTAATGTGACGCGTGAGCCAGGTCCAGTAAAAGGCGGAAGCACGCACATTGCATTCGTAAAAGACCCAGATGGTTATATGATTGAGCTTATTCAAAACAAGCAAGCTTCATCAGGTCTTGAAGGCTAAGCGGCACTTCTAATAATCACTTGTACTGCAAGTTGAACTCCGATTACAGGCAGGTCTGCGATCTGCCTGTCCTTTTATAAACAAAACCCTTTACTTGATAATAGTTATCGTTTAGATTTATCCGCAACTTCGATATGCGGGATTACGATAATGATCAGTGAATGGGAAAAACACACACTTCTAGCCGATACGGCACTTCAACTAGATGACCCTGTTCGCAGCATTCTTCATTACCAGCAAGCCCTAAGCCTGAGTGAAGATATCAGCGAATGTGTGGAAATTGAGGCGGACGAGCGATTATTAATTTCTGTGATTTCTTGTCATAACTTAGCTCAGTTCTGGCGTTGGGCTGGAGATACTGACTATGAACTCAAATACCTTCAACTGGCCTCTGAGAAGGTCTTAACACTTATCCCACAATGCCCAAATAAAGAGTGTGCAAGCTTTATCGACTCGATAGGATGCTGTACTAAGGCGTTGATAGACTTTATGAAGCGTCACCCTAATCCGGCTATTGCCAAACAGGTTGAAAAAATCGATACCGCCACCAATTGCGAAGTCATTGCCAAATTCCGCTTAAACTAACATTCAAATTATACAGCAGGAATCACCGAAACGTGCTTGGCAAAATACCACTAAAATATTATTAACAACGTCAGTAAATCAAAAATGCCGAAGCTTTCAGCTTCGGCGTTTTTATATGCATCACACTTGGGTTCGCCCTAGAGATATCACGACTCGGCGGTTTTTGTCTTTTCCTATTGGCGAACCGTTATCTGCAATAGGACGACGCTTGCCGTACCCTTGCACTTGAATTCGATCTTCCGGTAGCCCTAGAGACTGAAAATAGTCACGAAGTGACTCTGCACGTCGCTCTGATAAACTTTGACTCGCACTTTTACCATCGGTTGAATCTGTGTAAGTCGCCACCAGCACGAGATCGATATCTTGATTATGTCGGATATAATCTGCAATTTGTGATAAACGCTTTTTAGAGGCCTTGGTTAACTGATCACCTTGTCTTTCGTAGTGCAAAATCGTAAAAGCAATGTCCTCAAAACTGTATTTCAATAAGTTGGAAATACAGTCGCTAAACGCGTTGTACTTGTTTTGAAATAGTACTGATGACAATGCGACTTCAATTCTCTGATCTCGGCTCTGCCAATCTTGGTAACTAAAAGTCGGATAACGGCCTTTTTCCAGCTCAGACAAAATGCCCCATGCTGTTTGCCCTCCGACATAACCATCAAACTGTTTAAAAAACTTTAGGTTTGTAATTCGATCGGCGTGTTCACCTGGTCGCCAAGGTGGCGGCATAGAAATGAGACTGACGTTACGTGTTTCTCCCATCGGGCGACGCATTTTTAACTCAAAGTCTAAATTGATTTTTTTGTTCGCACGAGATGAAAATACCGCATCTCCAAAGCTTGGAATGGGGTGTACAAGCTGACATTCTAATGGTGTATTGACCACCATTTCCCATTGAGATTGCTGTGGAGTTGCAGCATAACGTTTGCCCATCAAAGCGAAGCTGCTTGTGCTAAACAACGAAAATACAACACCACTGGTAATCAGCCATTTCTTCATCTAATACTGTCTCTTAAACGGCAGTCTGTTGCCGTCAATTTGCATCAATAAAACCACTTCAACCGGCATGCAAAAATCTCGCCAATATAGGGTTATATGTCACACTGCCATTAATGTGAGCCACCGTGTTCCAATCACCTTAACCGCCACTTAGCGTTTTACTTCCTCATGTTTTATCGGTTTACATGATGCAAAGTATGGCGAATAAACGTCTACATAATATGCAATACAAACTTATTGATTGGATGCAAAATAGAATTCCGGTTTTCTCTTAAATTGCGGTTTTTCTCATCGGTATAATCTGCAATAATGCAGCCTTCGTCACACAAAAATAAGCCAACATGACACTAGAAAATGAAGCTCTAACCTTGAAAAAACGCTTTCGTGGTTATTTCCCTGTGGTAGTAGACGTTGAGACCGCTGGTTTCAATGCTCAAACTGATGCACTTTTAGAAATCTGTGCCGTTACGTTGAAAATGGACGAACATGGCGTGTTGCATCCGGCCTCCACCATTCATTTTCATGTGGAACCATTTGAAGGCGCTAACTTAGAAAAAGAAGCGCTTGAATTCAATGGTATTCGTGACCCTTTCAGCCCTCTTCGTGGTGCTGTTTCTGAGCAAGAGGCGCTAAAGGAAATTTATAAGCTTATTCGCAAAGAACAAAAAGCCGCAGATTGCTCACGTGCAATTATGGTTGCTCATAACGCAGCATTCGACTTGGGTTTTGTAAATGCAGCAAATGAACGCTGTAAACTAAAAAGAGTCCCTTTTCATCCCTTTGCTACTTTTGATACGGCTACATTAAGTGGCCTTGCTTATGGCCAAACAGTTCTCGCTAAAGCTTGCAAAACAGCCGGGATGGAATTTGATAACCGTGAAGCACACTCTGCGCTTTACGATACACAAAAAACAGCAGAATTATTCTGCGGTATTGTCAACAAATGGAAGGCCCTCGGCGGTTGGCCGCTTGTCGACGAAGAATAATAAGTAAACACAACATATTAGGAAAAGTATGAATCCTGTCGTTATATCAGTGTGCGTCATGCTCGTGTTAGCATTGATGCGCGTAAACGTGGTGGTTGCCCTCACGTTTAGTGCCATCGTAGGCGGCCTAGTCGCAGGCATGAGCCTTGGGGATACGGTTGCCGCATTTGAAAGTGGTCTAGGTGGCGGTGCAACTATCGCGCTAAGCTACGCCATGTTAGGTACTTTCGCTGTTGCCATCTCGAAATCAGGCATCACGGATCTACTGGCCAAAAGTGTTATCAAGCGCTTAAATGGCAAAGAAAACTCCGCCTCCACTACTGGCTTAAAGTACGCCGTGTTGGTGGCATTAGTGCTTGTTACGATGTCGTCTCAGAACGTAATTCCGGTCCATATCGCCTTTATTCCAATTTTGATTCCACCTCTTTTGGGCGTATTTGCGAAACTTAAGCTCGATCGACGTTTGGTCGCGTGTGTTCTTACCTTCGGTTTGATCACACCTTACATGATCTTGCCTGTTGGTTTCGGCGGTATTTTCTTAAACAACATTCTGTTAAAGAACCTACATGACAACGGTTTGGAGAATGTGGTTGCAAGCCAAGTCCCAACCGCCATGTTACTGCCTGGTGCAGGTATGCTGTTTGGTCTATTACTGGCTATCTTTGTTAGCTATCGTAAACCGCGTGTCTACAAAGAAACTGAGTTGACTGTCGTTGACGAAACCGATCATGTCATCAATAAAAAGCACATCTTGGTTGCGGCACTTGGTATTGTCGCTGCATTGGGTGTTCAGCTTTACACGGGTTCAATGATTATCGGTGCTCTAGCTGGCTTTATGGTGTTTACTTTCGGCGGCGTTATTGCATGGAAAGAGACGCACGACGTGTTCACTAAAGGTGTACACATGATGGCAATGATTGGCTTCATCATGATTGCAGCAGCAGGTTTTGCAGCAGTAATGAAGCAAACTGGCGGTGTTGAAACACTAGTACAATCGCTATCAACCAGCATCGGTGACAATAAGCCTTTAGCTGCACTACTGATGCTGATCGTTGGTCTGTTGGTAACAATGGGCATTGGTTCATCGTTCTCTACGATTCCAATCCTTGCAACTATCTATGTGCCTCTTGCGCTAGCATTTGGCTTCTCGCCGATGGCAACGATTGCACTGGTAGGTACTGCGGCGGCGTTAGGTGATGCAGGCTCTCCAGCTTCTGACTCTACATTAGGCCCTACATCTGGTCTAAATGCCGACGGTCAACATGAGCACATTTGGGAAACAGTCGTTCCAACCTTTATCCATTACAATATCCCTCTAATCATCTTTGGTTGGATTGCAGCAATGGTGCTTTAATACTATTGTTTGGATGGATATACATTTAGTTACGAAAAAGCCGCTCAATGAGCGGCTTTTTGTTATTCATAACTGTGGTTATTGCGCTGGCATATTGTCAATAATACGCTCACGAATCAGCTTCAAGGTTGGTTCTGTCGACAGGTAATCGATGGCAATCGGAAAATAAGCGTCGTTAATTTTAAGAACCAAGCTAGGGTAAGAGCTCACACCTAGGCTCTTTGCAAGGCTCAATTGATCTTCGAACACACCTTCTAAGAAAGAGCCATCCATGTCATTCTTGAATTGCTGAACATTCAAGCCAATTTCTCTCGCTAGTTGCAAGTGAGTGGCTTCTTCATGAGGAGGCATCGCACGTAAGTAATACGCATGCTGAATCGCTTCTAGCATCTGCTCATAAGAGTCTTGAAAGCCCGCTGCAATAACCGCACGACAAGATTGGTAAGTGCTTCTAACTGGCGTACAAAGCTTCCAGAAATCGTAGTTAAACTTAGTGCCTAACTGGCGCTCAATCTGCTTCCAAATACCTTCGAGTTTTTGTTGCATCTCGGGCGGCATCGGTAAATTAGTATCTGGCGCAAGACCACCAACCACATACTCAAACTGAATCACACCTGGCAGTTGCTGTTTTAGTTTATCCAGCGTTGGTTTGTAACCCCAACACCAACTGCACATTGGGTCATGCACGTAGTAAAGCTTTATATCCACTTTAATAATTAAACCTTTAAAATCATCTCAAAATCTCAGAGTAATTATACAGTCTCATAAGTTGAAAAACTGCTTTATCTTAATAATTCGCTCTAAAGCCAGTCTATACGAGGCGTGTTAAGTTTCATTGTAGATCTTAGGTTAGATAAACAAGTCTGTCAGCTGAGAACTCTAGCCCACCTAGCTCATTTTGTTCGCACAAACTCTTAAAATGTTCAGTACAATACAGAAAGCTCGCTCCTAGCATCTTTGACTTGAAAACAACCTTTTCTGCAACGTCGCTTTCATTAAATACTAACACCTCTACACCTGCTAAGCTGCCATATTCAATTTTTTGGACGCACTTATCTTCATCTTCTTGCCCAAACTCCAACGGTGTATACAGGTACCATTCCTCTTCTTTATAGCGAATCGATAAGAACTCGCCTACTTTGCTCAATGGCTCTTTTAAAGATGCATAAGCTTTAGGGCAAAGCACTAAGAAAACCCGTAACCATAAACTGATATCAGGAAGTAATGAGTCTTTCTTGAGAACATCTTCAAACTCAATATCTACCTCACCCCATATACTTTTGAAAGAAAAGTTTTCTAATGGCTGCACAAAGATTTTTTCTATTAAATCCATGTCACCTAACTGCCTAGCTACAGAACTAGGCGTAGTGCTCACGATTTTATATTCATTGTGACAGTCGAAAATTTTATAAACCGTCATTAATCTATCAACTCCTCATGTTTTACTACCAAGTGCTACCTATGGGTAAGTTACTTTTCAAATCATTTTTCATGAAGGAAACAGGCCTAAAAAAGCTGCGTTTTAGAGGAGAAAGCTAATTTTCTCGTCGACCATTACAGTGCTTACAAACCTCAAAATCAGAGAAATAGTATTTTCATATTAATAAAAATCACTAATTAAATGGATCTGTCAAATTAGAAGAAAACATGATGCCATTGAGCTGATTTTGTTCACACAAAGCCTTAAACTTATCTGTACAGTACAAGGTGCCCGCTCCTTCTAACCGAGACTTGAAAACCATTTTGTCTTTAACATCATCGTCAATAAAAACAAGGGTATCTAACCCATCTCGGCTCCCATATGCGATTTTTTCTACACACTTTCTCTTGTTTTCCTGTCCAAAAGTCAGTGATGCATATAAATACCATTGCCCACCTTGGTAGTTAGCAGGTAAAAACTCCCCGTGTTCACTTAGATAAGCATTCAATATTTCATATGCCCTCGGAGATAAAACAAGGTATGTTCGCGCCCATAAACTAATATCAGGCAATAGAGAATTGTACTTAAATACATCTTGAAACTTTACCTCCACAGGCTTCCAAATATCTTGCAGAGATTGGTTTTTAATAGCCTGTAATAAGATCCTCTCAAAATAGTCGAAGTCACCTAACTGGCTAGCGATTTCATCGGGACCAGAGCAGACCGTTTGAAATTCTCTTAAATTATCTATTATCTTGTAAACTGTCATAATTCTCCCAAAACTTGGTTCTTAGCGTCCAATGCTGATTTATGATGGGGCTTACTCTTCGAGTGCATTTTGTGCCGAAATAAGTTGGCCTAAAAATTCTGGGGAGTTAAATTGCCTTTAGTGTAATTCCTTAACCAAATACCATTTGTAGCAACTCCCTTATCAAAGACGTGTAAGCAATGATGTTTGAAAACGACTTTACGAAATAGATGGCAGCATACATCGTAATTACACGCCAATATACATCAAAATTCATACTGGAATTTTTGTATACACTAGGCGGGATTAACATGGCTTCGCGAGGTTTACGAGATAGGCAGTTAGAACAAAGCTTTATGTTCATTCCACTAACCTAAAAAGAAAAAGGAGCCAGTACGGCTCCTTCGTATTCTATCGCTAAATGTGAGTATTTACGAATTACTCAGCTTGATCTTCAGCGCGCGCTGCTGCTTCTTTGATTAGAGGCTGCAGTTCACCTTTTTGGAACATTTCTAGAATAATGTCACAACCGCCGATAAGCTCACCTTCAACCCATAGTTGAGGGAAAGTTGGCCATTGCGCGTACTTTGGTAACTCAGCACGGATATCTGGGTTTTGCAGAATGTCTACGTAAGCGAACTTCTCACCACATGCCATTAGTGCCTGTGACGCTTGAGAAGAGAAACCACAGCTAGGTAGTTTCGGTGATCCTTTCATGTACAGCAGGATTGAGTTTTCAGAGATCTGCTGTTTGATTTTGTCGATAGTTTCCATCGCTTCCTCATTCATGGGTTTGAACTTTATTTATTTGCCACATTCTACTCAATAACGACAGAATAAAAACCATATAATTAATAAGGCTTAATTTTAGGTTGCTCATTGGCGAGCAATGCAGCACTTCACCACTGCTAACCTCTTAAAATATTTTCATATCGGGGTTTTAATAAAGTAAAAACTTGCTAAAATACTTAGCAAGTCAGCCTTAAAGGCGACATAGCTATAAAAAAACACTAGAAGCAATCGAAAGGTCATCCTTTCAAATCAATGGAGAATCGAGTAATGGCATTTGAACTACCAGCTCTTCCTTACGCGAAAGACGCACTAGAACCACACATCTCAGCAGAGACTCTAGACTACCACCACGGTAAGCACCACAACACTTACGTTGTTAAGCTTAACGGTCTTATCCCTGGTACTGAGTTCGAAGGCAAAACTCTAGAAGAGATCATCAAGACTTCTACTGGTGGCGTATTCAACAACGCAGCGCAAATCTGGAACCACACGTTCTACTGGCACTGTCTTGCTCCAAATGCGGGCGGCGAGCCAACTGGCGCAGTTGCAGACGCAATCAACGCAGCATTCGGTTCTTTTGAAGAATTCAAAGCGAAGTTTACTGATTCAGCAATCAACAACTTCGGTTCTTCATGGACTTGGCTTGTTAAGAAAGCTGATGGCTCTCTAGAGATCGTTAACACTTCTAACGCTGCTACTCCTCTAACAGAAGAAGGTACAACACCACTTCTAACTGTTGACCTATGGGAACACGCGTACTACATCGATTACCGCAACGTACGTCCTGATTACATGAACGGCTTCTGGGCTCTAGTAAACTGGGACTTCGTAGCTGAGAACCTAGCGAAGTAATATACTTCCCCCTAATTTCAATTTAGTCTTATTCAAAAGCTCGCTATTTAGCGGGCTTTTTTGTTTCGCCTTCCCTAGCACCTTTAAATAATTCCCTCTTTTACTAAAGTTCTTCTTATTCACGCCGTTAAAAGAGCATCGAGCGAGGAACATCATGCAAATTCATACGTTAGACAAAGCTGCAATTATCAACGAACTTCAGTTCGGTAATGGTATTAACCATGCCGTACACGAAGGTCGTCGTGCGGATTTCTCGCTGATTCTGTCTATGTTCTCTAATGATGTTCGCGATGTGGTCCCAGTTGAAGAGGTCCAGGAAGTCATCACCAGTGACAGTATTCTTCGCCAACAATTGGGTTTATCGCAACCTCAAGCTCTTCGTTCTGATAGCAGCAGCTATGAACTCGCAGCTGAACAAGCGAAACAGTTTCACGATGCAGGATTGCCTTCCGCAAAGCTGAGCCATTACCTAAAACCAGATGCGCTGACTTACCTGCCTGAAGACACATTCAACCTACCAGAGGAGGTTTATCACAACCTATCTGGTCATGAGCGACGCAGATTGGGCGAACGCAACAAACAACTGATCCCAGATGCTGGGCTATATAATCAGCTAGTGACGGCTCAACGTCAGCATCAAATTCAAGCTAAAGCATAGAGATCCGCTTTTTATCCAATAGCTTGCAATACCTACACGTCAGAAATGTGACATCTTACAAATTACCGCACAATAGTCCTCACTCGAAAGCGTTAGTTTGAAGCCTTTCACACTGAACCCAACGAATTTCAACCATGCTATTAGCACAAACCACTGGTGTATTGTTTTTCACATATGGATACAGTGAAGGTGCTATGGATATCAAAGAATCAATTATTCTCGTCACGTCTGCAGGTTCGGTTATAGGAAGAACCTGTGCAAATCACTTTGCTCACCTTGGAGCAACGTTGATTCTTTGTGACCAAAATTCTAGCGCTTTGAGAGCGAGCTATGAGCAAATCAGCGCTTTCACTGACAAAGTGTATGCTATGAATGTGTGTAGTGATAACACAACGTCCATTAACTTATTGTTTGACCAGATAGAATCACAGCTACGTGCGACACCAGATGTGATTGTTAATTGCTGGACCAGCTCCCCTATGCCTGGCTTAATGGCGCCAGAACCAATGAGTACTTACATTGATCACTTGTCGTCTGCGGCACGCTTCCTTTATACCTACGGCCAAGTAGGAGCAGAGCGCTTTCGAGCCAGAAACAAGAAAGGCGTCATTGTTAACGTCATTTCTCATGACAACCATGAAGACTTTACGGGAGTTGAAAGCATGGCGGCGTTGGTGTCAGGTTTTACTCACAGCTGGGCAAAAGAACTCACACCATTCAACATTCGAGTGGGCGGCGTTATTCCCTCGGTAAATCATACAAAAGAAGAGCTCAACGAGAGGCACTGGGCTGAGATCCAAGACGAACTAGTCCGCAACACAGCATACATCGTCGCGAATGAATACTTCAGTGGCCGAGTAGTTGCGACCGAAGTGTAAGCATACACAGCAACTCTGTTTTCCCAAGCCAGATGTAACTCCTGCACCAAAATAAAAAAAGCCCCAGTCATTTGACTGGGGCTTTAACCTTTTCCCGATTAAGGTTTCGTGCTAGCGAAAACCTTGCTCACTCGATTTTTTAATTACGCGTCAGCTTTTTCTTTCTTTGCTTTAGGTGCTGCTTTTGCTGCTTCTTGGTCTGCTTTCTTCTTGATAACAGTTGTACCTTCGAAAGTTTCGCCTTCAACAAATGCTTTACCGTAGTAAGAAGCCATCAACACATCTTTAAGTTCGCTGATTAGAGGGTAACGTGGGTTCGCACCAGTACATTGGTCATCGAACGCTTCTACCGCTAGCTCATCCAGTTTCGCTACGAAATCTGATTCAGCAACACCTGCCGCTTGGATAGACATTGGGATGTCTAGGTTAACTTTTAGTTCATCCAACCATGCTAGTAGACGTTCAATCTTCTGAGCAGTACGGTCACCTTCTTGGCTTAGGCCTAGGTGGTCAGCAACTTCAGCGTAACGACGACGTGCTTGTGGACGGTCGTATTGAGAGAACGCAGTTTGTTTAGTTGGATTGTCGTTCGCGTTGTAACGTACCACGTTAGAGATAAGTAGTGCGTTAGCTAGGCCATGTGGCAAGTGGAACTCAGCACCCAGTTTGTGAGCCATTGAGTGACAAACACCTAGGAATGCGTTCGCAAATGCAACACCAGCGATAGTAGCTGCGTTGTGTACTTTCTCACGAGCGATTGGGTCATTTGCACCGTTCGCATAGCTTGATGGTAGGTACTCTTTTAGCATCTTAAGTGCTTGAAGAGCTTGGCCATCTGAGTATTCGTTAGCAAGAACAGAAACGTAAGCTTCTAGAGCGTGAGTTACTGCATCGTAACCACCAAATGCTGTTAGAGACTTAGGCATGTTCATTACTAGGTTCGCATCAACGATTGCCATGTTTGGCGTGATTTCGTAGTCAGCTAGTGGGTATTTCGCACCAGTCTTGTCGTCAGTAACAACCGCGAATGGAGTAACTTCTGAACCAGTACCTGAAGTTGTAGTGATACATACAAGCTCAGCTTTTTTACCCATTTTAGGGAACTTGTAGATACGTTTACGGATGTCCATAAAGCGCATTGCTAGTTCTTCAAAGTGAGTTTCTGGGTGCTCGTACATTACCCACATGATTTTCGCTGCATCCATTGGTGAACCACCGCCTAGCGCTAGGATAACGTCAGGTTGGTAGCTAGCCATTTGAGCCGCACCTTTTTCTACTACAGACAGTGTTGGGTCAGCTTCAACATCGAAGAATGTTTGAACTTCCATGCCTTGAGCTTTTAGTAGGCTTACTACGTCATCTGCGTAACCGTTGTTGAATAGGAAACGGTCAGTTACTAGGAATGCACGTTTCTTACCTTCTAGGTCGCCCAGTGCGATTGGAAGGCTACCACGACGGAAGTAGATTGACTTAGGTAGTTTATGCCACAACATGTTTTCAGCTCGCTTCGCTACAGTTTTCTTGTTGATTAGGTGTTTAGGACCTACGTTCTCAGAGATAGAGTTACCACCCCAAGAACCACAACCTAGCGTTAGAGATGGCGCAACGTTGAAGTTGTACAAGTCACCGATACCGCCGTGAGTAGTCGGGATGTTGATTAGGATACGAGCTGTCTTCATCTTGTCACCGAAGTAACGGATACGGTCAGCGTTAGTATCTTGGTTAGTGTAAAGACCAGATGTGTGGCCGATACCACCAATCTCAACCATAGTTACCGCTTGAGCAACCGCGTCTTCGAAGTTGTCAGCACGGAATAGACCTAGAGTTGGAGATAGTTTCTCGTGAGCGAATGCGTCATCGTGAGATACTTTGCCCAGACCTTCACCAACAAGAACTTTAGTGTCTGCTGGAACTTTAACGCCTGCCATTTCAGCGATTGCTGCTGCTGGCTGACCTACGATTTTCGCGTTTAGCGCGCCATCGATAAGAAGCACTTTACGAACTTTATCAGCTTCTGCTTTGCTTAGGACATAAGCTTTGTGAGAAGCAAAACGCTCTTTCACTTCGTCGTATACTTCATCAACTACGATTGCCGCCTGCTCAGAAGCACATACTACACCGTTGTCGAAAGTCTTAGACATAAGGATAGAAGCAACAGCACGTTTGATGTCTGCTGTTTCATCGATAACAACAGGAACGTTACCTGCACCTACACCGATTGCTGGCTTACCAGAAGAGTATGCTGCTTTAACCATGCCAGGACCACCAGTTGCAAGGATAAGCGCGATGTCATCGTGTTTCATTAGAGCGTTTGAAAGCTCAACAGAAGGCTGGTCGATCCAACCGATGATGTCTTTTGGTGCGCCTGCTGCTACTGCTGCATCTAGAACGAGTTTAGCTGCATCGTTAGTTGAGTTTTTCGCACGTGGGTGTGGTGAGAAGATGATACCGTTACGAGTCTTCAAAGAGATTAGAGATTTGAAGATCGCTGTAGAAGTTGGGTTAGTCGTTGGTACGATACCGCAGATGATGCCTACAGGCTCAGCGATAGTCATAGTACCTAGGTTGTCATCCTCTTCTAAGATGCCACACGTTTGTTCGTCTTTGTATTTGTTGTAGATAAACTCAGAAGCGAAGTGGTTCTTGATTACTTTATCTTCAACAATACCCATACCAGATTCTTCTACCGCTTGTTGAGCTAGCGGGATACGGGCCTGGTTAGCTGCAAGCGATGCTGCACGAAAGATTTTATCTACTTGCTCTTGAGAGTAAGTAGCGAACTCTTCTTGCGCTTTCTTAACGCGAGCAACCATTGCATCTAGTTCAGCCATATTAGTTACAGGCATAGGGAATCTCCTAAAATTAACAAATATTAAAAACTTTTTACTAAGGCTATTACTTATCGTTTTTACTGTTTATCAGTCACTTAGAAAACAAACGTCTTAGTAAATTGCTTTCAGGACTGAGTATAATATTTCATAGTGTGAAAAAAATTGACTTGGATCAGTTCTCACCACCTAAATACTACCAAAGTGGTGCCTCATCACACCAAAATGACATAAATCACTGATAAACAAATAAATTAACTCTCATTTTTTATTGAGTAAAAAAGAAGCAAATGGACAAATAAATAAAAGAAACTACAACAACCTGTAAAAAAGTTTCATTTTTGACCAACAAAATTACATGTAGGCCCAATTCTTTGTGCTACTGAGAGTATATCGAACCGAATACATCTCTCTACAAACCACCTTGGTTTTTATCAAAAATGTGCGAATGTTAACGTTTATGTAAAACAGTGCAATTTATCAGCTACTTTATACGTAACATTTCCTTTCCAGATTAGATACAGTTTATTAAAGAATTAGTTTTTCTCACTTAAATGGCAGGGAATGCGTTAGTTTTTTTCATTTCTTACAACCTAACTTTTGCCTTACATTACGCCCAAATTACCCCTTCTCCTTTTCACTAATGTGAACTTTGATGAGTACGCAACATGCAAACTTTTGAACTTGCTATCTTCTTGCAGTTTTTTCTCGGTTTGGTCGCCGCAGTAAACCCTGTTGGTATCATGCCTGTGTTTGTGTCACTAACCGGGCATATGACACCAGACGAAAAGCGCAATACGGCAACAACAGCAAATGTGGCTGTTGCGATCATCCTGATCATTTCGCTTTTTGCTGGTCAGTTACTGTTAGACATGTTCAGTATTTCTCTGGATTCGTTTCGTGTCGCTGGCGGGTTGCTATTACTTAGCATCGCATTCTCGATGATGAGCGGTAAACTGGGGGAAGATAAGCAGAACAAACAAGAGAAAACGGAATACGTCAGTCGTGAACAGATTGGTGTGGTCCCTCTTGCAATGCCTTTAATGGCAGGTCCTGGTGCAATCAGTTCGACTATTGTTTATGGTGCACGCTACCCAAGCATGTTCGATACCGTGGGCATTAGTATTACGATTGGTTTGTTCTGCCTTTGTTCATGGCTATTATTCCGTTCTGCCCCATTGATCGTACGATTTTTAGGTCAAACTGGAATCAACGTCATTACTCGTATCATGGGTTTGATATTGGGCGCGCTTGGCATAGAGTTCATTGCGAATGGCTTACGCAACTTATTTCCAGGATTAGCCTGAGTTTCTATAAAATTGTATGATAGAGCGATTCAACAATGGATCGCTTTGTCATGACGACTGACTCTCTTAAACATACTCTATATGTCACCATTTTTGGTACTCATACCAAAGCTGGTAAAACGTTCGATATTGCTCTCATTATCGCGATCATCAGTTCGTTAATCGTACTGGTGTTAGATTCGATACCCTCCGTTCGGGCCGAGTGGGAAAAAGAGCTGAAGTTTATTGAATACACATTTACTGGCCTATTCACGATTGAATACCTTCTAAGGCTTTATTGCTCTCCTAAACCTGCCGCCTACGCAAAGAGTTTTTATGGTGTCGTCGATTTACTTGCGATTTTGCCCACCTATTTAGCACTCTTCTTCCCATCCGCTTCGTTTATGGGTGTGATCAGGGCGCTGCGAGTGATGCGAATATTCCGCATACTCAAGTTAGTCCGATACCTCCAAGAGTCCAATATCCTCTTACGTTCACTGCTTATGGCGCGCAGAAAGATTTTTATCTTCTTTAGTTCCGTCGCCATTATGGTAACGATTTTCGGCTCATTGATTTTTATCATTGAAGGACCTGAAAACGGATTTACTAGCATTCCTAAAAGTATTTATTGGGCGATCGTGACCATCACAACGGTTGGTTATGGTGACTTGGTCCCTCAAACAGACCTAGGTAAAGGGCTTGCATCACTCACCATGTTACTGGGTTATTCCATTTTGGCGGTACCTACAGGTATTTTCACTGCCGAACTGCACCAAGAGATGCAATCGCACAAAGTATTGGTGAAATGCCCAAACTGCTCCCACGCAGGGCACGACTCTGACGCAATTTACTGTAAACATTGTGGTAGTGAACTGGCCGATCCAGACAAAAGAGTCGTTCGAACGGAAGACGACGCATGAAAAAAGAGCTCCCTAAGGAGCTCTTTTATTTTGTCATCAAATAAAGGATTGATGTGATTATGCTTTCTCAGACAAAATAATTCGCAGAGTACGACGCAATGGCTCCGCAGCACCCCAAAGCAGTTGGTCACCAACAGTGAAAGCATTTAGGAAATCATCACCCATTGCCATCTTACGTAGACGACCCACTGGTACAGACATTGTGCCCGTAACTTTTGCCGGCGTTAGCTCTTGAGCAGTGATGTCACGGTCGTTAGGAATCACTTTCACCCAATCGTTATGAGTGGCGATGATTTCTTCGATTTCGTCCATTGGTACATTTTGTTTAAGCTTGATAGTAAGTGCTTGAGAGTGACAACGCATCGCGCCAATACGCACACAAGTACCGTCAATTGGAACAGGTGAACTTTGAGAACCCAAAATTTTATTCGCCTCAGCGCCCGCTTTCCACTCTTCTTTACTCTGACCATTATCGCGCTTCACATCGATCCATGGGATCAACGAACCAGCTAGTGGCACACCGAATTTATCTGTAGGGAAAGAGCCGCTGCGCATTGTATCCGCAACTTTCTTATCAATATCTAGGATAGAGCTTGATGGGTTTGCAAGTTCAGAGCTCACAGAGTCATTGATAACGCCCATTTGCGAGATCAACTCACGCATATTTTGCGCACCAGCACCAGATGCGGCTTGATAAGTCATTGCGCTTGTCCACTCAACAAGGCCTTTCTCAAATAGACCACCTAGCCCCATTAGCATTAAACTAACCGTACAGTTACCACCGACAAATGTGTTCGTGCCACCGTGGATGCCTTGTTGGATTTGCTTTAAGTTCACTGGATCAAGTGTGATGATCGAATCTTCAGCCATACGTAGCGTAGAGGCCGCATCAATCCAGTAGCCTTTCCAACCAGCCTGACGAAGTGCAGGGAAAACTTTTTCTGTGTAGCTACCACCTTGACAGGTGATTACCGCATCAAGCTGTTTTAAGCTTTCAATATCATACGCGTCTTGCAGTAAGCCTGCGTCTTTTCCTAAGTTAGGAGCAGGAATACCAACTTGAGAAGTACTGTAGAATACTGGTTCGATTAGGTCGAAGTCTTTCTCTTCAACCATACGCTGCATAAGGACTGAACCAACCATACCGCGCCAACCAACTAAACCAACTCTCATCGTATTAACTCTCCATGTATTAAAAAACCTACCCCATAGTTAATTTTTCACAGCAAAATCTCAACCCCTATTTTGTAAATAAGCGCGTTTTTTAACCTTTTCCTCTGAAAAACCGGGTTACACGAGATTTTTTAGTGTTTGGTTTGCGGTTTTAACCATTTTTCAAGTAGGGAAAGCACTTTAGCCCCCTAATTGGTCTTACCACTCAATGAGAAAATAACACATGAAGCACAATAATTTCACATTACACAACATTTAAAACCAAAAAAGTTAAAACAAACTAACAGTTAATTTCACAAGCAAACGTTTTTACCGACGAACATCAAGATAAAACACCAAATGTTCGAAATATAATTTTTGTTAATGTATGTTATGCGCGATTACAACAAGGAGCGCCTTCCTCTATTGCTCCAAGATTGACAGAGGCACATATGAAGCAAGTTACACCACGCCTACCAAGCTTGATACAGGTATTTATCTCGCTCGGTTTATTTCTCCTGCTGGCATTTTCGTTCACAGCCAAGCTAGACCTACCGATTCAGCTAGCGCTATACATCGGTTGGTTCATTGTCATGATATTGGGCATAAAGCTTGGCCATCAGTATAAAGATCTGGAAAAAGCAGCACTAAATGGCATTTCCAATGGACTTGGAGCCGTTTTAATCCTTTTGGCCGTTGGCGCGCTTGTAGGTACTTGGATCTCTGGTGGTATTGTTCCAACCATTATTTACTACGGCCTTAAAGCAATCCACCCTTCCATCTTTTTGCTGGCGACCATGATCATCTGTTCATTGACTGCGCTAGCGACTGGCACATCTTGGGGTGCGGCTGGCACGGCAGGTATTGCAATGATGGGTATCGGTCAAGGTCTTGGTGTTCCTGCGCCAATCACTGCAGGTGCCGTACTTTCAGGCTGTTACTTTGGTGACAAAATGTCGCCTCTATCGGATTCAGTAATCCTTGCTTCATCTATGTCTAACGTTGAAGTGATGGAACATATTAAAGGTATGTTGCCGATAGCACTCATTAGCTACATTATTACAGGCATTATGTTTACTGCATTTGGCTTCCACTACGCAGGTCAAGTTGACATGAGCCAGGTAGACTCTGTCATTAAAGCGATGGAACAGCAGTTCTACATCACCCCTTACTCATTTGTTCCTGTGATCATCGTATTGTCACTTCTAGCGATGCGTATGCCTTCATTCCCAGTGATCAGTTTTGGTTCTCTGCTAGGTATTATTTGGGCAGTGATGATCCAAGATGTCGATTTCCTAACCGCGTTCAACACGGCTTGGGCTCCGTTTGCAATCTCATCTGGCGTAGATTTCATTGACTCAATCCTTAACCGTGGCGGCATGTCTTCAATGCTTGGGTCGGTAGCGGTTATCGTATTCGGCCTTGGTTTTGGCGGTCTACTAGATAAAGTAGGCGTGCTAGAGACTATCGCGAAGCTGTTTGAAAAACGCGTTCAAAGTGCAGGTTCATTGGCAACAAGCACAATTGGTACGGCCTTTATGGGCAACGTATTTGGTTCAGCGATGTACGTTTCACTTATTCTGACCCCAAAAATCTGTGCGAAGAACTATGACCGTCTAGGCTACAAACGTAAGAATTTGTCTCGTAACGCAGAATTTGGCGGCACGCTAACCTCAGGTATGGTCCCTTGGAGTGACAACGGTATCTACATGGCCAGTATTTTGGGTGTTGCTACACTGTCTTATGCCCCGTTCATGTGGCTGAGTTTTGTATGTATCATCGTAACGATCTTCACTTCTTACATGGGTTGGTTTGTTGATAAGTGCGAACCAACAGCAGAAGCAGTTGAAGAAGCTGAAGGCGAATTAAAGCAGCAAACCGCTTAACTTCGCAGAGATAGGAAGAACCTCCCTTCCGAATTCAATACTAAAAAAGAGCACTTTAAAGCGCTCTTTTTTTATTTCCAAAACAAATCGTTAGCTTTGTTTGACTGGCGTTTTCACGGCTGCACGCTTCCCAAACCAATAGCCCAAGCCAAGCGGTGCAAAGAATATAACGGCAATGAACAGAATAAAGTAGATGATGGTACTTTTGACAAGTTCAATCAGCTTAGTCATGGCGAGATTCACAACCTCTTGCGACACTCGATCCATATCTTGAGCAAACTTCTCGCGCTCATGGGTAATGATCTGTGCGATTTCTTGGCGCTCTCTGGCAACCATCAGCTCTATAGCTTGGCGTTCTTCACCCAACTGAGATAAACGCGCCTCCGTCCTTTGATCGATATCGTCAACCAAAGGTTGTAACTCCAGCGCCATTTGTTCTGCCAAATAGCGCATGTACTCTGGGTTGTTATCGATAAAATCCCTCATCGAATCAGCGGTAACTTGCAAACTATTGAGCGCCGCATTGACTTTTTCGATACTGGCAGAGCTATTCAAGGCCAACAACTGCGCTTTCCACGTCATAATTTTTGGTGTCTGCTCTGATACCAGACTTAGACGATCAGAGACATCCCCGAGTGCTTCTGGCATCGTGCCTAGCGTTGTAACGGCTTCCTCTTCGCTAATTTGGTTTGCATCTAACCACCTACGGTAAGCCGGAGTCCTAATCATGCTTAAATCAGCGAATGGATGCTGCTTGGCGAACTCTGCAACAAACGTTTTTGTCTTGATGTATGCTTCTTTCTTCAATAAAGATTGAGCCAGTTTATCTACCTCTTTCGCTAAATAAACGGAAACTAACTTGGCCTCATCAGACGCAAAGAGCTCATTACCAGAAGCGGTAATAAAAAACTGTTCCATTTGTAGCGTGAAAGTCCATGTATCAATCAGTGCAGCCATTGGGGACACTTGGTATGCAGAAGCTTGGATGCCTTCTTCAGCATTTATCTTCCAAAGTAAAATATAAGATTGATGAACTTTATCATGAGGCTCATATTGTTCGTGTAGTGCATCTGCTGCTTGCTCAACCTGAGCAAAAAACTGCTGCGCATACTCACGAGTCAAAAGACGCATATTGAGCTCTTGTTTGGTAAGAGGGACGGTTTGACTCTCGATCTTGACTTCGAGCAGGGAGCACCCTGAAAGCATCATAACCAGCCCTATCAACATCATTGAAGACATTCGGCGAACGGACATGAAAACACCTTTAACAAATTGTATAGAACAGGAATAAAGCGAACTAAGTCATATAGTTCGAGCCTTTATTACCTCAACTCTTATGACATTAAGTCAGAGCAATATCAATCTGTTAGCGCTTCTGTTATCTTTTCACTATTGAGAGCATTATTAGCAAAAAGTATGGTTTGTTTTAGGACATCATCTAAACATGCCAACTTCTCTTCCGGCACTTTTTGCCCTTGTTTAATCAACAGTTCAATATCACCCGAAATACAGTGCAATGGCATTGCACCTAAACTCCCTGAGACCCCTTTAAGACTGTGTGCGGCTCTTTGCGCTTGCTCTTTATCCTCTTCTAACAGCTGATACATTTTAGTGCCATCGCCAGAGTGGTCCTGAATAAAGACCTCCAGTAACATCCGCACAGCGCCCTCGTCACCAGACAGAGAATCTAACATTTTATTGATATCTATGTACGGCTCACGTTCCACTACTTCCACTTGTGATGAATTCACCTCATTACAACTTTTTTCGTTCATTTGGACGTTTTGAAAATTTTCTGACTGAGCTGAGGGAACAGTGTTAGCTCCATTTTCATCATCGCCAACTTGCTCTGACTTTTTATCATCGGTTCTGGGTAGTGGTATCGGTTGAATCGTTTTTGGGGAGAAGGCTCCCCATGAAATGAGGAAAAGGAGCAAACCACTGATTACAGACAGCCAAACAATAAAAGTCATTAGCTTCTGTTCCAACTGCTCATTTATCGAAGTTAACTGGTTCGGGAAATCTGGATTAAGCAGTTGATTAGATAAATAACTGCCCTGTGCCTGAGCAGATAGTGCGCTTGAGGTTTGAGCAAGCTGGCGCTGAAGAGCGCTTCGCTCTTCGGGAGAGAGCGTCTCTGATTCAATAAAAAGTCGGTCTAAGTCACGGTAAGTATCGCTATTCGTTGCAGAGTCACTAGAGACAGACTCAAAAACAAGCGCACCTAAGCGATAGTACATTGCCTGAATTTGCTCAGAGTTTTCTGTTCGAGCACGGCTGCTTCGTAACTGTTCTGCTAACGAAACCAATTCACTGTCACTTCTTACAAAAGCTCGAGCACTTTCTAAAAATCGGTCGGTCGTATAAAGTAATTGAGTGATGTCTGGTGTGATTTTCCCTTCAGAAAACTCACTTTCAAGCTGTAAGCGAACTGCATAAGCCAACTGAAGTTTCAGTGAAATTTGGTCGACGTGTTTAACACGGTAAGGCAGATCGAAGTTAAAAAAGTGCCTGACTTCTTCAACTTTACTTCCTAACTCATTTACAGTCGAAATCGTTTGAATCGTTTGTTTGGCTTGCAGCCAAATGCCAAGTGCTAAAACACACCACAAAACGAACCAGAACCAAACAAACCGCCGTATTCCTTCTTTTAGCTTCAGCAACACTTGCCCCTCGCATATCTCCATTAATTACAAGCATATACTATGGATGTTTCTTATTCACATAAAAAAAGAGAGCCGTTTGCTCTCTTTATTTAACGATATGATTTTAATTGCGACTTAACTGATCTTTTAGATTTGGAGGCGTCCCTTTAATCGTTAAGGTATCCGTCTCTGGATCATAAAAAATACGCTCGCCAAGTAAGAGACTATCGAAGCTAATATTCAAACCACCACCAGCTCCAACAAATTTAGTCAGTTTGCGAACCGTCGCACGATCACCTGGGAAAGACTCTTCAAGCTCGTACCCTTGCTCTTTGGTGAAATCCATAAAGCTCGTGCCATCTTGGCTTTGAGGAAGCTCTCCGGAAAGCTCTGAGATTTGAACCTCATCACCGGATTTAATTTGCTCATTGCAGTAGTCGTAAACTTGTTTCTTGTACTCGTTCACTTCTTGCTTTTCTAGCTTCGAGTCAGCACAAAAATCATCCACCGCCTGCATCAACACTAAGTTTTGTTGTTTAGTATCTAAGCCAATATCCGCTTGCAGAAAATCTAGGAAGAAGTCCGCCACTTTACGGCCAACGCGTCCTTTAATGTATTGCAGATAACGATTGGATTCCTTGTCGGTCTCGTAGCTCGACAGGTCGATGCGTGCGGCAATATCCATTTTGGTGATATCTAAGTAATCTGTCGCACTGATGTCCAAACCTTCGGTCACTTTTAAACTCTGATTCATTGGTAAGATACCGATGAACAAGTAGTCCGTTGCTAAACTCTGATACTCAGCGAAAACCAAGATACCTTCATCCGCAAATGGGTACTTAATCAACTCTTCTTTCAAGCGATTTGCACTAATTTGTGAGAAGTCGTAAAAATCTCGCTCTCCTTTGCGCATTTCTTGAAGCCAAAATTGAAATTCGCTGTCTGACTGGAAAGCGCCAAAACCTTTACCAGCTTTAGAATGGAATACTCGGTGAAGCTCAGCGACTAAGTTTTCTGTAGATGCATCGTTCTCTAATGATGCTGGACGAAAGTTTACAACCAGCTCGTCCTGATCGTTTTTGCACAGTTGATGCAGAATAACGTTTGAAAGATGAAGACTCATAGTGATTTTATCTTGCTACAAGGTTTTAGTTGATGGGCATTGTAGGTTATCATAAGCCGCTTTTACTATCATTATTAGAGTCTTTATGCCGATTACATCTAAATATACTGACGAGCAAGTAGAAAAAATTCTTGCTGAAGTAGCAACAGTTCTTGAAAAACACGCTGCTTCTCCTGAGTTGACGCTAATGATTGCCGGAAATATCGCAACCAATGTCTTAAATCAACGTGTTGCTGCTTCACAACGCAAAGCGATTGCTGAAAAATTTGCTCAGGCGCTGATGTCTTCTTTAGAAACACCAAAAACACACTAATCACGGACAATAGAACACATACATGGTAGACAGCGGAAACTCATACAGCGAACGTGTATCTCGACTAGTTGGTTGGGGTCACTGGTTTGCATTCTTCAATATCGTTGCATCGATGTTGATAGGCACACGCTACATTGTTCAGTCTCCTTGGCCCGAGACGTTACTTGGTCAGTTTTATCTGGCGGTTTCTTGGGTTGGTCACTTTGGCTTTCTAGTTTTCGCACTTTACTTGCTTGTTCTATTCCCGTTGACGTTTATCCTGCCATCGCGGAAATTGTTCCGTTTGGTGGCAGTGATTTTCGCAACCGTTGGGCAAACCATATTATTAATTGATACCCAAGCGTATCAGTCGATCAATTTGCACTTAACTCCCGTTGTCTGGGAGTTACTATTCAGCGAAGACAAAAGTGCACTCAGCACTGACCTACAACATTTATTTGTTGTGATGCCGCTGATCTTCCTTATTCAACTCGCACTATCCGAATGGGTATGGCGAAAACAGCGCAAACTATCTCATAAGCACGTAGGACGCCCTCTCGCGGCCGTCTTTTTCCTCAGCTTTATGACCAGCCATTTGGTTTACATTTGGGCAGATGCGTATTTTTACAACCCAATTACTAGCCAGCGTTCAAACTTCCCGTTGTCTTACCCGATGACGGCGAAGAGTTTTATGGAAAAACATGGTCTACTTGACCGTGAGGAATACCTAAAACGTTTAGCAGAAAACGAAGGCAACGTAGAGTTAGTCAACTATCCTCTTGAAAAGCTTGAGTTTAACCGCCGAGTTAATAAGCTCAATGTGTTGATGATCAGCATAAACAATTTACGAGCGGATGCGCTTAACCAAGAAGAGATGCCTAACCTCTATGAGTTTGCTGAAAACAATCAGAACTTCCGTAATCATTACAGCTCAAGTAATGATACATACGGGGCCTTTGGTTTGTTCTATGGCTTACCGACCAGTTATGCATCAAGCATCAAGGCGCAAGGTGCTTCCCCAGTATTGCTCGATGTACTGAAAGATCAGGGCTACAACTTTGGTTTATTCAGTGGCAGTGGGTTTGAAGATGATCTCTACTCAGAAATTATTTTCCGCGACTTGAACTTAGCGGAAGACCTAGATGGCACGCAAGCTCATACCGATAAACAATCTATCGCAAACTGGAATACATGGTTAGCAGAGAAAGCAAGTCAGCCATGGTTTAGTTACATCGAAGTCACCACCGTTGATAATTTTGAATCGATTCCTTCAAATAATGACGAAGAAATGCCCGCAAGTGAGCGATTCAAAAAAGCTTATGAATATGCAGTGAAGTCGGCGGATAGAACTATCGCCGGTATTATTGATGAACTAGAAACGACGGGACAACTGACAAACACCATCGTAATCATCACTTCTAATCACGGTAGTGAATTTAACGAAACCAATACGAACAGCTGGGGAGCAAACAGCAACTACAGCCGTTATCAATTACAAGTTCCGATGGTGATCCATTGGCCTGGAATGCTGGCTGGCGAGTTTAATCACAGCACAAGCCACTTGGACCTCTCGGTTACACTGTTGCAAGATATGCTCGGCGTATCTTCCAACCCATATGATTACAGTAGTGGTCGCAACCTATTCGATGAAAGCCGTCGTCGCTGGATCTTGGCGGGCGATACTCGCGAGCTTGCCTTAATTACTAGCTCACAAACCACAGTGATCGATAAGTTTGGCAACTACAAGCTGTATGACAAAAACTACAAACGACTTCGAGATGATGCACCGAAGTTGCCAGTTTTGATGCAAGGTTTAACTGAGTTACAGCGTTTTTATTCTAAAAACGATTAATACCTAGCAATCCATATACTATTCAAACTCCCCTTTTTGGGGGAGTTTTTGTTTATTTAAACAACACAAACCACAAATTTGCGCAGTAAACATCCAATCAGTTCAACTAGGGGTTTACAACATTTTCAAAGCCTTATATTATGCGCCTCAACAACGGAGAGATGGCTGAGTGGTTGAAAGCACCGGTCTTGAAAACCGGCATACGTTAATAGCGTATCTAGGGTTCAAATCCCTATCTCTCCGCCACTTTTAGAAAAATCCCGCTAAGAAATTAGCGGGATTTTTCGCATCTCCAGACTTAAAAGATTTGTACAAATCACTTATCACTTCTTGAACGCAACTAAGCACTCCGCCACACTCCGAAAGAACCCACAAAAAATTAATGCCCTTTTCGTTCGTTCCAGTGTTGAATCAATTTGATATTTACATCTAGTTGTATCTACTCATCAATAAAGACTTCTTTAGCGGCATTGATAAGCTGCAAATGGATTGGGACGAGGTCAGCATGATTCGTTCGATATCCACCTCCAACGACAGCTGCGACAGGGATACCTCGAGATTTCACTGTTTGCATTAAAAATCTATCACGTTCTAAAATCCCTTGAGTCGACACATCAAAATATCCAAGCTCATCGTCTTGATGTATATCGACACCAGCATCGTAGATAACTAAATCAGGGCGATGAAGATTAAGTGCCATATCGACCACTTCTTTAAACGCCATTAAAAAATCCTCATCACCTGTCCCTCGCACCAAAGGCACATCGAGGTCAGACTGAGGCTTCCTCGCTGGGAAGTTTTTATCACAGTGGAAAGAAAGCGTGATGATATCTGGCTCATCGTCACATAAAGTTGCTGTTCCATCCCCATGGTGAACATCACTATCAATGATCAATACTTTATCGACATGCTCGACTTCGAGCGCTTGCCTGGCCGCGATCACTAAGTCATTAAATAAACAAAAACCACTGCCAAACTCTTTGTGTGCGTGGTGATACCCACCACTCAAATGAATGGCCACACCGTACTCAAGTGCCTTTTTTGCGGTCAGAGCCGTGCCCGCTGCTGAAGTTAGCGTTCTGGTAATGAGAGACTCACTCCAAGGAAAACCTATTCGGCGCATCTTCGCAGCTGGCATGTTTCCACTAACAAGTAACTCGACGTATTCCTCGTCATGAACACGTTTTACTTCCCCAACAGTTAATGCTTCGGGCTGGAAAAACTGCGTGTGCTCTTTCCAGTTATCTTTCTCCATATGCACCAATACCGATTCATAGAGGTACTGGTATTTCATAATTGGGTAACGATGCCCCTCTGGCAACTCAAGTTGAGAATAAATCGGGTGGTAGATAAATGGCAGCATGAGAAATTCTTAATAACAATGGTAACGAAATAGTATCAACTTAAAGGGTTGAATAAAACGCAATTTAATTGATAATGATTTTCAATATCAATTAAATTTAATATACATATGAATTCTACTTTCTTTGCTATTCTCGGCGCACTGTTTGGCTCTCTTTGTGCCCTGTCCCTATTTTCATCTCTTGTTGTTGGTGCGTGGTGGTTGGTTGATTTTATTGTGCTTAACTAACACAATGACTTTCAACTGAAATCAAAAAAACATAGGTGTTTGTATGAGTCAAACCGTCTTTATTACCGGAGCAAATCGCGGCATTGGCCTTAGCTTAACTGAGCTGTACCTGAAGCAAGGCCACCAAGTACATGCTACTAGCCGTTCCTTAGAGAACAGTTCAGAACTACAAACTCTAGCCTCACAATTCAGTAATTTGGTTTTGCACGAACTGGATGTCACTCACTACGAACAAGTCGCTAAGCTTGCCGATAAACTCCCTGCCATCGACTTACTCATCAATAATGCAGGATATTACGGCCCCAAGGGATATGGCTTTGGAAACACTGACGTAGAAGAATGGCGTAAAGCCTTCGAAGTAAACACCATTGCACCGTTAAAACTGGTTGAGCACTGTTACCCTCGCTTACAACAAGGCAAGATAAAAAAGATTGCTTGTATCTCATCAAAAGTGGGGAGCATGACCGAAAATACGTCCGGTGGCGGTTATATTTATCGCTCATCGAAAGCGGCGCTTAACTCGGTTGTGAAAAGCTTAAGTAATGATTTAACACCTGAAGGATTTACCGTTTTAGCGCTTCACCCTGGTTGGGTAAAAACGGCGATGGGCGGGCCAAATGCTTTGATAGATACGCAAACCTCCGCGCAAGGCCTAGCGAACGTGATAGAGCTGAGCACACCGCAGCTTTCAGGTCGATTTATTAACTACGATGGTACTGAGTTACCTTGGTAGCAGCATTAAGACACAACCATCACTAAACCAAATACCATCAAAGCCAGGCTTCATAATCGTGACTTGGTTGGCAAACATAATGTTCATCAGTGATCCACCAGCATAATTCACGCAATCTAACTTGAATTTATCTACATCCAATCCAGACTTAGGAAAAAGTAGAACAAATAAGGAGAAAGCACGATGGCAGCAGATAGGGATTTGGTTAATTTTAGCGAAGAGCACGAACTAAATTACTGCTTGAGAAGTGCTGGTAAACGCCAAACTCAAGCGAATCGAGATACATTAGTTGACTTGGGCAACCAGGTGAAAGAGGTACTGGACAAACGCGTGTTAACTCAAGGTGAAGTAAGAGGCGCGATCCAAAACCACGGTGACCTGTTCGAGTAATCTATTTTCAAGCATGCGCGGTGTTTAATTACACCGCGCTTGTCCTATGCCTGCTTACCTTTGGTTGCACGAGATTTAGTCGCGCCACCATTCTTTGAATAACTGCGCTTTTTACGTTTAAACGCAGGACGTTCCACCTTGGGTAAATGACGTAATGAATCAGGGATAGGGCCTGCTTTTACTTGTGCCATCAAGCTATCAATGCGTTGTTCCAGTGCTTGCATGAACGGCTGATATGCTTGATTTCTCTCTGCCATACCTTGTAACTGGTGCTCCCAATGAGCCGTCATATCAGGGTATGTTGAATCTTCTGGCAAGGCATGAATGAGACCTCTTCCCGCAGGAGAACTGAGAATTGACTTACCTTGACGCGTAAGCAGTTGGCGTTTGAACAGCGTGTCCAAAATACCAGCGCGAGTCGCTTCCGTGCCTAGCCCATCAGTGTCACGAAGGATTTTTTTCAGTTCTTTATCCGCAACGTAACGGGCGATCCCGGTCATCGCTTGCAACAGCGATGCTTCGGTAAAATGCTTTGGTGGCTCGGTTTTTCGGTCTTTTATTTCCCCTTCACGACAAGTTAACACGGTGCCTTCGGGTAGCGGTGGCACGGCATCAATACCTTCATCTTCCTTGTCAGTTTTGCCCATTAGCGCTTTCCAACCCGGCGAAACTAACTGACGACCTTTCGCGACAAACGTACCACCAGCGATATCGAAAACCAATTTCGCTTCTGCGTAAACCGCCGCCGGATAGAACTGCATGAGGTACTGGCGCGCAATCAATTGATACACTTTCATCTCATTGCCGGAAAGCGCATTCACATTAGCTTGCTTCGGTGTAGGGATAATCGCATGGTGCGCATCCACTTTTTTATCGTTCCAGGCTTTGGACTTTAATGTTAAGTCTGCTCCCTGAACGGCAACTTGCAACTCTTTTGCGTTATTCGCAATAGCAGTTGTCACCGTCCCTGCTTGTGAGTAGTGTTCCATCGGTAAATAGCGACAATCTGAACGCGGGTAAGTGATCAGCTTGTGCTTTTCATACAATGCCTGACAAGTATCTAGTACTTGTTGCGCACTCATACCATAGCGCTTCGCGGCATCGATCTGTAAAGCAGATAACGAATAAGGTAATGGTGCTGATTGCTTGGTTTGCTTTTGTTCCGACTCTGTCACTTTTGCGGGTTGATTTGCAATACGGTTTGCAACATTTTCTACCAACTTACGGTTTAATACTCGACCTTCTTCGTCCTGCCAAGGCTTACATGCCTCACTTGGCTTCCAACGAGCACGAATATCAAAAGTACCATTGGCATCTTGATATGGGATCAGAGCATGTAGGGTAAAATAGTCCTTCGGGACAAAGTTTTCGATTTCTTCATCACGACGCACCACTAAGCCAAGAACTGGCGTTTGCACTCGCCCTACCGAGAGAACACCTTGATACCCTGCTTTTTGACCAAGCAAGGTATAAGCACGAGACATGTTCATACCATACAGCCAATCAGCCCGAGAGCGGGCCAATGCTGAAACTGAAAGTGGGATAAACTCGCGATTACTGCGCATAGAACTGAGAGCACGTTTAACCGCAGGTAAGTTCAAGTCGGAAATCAACAAACGCTGTGTAGATTCCTTCTTGGTTTTAGATAACTTGCAATAGTCCAGAACTTCATCAACTAACAGCTGACCCTCTCGATCTGGGTCTCCTGCATGAATGACTTCGTTAGCTTCTTTGAGCAATTTACGAATCACTGTTAATTGCTTACTTGCGCTTTTCCTCGGTCTGAGCTGCCATTGCTGCGGAACAATTGGTAAATCTGCCATATTCCACTTTTTATAACGCTCATCGTAAGCGTCAGGTTCGACTTGTTCGAGCAAATGGCCGATACACCAAGTAACGATATCCCCGTTCCCACAGCGGATGAATCCTTGATCTTTCTTTTGAGGGTTTGCCAGTGCAGCGGCAATCGCACGGCCTAAGCTTGGTTTTTCAGCAATAAACAGACGAGACATAACGTTTTGGAAATAAATATAATTAGGGCCACATTAACGAATGTAGCCCTAATAAATCAAGAAAAACTGTATAAATAAACAGTCAGTTTATTTAAGTTTTTAGTTATAGGAATTCAACAAACTGAGAAAGGTCACGCTCAGGAACTTTCATCGGTGTACAACCAGGCGTGCCTAAGTACAAGAAACCAACAATCTCATCGTCACCCTCTAAACCAAATGCTTGATGAACTTCTGGATGGAACATCCACTTACCTGAGCGCCAAAACCCTTGAAAGCCTTGCGCTACAGCTGCCATTTGCATCGCTTGTACAGCGCATCCCGCAGATAAGTGTTGCTCTAGTGCTGGTACTTTCTCATGTTCTGTTACTTTAGCAATCACCGTGATCACCATTGGTGCGCGAAATGGGGCATTCTTTACCTTTTCGACCACCGCTTCATCACTATTTTCAGCTTCTGCCGCTTTTACCAATATATCTGACAGTTTTTTCAAACCATCGCCCTGTGCGATAACGAAACGCCAAGGGGTTAATCCCGCATGGTCAGGCGCACGAAGGCCAGCACGAATGATGTTCTCAAGTGCTTTACCTTCTGGAGCAGGCGCGGATAACTTCGCGATAGATCGGCGATTGAGCAAAAGATCGAGAGCGTCCATGAAAGAATCCTTATTGAATATCGTTGTTATTTTGTTTACGCCACTTTAGCACAATCTGCTCCTGCGAATAACAACCGGTTTTCTGTGGGCTTGATAACGTGCTTCACTTAACATCAATCTGGGTTTAATGTTAATTTATTCGCGAAATGAATAAGTTGAACATAGGCAGGTTGATGAACAAGGACAAACAAAACAGCATTTACGAAAAGATCGTTAATGACGAAGATGCCCGTGCCTGTAAGGCGATTCCTGAATCAGCTTGTCATCAAGTTCCCGGCAACTTTCTTAAAATAATTCTCGCTCAGTTTTTAACGAAAGTCGGCGATGCGTTAATCAATCCTAAAGTCACGTTGCCGTGGATACTACAAAGTCTCGGGGCACCGGTTTACTTAATTGGTTGGCTCGTTCCTATTCGTGAATCAGGTTCCCTTATCCCACAACTTAGCATCGCGCACTACATCCGACGCATTCCAGTAAGAAAATGGGTCTGGGTAATTGGCAGCATCTTGCAGGCTCTTTCCATATTTGCAATCGGAGTGGTCGCATTAACTCTGACAGGAGCTGCTGCGGGTTATGGTGTAATTGCATGTCTTGTGATCTTCAGCCTCTCACGCGGTTTAAATTCCGTCGCATCAAAAGATGTATTGGGCAAAACCATCCCTAAAAACCAACGAGGTCAAGTCAACGGCTGGTCTTCAAGTGCTGCTGGCCTGGTTACGCTGCTTTTCGCGAGCCTTCTGGCACTAGCCTGGTTATGGGACGTAGAGCCGACAGAGCGCTTTTACGGTCTGAGTTTAGGCTTAGCGGGCGTCATATGGCTCATCGCGGCATTCGTCTATGCGCGAATTAATGAGTATGCCGGTGAGGTAGACGGTGGTCGAAATGGCGTCCTCGAAGCATTTAAACAACTCGCGTTACTTAAGACAGACGTGACCTTTCGTCGATTCGTTATCACGCGGACACTATTTTTATGTTCTGCGCTGAGTGCACCGTACTACGTTGTGCTGGCACAGCAATCTCTGGGTGGACAGCTCTGGGTGCTAGCTCTCTTTATGTTTGCGAGTGGCTTAGCCTCCTTTGTGTCAGGTCCTTTCTGGGGAAGAATGTCCGATCGCTCTAGCCGCAGTGTGATGGTCATAGGCGCAATGATGAGCGCGCTACTTGGTGTTGTGTTATTTGTTTACGATACATGGGTCACCGCTAGCCAAAGCTTCCTATTCGTGATTCCTCTGCTTTACTTTTGTGTTTGTATTGCCCACGACGGAATACGAGTCGGACGAAAAACCTATTTAGTTGATATCGCAGAAGGTGACAAACGGACGAGCTATGTAGCCGTGAGTAACACAGTGGTTGGGATAATGCTGCTTCTAATGAGCTCTCTTGGTGTTATGTCGAACTTCTTGAGCCTTTCAGCTGTGGTGTTAGTGTTCTCTTTTATTACTTTTGCTGGCGTGGTAATGGCCAAACAACTGCCAGATATCAGTGACTAGTTCTATACAAAAAAGCTGCGCTCAAAGCGCAGCTTTTATGGTAAACACTGTGCCGTCCTAAATAAGGTTGACACTTTCTACCCCCAAAATTGGAGAGTGTTATGAAATCAACAACTAAAAGAACT
>NZ_JAWOWL010000003.1:75351-342294 GCF_033340395.1 Vibrio sp. 1159 | reverse complement strand
GTGAGTTTAAAAGCGAGGGAGTAATCGCGCTGAGTTCTTTTAGTTGTTGATTTCATAACACTCTCCAATTTTGGGGGTGGAAAGTGTCAACCTTATTTAGGACGGCACAGTAGATACAAAAAAGGCTTGGTTTTCACCAAGCCTTTTTCTGTTCAGTCATAGTAATACATCAAAGAATTACTTAGTACCGAAGATCTTATCACCTGCATCGCCTAGACCCGGAACGATGTAGCCTTTGTCATTAAGCTTCTCATCGATTGCCGCAGTGTATAGCTCAACATCTGGGTGTGCTTTTTCTAGCGCTTCAATACCTTCTGGTGCAGCAACAAGTACCAGCACTTTGATTTGGTTACAACCTTTCTCTTTTAGGAGATCGATAGTAGCAATCATAGAACCACCTGTTGCAAGCATTGGGTCAACAACAAGCGCAATACGCTCCTCGATGTTTGAAGCAAGCTTGTTGAAGTAAGGAACTGGCTCAAGCGTTTCTTCATCACGGTAAATACCCACAACACTGATACGTGCGCTTGGCATGTGCTCAAGAACTCCATCCATCATGCCTAGACCTGCACGTAGGATTGGCACTACGGTTACTTTTTTACCTTTAATCTGGTCTACTTCTACCGGACCGTTCCAACCATCAATGGTCACTTTTTCTGTTTCAAAGTCTGACGTTGCTTCGTAAGTAAGTAGGCTACCGACCTCAGTCGCTAACTCACGAAAACGTTTTGTGCTGATGTCACCTTCTCTCATTAGACCAATTTTATGTTTTACTAGAGGGTGCTTTACTTCAACAACTTTCATGTCCATCTCCGGCTATAGTTGGCAATATTTAAATAAACCTTCAGATTATACATGATTTTCACAGGGATATCAGGATAAATCACTAAAGAAAAAAACAGACGCAAACGTTTGCTATCTATGTTTAAGCACTGTTAGAATAGCGCCGTTTTCATATCCAACTTAATACCGAGGACTTCCCTGTGAGTGGTAACAACTCTTCTCTTAGCTATAAAGACGCTGGTGTAGATATTGATGCAGGCAACGCGCTTGTGGATCGTATTAAGGGTGCGGTAAAACGTACTCGTCGCCCTGAAGTTATGGGTGGTATCGGTGGTTTTGGCGCGCTATGCGAATTGCCAACTAAATACAAACAACCTGTACTGGTTTCTGGTACTGATGGCGTTGGCACAAAACTTCGCCTAGCACTGGATATGAATAAGCACGACACGATTGGCATCGACCTAGTGGCAATGTGTGTAAATGATCTTATCGTGCAAGGCGCAGAGCCACTGTTTTTCCTAGATTACTATGCAACAGGCAAACTAGACGTTGATACCGCAGCGGATGTTGTTTCAGGTATCGCAGAAGGGTGTGTTCAAGCAGGTTGTGCCCTAATTGGTGGCGAAACTGCGGAGATGCCTGGCATGTATGAAGGCGAAGACTACGACGTAGCTGGTTTCTGTGTTGGCGTAGTAGAAAAAGAAGACGTGATTGACGGCACGAAAGTCGCTGCTGGTGATGCACTTATCGCTGTTGGCTCAAGCGGCCCACACTCAAACGGTTACTCCCTTATCCGTAAGATCCTAGAAGTATCTGGTGCAGATAAGAGCGAAGAGCTAGCAGGCCGCACTATTGGTGAGCACCTACTAGAACCAACAAAAATTTACATCAAGTCAGCACTCAAGATGATTGAGAAACACGACATCCATGCGATTTCTCATATCACTGGTGGTGGTTTCTGGGAAAACATCCCACGCGTACTGCCTGAAGGCACGAAAGCAGTTATCGATGGTAACAGTTGGGAATGGCCAGTTATCTTCAAGTGGCTACAAGAGAAAGGCAACGTCGACACACACGAAATGTACCGCACATTCAACTGTGGTGTAGGTCTAATCGTTGCACTACCGAAAGACCAGGCAGATGCAGCAGTTGCTCTTCTTAAAGAAGAAGGCGAAAACGCGTGGGTGATTGGTCAAATCGCACAAGCAGACGCGAACGAAGAGCAAGTTGAAATCCAATAATTTGCAAATCGAGCTCAAAAGATAAGAAGAATGAGGACACTAGATGACTAGGTCCTCATTTTGCTATCTAGAACACTAAAAACCATTCTATTAGTAGGTAGTTTAGAAGCTACATAACTCCAACCTACAATACCAAGGCGCTCTCGACATCATGAAAAACCATACCCTAAAAAACATTGTGGTCCTCATCTCGGGTAACGGAAGTAACCTGCAAGCTATCTTGGAATCTTGCGAAGACAGCATGCCAAACGCACGAGTGGCAGCCGTGTTCTCTAACAAAGCAGATGCTTTTGGTTTAGAACGTGCAAAAAAGTTTGATGTGGACGGTCACTTTGTCGACCCTAAAGCATTCAGCTCGCGTGAAAGCTTTGATGCAGAGCTAATGAGTCAAATAGATGAATACCAACCAGACGTGATTATTCTTGCTGGTTACATGCGCATTCTGAGCAGCGCATTTGTTTCTCATTACATGGGTAAGATGATCAATATCCACCCTTCTCTTCTACCAAAATATCCTGGGCTACACACACACCAGAGAGCAATTGATGCTGGCGATAAAGAACATGGTACGAGTGTGCACTTTGTAACGGAAGAGCTTGATGGTGGCCCTGTCATACTGCAAGCAAAAGTTCCTGTGTTCGAAGACGATGATGCTAGTGTACTTGCGGCACGTGTTCAGGCGCAGGAGCACCGAATCTACCCTATGGTGGCTAAGTGGCTGGTAGACGAGCGGTTGATCATGAAGGATGGTAAAGCCTATTTAGATGGCGCAGAGCTTGGCGTACATGGGTACGCCTCAGATGAGTAGCCCTGAATAATAAACTCCATGCACAAAAGAGCAGCCTGAGGGCTGCTCTTTTGTGTTTTCAATACTTATAAACTTGATTCAAGAAAACCATGGTGAGACTAGAAACCTAAAACCCAACATTCTAAAAATCCCATAACCACTCGAGTAGCATAACACTCGGAAAGTAGATTCTGAATCTGGTTCGTTCTTCACCGTTCAGAATAACGTCGTCTTTTATGAGAAATCTCTATCAATTACGTCTTTACAGCAAGCCTTAGCGAGACTAGGACTCTACTACCAGCACTCTAGAAAGTAAGAATGCTCATCCGTATCCACCCTCGGTTTAAAACGCATAAAAATAAAGCTCGCGATTAAGCGAGCTTTATTTTTATATTCAGAGTAAGAGACCATCACTCTAACGGTTCGGTTGGCGCTTGATTGCCCGGCTTAGCCGCCGCAAACGGCACATTTACCAGTTCAGAGGCATTATTTTTGACTAGTTCACCTAGGTGAAACAAGCCGTATTCGCCAGGTTTCATACGCTGCCAAGCTTCGTTGCCCGTCAAAGGTTGAGTTGCGATCACAAAAACGATGTCATGTGGCGTGGTTTCTTCTTGGAAGTTAATTTCCACATCTTCATCAAGCAAAGCAGCTTTTCCAAACGGTGCGCGTCTTGTGATCCAATACAAATGATTGGTGCAATACGTCATTACATACTCACCATCACTCAGAAGCATGTTAAATACACCCTTCTCTCTTAGCTCATCACAACATTTAGCAACATATAAGAACACCGACTCCATATCCTTTGGTGGCTCAGGATATCGATCTTCCATTTGCTTCAACAACCAGCAAAATGCCAGTTCACTATCTGTCTCACCGACAGGTCGATGTCGACCTGTATGCAAGTCTTGGTAGCCAGAGAGCTGACCGTTATGCGCAAACGTCCAATACCTACCCCACAGCTCACGTGTAAAGGGATGAGTATTTTCTAAATTAACACCACCACGATTCGCCTGTCGGATATGACTAACGACCGCACGACTTTTGATGGGATAATTTTGTACCAACTCTGCTATTTTAGACTCACAACTTGGCTTGGGATCTTTGAAGGTTCGAAAGCCCTTCCCTTCGTAGAAGGTGATCCCCCATCCGTCACGGTGTGGGCCAGTTCGACCTCCACGCTGCATGAGCCCAGTAAAACTGAAACAAATATCCGTTGGAACATTAGCGCTCATACCGAGCAATTCACACATGGTTTAAAAAACTCCCTAACAACACAGCTCGAAACGGTGGCCGTAAACGATTATTCCATCTCTTTTTCGATCAACTGAATGATGATATGAATAATCTTAATATGAATTTCCTGAATGCGGTCTGCATAACCAAAGTGTGGCACGCGGATTTCAATATCTGCAAGGCCTGCCATTTTGCCGCCATCTTTACCTGTTAGCGCAATCGTCTTCATGCCTTTCGCTTGTGCTGCTTCAATCGCTTTCAGGATGTTACCTGAGTTACCTGAAGTCGACAGACCAAACAGTACGTCACCTTTTCGACCAACCGCTTCTACATAACGTGAAAACACGAAGTCATAACCAAAGTCATTACTCACACAAGAAAGGTGGCTTGGATCTGAAATAGCAATACCAGCATAGCCAGGACGATTTTCTCGGTAACGGCCTGTTAGCTCTTCGGCAAAGTGCATTGAATCACAGTGAGAACCACCGTTACCACATGACAATACTTTACCATCTTGTTTGAATGAGTCAGCAATCATTTTCGCCGCTGCTTCGATTTGCGCAATGTTATGGTCATCGCTTAAAAATTTGTTGAGCACTTCAGCAGCTTCGTTTAATTCACTTCTAATCAGATCATGGTACATAAGACGTTCTCTTTATTATTTCGGCTTCAGTCAGCTCTTGACTCACTGAGCAAATTGTTCTGATACCAATTTGGTATCGGACATTTCATAAACCTGAACTCGGGTTTGATTACTCTGAGTTTACCCACAAACGAGAATTAGTGTCGATAGTGAACCAACAGATTTAGATTAGTGATGGTAATAAACTTGTCAACTTGCTCATGAAACCATCACTCAAATCTCAACTTTAGAATTTTAACTCTACTTAGATCACTTTTTATCCAATCTTATGTTTTACATTTCCTTAATATTTTGATTACACTTAAACCAACTGGTTAGACCTCTTACCTAACATACAGACGTACAAAACTTATAAAGTCTGAAAAGGAAAATATATATGGACATCTTGCTCTCAATCATCACGATGGCGATCGTGCTAGGCATTACGCTCTACCACCGCATGTCTCTCGTGAAATCTATTAGCTTACTCACCGCGGCCATGCTGGCTCTTACAGTAGCAGGAACTGTCGGCGTTATTGGTTGGGCTATTTACGTTCTCGCCGCAGCTGTGCTCGCGGTTCCTGGCGTACGTCAGTCTTTAATTAGCCGCAAAGCGTTAGTGCTTTTCAAGAAAGTGCTGCCAGCTATGTCTCAAACCGAAAAAGAAGCGTTAGACGCAGGTACCGTCTGGTGGGAAGCCGAACTGT
This sequence comes from Vibrio sp. 1159, assembly GCF_033340395.1. NCBI lineage: Bacteria > Pseudomonadati > Pseudomonadota > Gammaproteobacteria > Vibrionales > Vibrionaceae > Vibrio > Vibrio sp. 1159. Next base: position 336,915 of record NZ_JAWOWL010000003.1, on the reverse strand, counting down.
TTAAAGGCAAACCAGAGTGGCAAAAGCTACACGCGATTCAAGCACCTAAGTTAAGTGCGGAAGAACAAGCCTTTTTAGACGGCCCTGTGAATGAAGTGTGCGCCATGGTGAGTGATTTCCAAGTGACCCATGAACTCGCGGACTTACCGCCAGAAGTTTGGCAATACCTGAAAGATCATAAGTTCTTCGCCATGATCATTAAGAAAAAGTACGGTGGTCTGGAATTCTCAGCATACGCGCAATCACTAGTACTACAAAAACTAACGGGTGTTTCTGGCGTTCTATCGTCTACCGTTGGTGTTCCTAACTCTTTGGGCCCAGGTGAGCTACTGCAACACTACGGTACTGAAGATCAAAAAAATCATTACTTACCGCGTCTAGCTGAAGGTAAGGAAATCCCTTGTTTCGCCCTAACAAGTCCAGAAGCGGGTTCTGACGCAGGCTCTATTCCAGATTACGGTGTGGTCTGTAAAGGCGAATGGGAAGGAAAAGAAGTACTGGGTATGCGCCTGACTTGGAACAAGCGCTACATCACCCTAGCGCCAGTCGCAACGGTACTAGGCTTAGCATTTAAACTTCGCGATCCTGAAGGTTTGCTAGGCGACAAAGAAGATCTTGGCATCACTTGTGCGCTTATCCCAACTGATGTCAAAGGTGTTGAGATTGGTAACCGACACTTCCCGCTCAATGTACCATTCCAAAATGGTCCAACGCGCGGTAAAGACATCTTTGTTCCTATCGATTTCATTATCGGTGGTGAAAAAATGGCGGGCCAAGGTTGGCGTATGCTGGTTGAGTGTCTGTCGGTTGGACGTGGTATCACGCTACCTTCAAACTCAACAGGTGGCATCAAAACTGCGGCAATGGCAACCGGTGCTTACTCACGTATTCGCCGTCAGTTCAAACAGCCGATCGGCCATATGGAAGGAGTTGAAGAACCATTAGCACGCTTGGGTGGTAATGCTTACGTGATGGATGCAGCAAGCAACTTAACCGTTGCGGGTATCGACTTAGGTGAAAAACCTTCAGTTATCTCAGCTATCGTGAAGTATCACTGTACGCACCGCGGCCAGCAAAGCATCATCGATGCAATGGACATCGTAGGCGGTAAAGGTATCTGTATGGGACCTTCTAACTTCCTAGCTCGTGGTTACCAAGGTGCGCCAATCGCAGTAACGGTTGAGGGTGCTAACATTCTAACACGCTCAATGATCATCTTTGGCCAAGGCGCAATCCGTTGCCATCCGTACGTTCTTGAAGAAATGAACGCGGCGTATTCTGAAGCAAGTAATGCTGTCGAGAAATTTGATAAAGCGCTTGCTGGTCACGTGAGCTTTACAATGAGTAACCTAGTGCGCAGTATATGGTTTGGTTTGAGCGACGGTCTGGGCTCTTCATCGCCAACCAAAGATGCAACCAAGCGTTACTACCAACAATTGAACCGCTACAGTGCAAACCTTGCCTTACTATCGGATATCTCGATGGCAGTGCTAGGTGGCTCTTTGAAGCGTAAAGAGCGTCTATCAGCGCGTCTTGGTGACATTCTAAGCCAGCTATATTTAAGCTCTGCGACGTTGAAACGTTTTGAGCAAGATGGACGCCCAGTCGAAGATTTACCATTAGTACACTGGGGTCTACAAGACAGTTTGAAACAAGCGGAAGTGGCGGTAGACGAATTCTTAGCAAACTTCCCGAACAAAGTGATTGGTCGTGCACTGCGCGTGTTAATCATGCCATTCGGTCGTGTACGCAAAGCGCCAAGCGATAAACTAGACAGTAAAGTGGCGCGCATTCTACAAACGCCAAGTGCAACGCGCTCACGCATTGGTCGCGGTCAATACCTTGAACCAACCGAGCACAACGCAGCAGGTAAGATTGAGCTTGCGCTGTCAGTCATTCTTCAAGCTGAACCTGTGTTTGACAAAGTATGTAAAGCGCAAGGTAAGCGTCGCCCATTCTTACGTTTGGATATGATTGCTCAGGAAGGGCTAGAGCAAGACTTTATCACGCAAGAAGAAGCCGATCTACTCAGAGAAGCGGAACAGCATCGTCTAGATACAATCAACGTTGACGATTTTGAGCCGGAACTGCTTGCCGCAAAGCCGCTATACCCTCAGATGGATAGTGTCGCGTAACTCTAGAATCTGAGACCACAAACGGGAGTATCAGCTCCCGTTTTTTATTGCTTCCAGAATCGGATTCATAACACCTCACACTACAAAGCCCCCCTGCGCAATAAAATCCTCGCACTCCAATCTTTTCCCCGATTTCCAGTGATAACTAACTCACAGACGTTCCAACTAAGCGGTGTATACTTTAAGTAACTCACTCACATATATGGTAAATCCGTTGGCTAAAATATTACTCGCACAGTGGTTCCCAGGGCTTGTTCAGCTTAAGCATTATCAAAAAGAATGGTTTGTTAACGACTTTAGAGCCGCCTTTTCTGTTGTCGCGGTTGCACTGCCAGTTGCCATAGCTTATGCACAGTTAACTGGTGTATCCGCAATTGTCGGTCTGTATTCGTGTGTACTGCCAATGTTGGTTTACGCCATGATGGGCACATCTCGGCAACTCATTGTCGGACCCGATGCAGCAACCTGTGCAGTGATCGCAGCTGTTGTGACACCACTTGCCGCAGGTGACCCCACAAAACATTGGCAGTTGGTTATGACCATGACAGCGATGACGGGAATTTGGTGTGTACTGGCAAGTCGTTTCAAGCTAGGAGTGTTTGCAGATTTCCTTTCTCGTCCGATTCTTTTGGGTCTACTCAACGGTGTTGCTCTCACAATTATCGTTGGTCAGTTTGCGAAAGTAGTCGGTTTGAAATACGAGCAACGTTATTTACTGGAACGTTTATGGGAAGCTCCACAACGATTAACCGATCTTCATTGGCCTACTGTAACTCTGAGTATCGTGACGGTTGTCGTTTATTTGCTCACCAAACGCTACCGACCAACTTGGCCTGCTGCCATGCTGGCGATCCTCGTAACTACTGCGTCAGTTTGGTTTTTCCATTTACAAGAGATGGGCGTATCGGTTGTCGGACTCACACAAGGTGGCTTCCCTCAGTTTCAAACACCGGAGTTTGAGCTAGGTGAAGTCCGTGAACTAGTGGTCCCGGCGCTCAACCTTGCGATTGTCAGTTTTGTTAGCATGATGCTCACCGCCCGCAGTTTCGCGGCTAAAAACGGTTATGATATTGATGCAAATAAAGAGTTTCAGGCGTTGGGTTTTGCCAACATTGCCTCAGCGTTTTCACAAGGTTTCGCAATAAGCGGCGCTGACTCACGCACAGCCGTCAATGATGCAAATGGCGGTAAATCTCAATTAGTTTCGATTGTCGCCGCAATCACCATTGCCATTATTGCGGTATTTATTTACGAGCCTTTGCAGTTCATCCCTATCGCTTCACTTGGTGTTGTATTGATCATTGCGTCCCTATCGCTGCTCGATCTTAAAGCAATTTGGAAATTAAAATCTCGTGACAAAGATGCATTTTATCTGGCCATCATTACTTTTATTTCTGTGTTGATCGTGGGTGTAATACCGGGGATCACTTTGGCGGTATTGCTAGGGCTGTTTCAATTTTTACGGATTGTCATGCGACCGAGTGATCAGCTACTTGGCTTGGATGAAAAAGGTACCATTCGGACCATCGACGACTCAGGAAAAGCTTCGCCTATTCCTGGAATGGTGATTTACCGCTTTAACTCACCGCTAACTTACTTCAATGCTCCTTACTTTAAACGTAGAGTGTTAGAGCAGGCAGAGCATCACAAAGACGCAAGTTGCGTTGTCATCGACGCCGTATCGAGCTTTACTCACTTGGATCTCAGTGTGATGGCAACACTGGCAGATATTCACAATACTTTGAAAAAGAGAGGTGTACGCTTAATCCTCGCAGGAAGGAAACGACGTCTTCGTCAATGGTGTGAGCTTACTGGTATCAGCACCAGTGAAGGAGGCATCTTACTGCGAGCTGATATGTACCTTGCCATTAAACTTAGTGGCTGTTACATCAGTGCTGTGGGTGAGGGACAAATTCCTACTGTTCAAAAAGAGCCTGATTTAGAGCAGCCACCCAAACCAATTCCAGAAGTGGCTTAAATAGAAATTTAATATAGAAAACAGGAAATTAAACTCCTGTTTTCTAGTGCTTATCTTCACAGCTGAATACGTGTTATGCCTTTGGCTTAAACTTTTTTGTCATCCCTTGGCTTTTAGGAGCCACCAGCCTATAACCAAGCTTTTCGTAAAAGACCGGTTCATCAGCAATCATAGAAACGTAAGAGCCTTCAAGTGCAACAGAAGAAAGATAACCGTCGATGTATTCCATGACTTTTCTACCTAAACCGTTACCTTGATAATCAGAATCAACGGCAACGTCGACAATTTCGAAGTTACACGCCCCGTCACCAACAACCCGACCCATTGCAATGAGCTTTCCTTCATCCCGAACAGATACGCCATATAACGAATTGGGTAGGCCAATTTCAGCAGCTTTCAACGATTTAGGTGATAGCCCGGCTTTTATACGCATATCACAGTATTCTTTCGGGCTTGGCACATGCTCTTCATATCTTATTGTCATTATGTACTACTCCTTTGTATCACCTTGGAGCTTACATAACTAAACTGTATAAATAAACAGTTAAACGTTGGAAAGATGTTCCCATTAAGCACACAAAGTATCAGGTCTAGAAAAGAAGCCACCGACAACTCTGACGCCATAATAGATATAAGTTGCTCTGAAGCTAGACATTCCTTTTTCTAAACATGTTTCTCTCAACAACGTATCCGCATGCTTTCGAGCACTTTGTGGCAACACCTCTTCCCTCATGAGTTGGTAAAGAGCATCATGCACTAAAGAAGCTTTCATAATGTTTTTTGTGTCTAACGCTGGCCCACTCGCTCCATCCCATGCATAGCCCTTTTTAATCGTTAACACGCCTTGTTTGGACAAACTAAGAAAAGGGCTGTCATACGCGTTACTCACTGAAATGTGAGTCTCAATCTTTTCTTCAGAATGGAGAGTGTATTTATACTTCTGACGCTTTTTGTATTTCATAACCTAACCGCCTAGCTAACTTCAGTGGGAGGAACGGAGATGACTCTCAAATTAGAGTTTCTCAGAGAGTTTTTTCAAGTAGGACTTAGCAAGCTCATGGTTATCTCTGCTCAACCACTTAATACAATCAAAGAGTTCCCAGATCAGGCCTTGATCACCACTGGTATAAACTGGGAACTCTTCATGCTTTGGCGCAGGTTCATCAGTAACCATGCCCGCAATCACATCAGCTTTATCAAATAAAGTCTTAAATGGCTTAGAAAGTTTGAAGGGGTCACAGAGATCTAAACAATGAATCTCTGCACTGGTTAGGTCATTAAAAATGTATTTTTTGAAACACGCATTTTCGTTGTGCTCTCCCTCAAGGCGATAAAAAATGTCTTTATTAGCTTCAAACTGGGTAAAGCAAGGCTCTGAGGCTTTATGGAAGTTGTTTTGAGTAAATACAACAACATCAGCGTCCGAAATACGGTCACCTTGTCCTGATGACAAGGAGCCAAGCAATACCGCGGCAACAACGTCTTTTTCAGAATAAAAGGCATCATAAGCTGACTCAACCAAGGCCTTTTGTCGTGGTAAATGTTCTAGTCCTAACTCTCCAATTGTCATAACTCACTCCGTCTATACGCACTAAAATCAAGTCGAAACGTAAACAGTATCATGCGAGCTTTATTATGATTAATCAACGTTAAATCATGGTGTTACTTTAAAATAAAATGATTAATGACCATGAGAAACATCAAATTCTGTCTCAAACTTAAACTGAAAAAAACGGAGCCGATTGGCTCCATTTCTCGCTTTATGTGTGTTACTACTATTTCTTTGGTACTTCTAATTGCATCTCTGGCATGGCATCGCGCTTCGCTTTAATTTTGCGCCAGACTATCCATGCAATGATCACAATCAGCAGCATTATCACGTTACCCACCGCGATAATAATCATGCTGCTCTTACGCTCAGCCTCCCGCTCAGCGATAATTTGCTTTTCCATTTCAATACGGCGTTGCTCGGCTAATTCAGCTTCTTTTGCAATTCGAGCAGCTTCTAGATCAACTTCATCAACAACACTGAAGGTTTGCTCTGGAATAGGAAACACCAACGGACGCTGGGTTGCAAAATCAGTGGCAAAGATCTCGCCGCGCCATGCGTACTTACCAAGCTCAGCATCGTTATTGAGGTTCAACGTAACTCTCATTCCATCTTTAGAGACCTGTCCTTGGCTGTAACTAATGAAACCATCGGGAGCGTCCTTTTTCACTGTGACTGCTATAGAGCCTGGTGCAATCATACCTTGCTCGCCACTCACCACTAATTGGTGTGGCTTATCGGAATTACGAGCCTGAATAAAAGTACGAGAGATTGGGTTCGGATAAACTAAGATGACTTGTTCTTGCGCTCGTAAGAATACGCCATTGCCAGACGTGATGCGCGCGCGGTACTTACCAGGCTCAACGTCTATCGGGAGCTGAACCGTAAACACACCATCCCCTGCTTTTTCATCCAAGCCGCGGCCGTCATCAGAAAACTCACCCACAACCATCGGCACTGGACGAGCTTCTTTGATCAGCTCATCTTCATTTTCGACAAACTTGGTAAATGTCACGCGCAGATTCACGCGATCAAGGAAGTCGCGCAATACAAGAGGTTTGCCGTCGGAGGTCAGGCGAGCTGTAAACTTAAGCGCTTCCCCATTATATAATCGGTTTGGGAACCGATCCGTACTGAGCTTTAGGTGAGAAATTAAGCGGATGTTATTTTTAGGTGTAACTTTCCCTACAGCCTGCCATGGACCTGGCATAGGGTTATCAACGGAAATAATATCGAGAGAGGCTTCTTGATACCAACGTACATTGTCGTAAGAGCCCCAAGCATAGTATTTTTTACCGTCAGGACGGACTAAAACGACTGGCTGAGAACTTTGCTCACGATAAACCAAAAACGTGATCTGCTCGATGGTTGGATCAACTCGAAAGCGATTGTCTAACAAAGACATTGTAGATTCACTCGCAGCACTCGAGAGACTACTCCATATCGCTAAAAACGCGACCAACAAAGCCCTCAACATAGCTTCTCCTATTGATGCCAAATACAGTCGTTCACCAACTCTAATCTTTTTTGGTGAGCTTCTAGTTCATCGGCACTTGCGCGCAAAACCTTTAGCGCTTTTCTTCCTTCAATACGACGAATGGTTTCTACTCCACCCTCTTGTTTATTCGCGTTAAATTCTAGACTCGTTTGACCACCCGTCATAAAGAGGTAAACGTCGGCTAGAATCTCCGCATCGAGCAAAGCTCCGTGGAGAGTACGGTGCGAGTTATCAATACCGTAACGTTCACATAAGATATCAAGGTTGTTTCGCTTACCAGGGAAGATTTTCTTCGCCATAGCAAGGGTGTCGGTCACCTTGCAGTAGTCGTCCGTTTTGCCGATGTTAGGATCGAGCATGCCAAACTCGTAATCCATAAATCCGGTATCGAAGGGCGCGTTGTGGGCAACAAGTTCTGCGCCTTTAATAAACTCAAGAAACTCTTGGTGCACGCTCGCGTATTCCGGTTTATCAACCAAGAATTCATCCGTAATACCGTGAACTTCAACCGCTTCTGGTTGGATTTCACGATCGGGTTTTAAATAAACGTGGAAGTGACGACCAGTCAGCTTACGGTTGATGATCTCCACGGCACCGATTTCAATAATGCGGTGTCCCATGTAGTGAGGACCACCCTCGCGGTTCATACCTGTGGTTTCGGTATCGAGAACGACAATGCGGTTATATTCAGAATTGCTGCTGGTATTCATAAGGTTATGTATGTCAGACTATGCTTTATTAAATGTTTCGGCTAATAGTACCAAAAAATATGACCAAACACGTTGAGATTTTCACTGACGGTTCTTGTTTAGGTAACCCAGGACCAGGTGGTTACGGCATAGTATTGCGTTACAAAGACGTAGAAAAGACACTTTCCAAAGGCTATACGTTAACTACCAACAACCGCATGGAAATGTTGGCGGCTGTCGTCGCGCTACAGACGTTAAAACAACCTTGTAAAGTCACTTTAACGACTGACAGCCAATATGTGCGCCAAGGTATTACTCAGTGGATCCATAACTGGAAGAAGCGTGGTTGGAAAACAGCGGATAAAAAACCCGTGAAGAATGCCGATTTATGGCAAGCTCTAGACAAAGAAACCGCACGCCATCAAGTTGAATGGCATTGGGTAAAAGGCCACGCGGGCCATCGTGAGAACGAAATGTGTGATGAGCTAGCCCGGACTGCTGCAGAAAACCCAACTGAGGAAGATACAGGTTACCAACCCTCTTAGCGAGATTCTTTCTTCATAGTGTTACCCTCTCGATTCATCACCCCAAGTGGTGTGAGCTTTTTCTTCAAGCGCCAATGCGGTTTGATAGGCTTGAGAGGGTATGTCCGTTTCCGCGCGACTATGTAATACAAACTCCCAGCGGGTGATGCCCAATCACCAAGACTATTTTCCAACCATGTCCACATCGTACGGTAACGTTTCATCGGAAACAGCGCATAACGATCACAATGAATCACTTGATAATTAAGTAACCCTAACCAATCTTTGATGCGGTTCGACGTAAACATTCGTCCACTCCAAGGCAAATTATGTTTACGCCATGGAAGCAAACTCGCTAATCCAGTCAAGCTTAATGGGTTGAATCCAGTAATAATTACATAGCCATCATCCATCATCACTCTATCGACTTCACGCAACAAACGGTGTGGATCGCTTGCATAGTCGAGCTGATGAGCGAGTATCACAACATCAAAGCTTTTTTCCAAAAAGGGTAATTCGTAACCATCTGCAATCACATTATGCAACGGGTTCTGGATATCTACGTTGACTTGGTGTTGAATGTTACAATTACAGCTGGTTAGCTCACAGCTCAACCCGCCCAGTTTGAGCATATGGTAGCCGAAGAGTTTCGGGCACCATTCATCAAGTCGGGTCTGGATTGACTCAAGCACCCACGGACCGTTGTTCATTGCTGACCAAGTCGACGGGTGTGGTATAGTTTTGTTGCTGAGTGCTGGTTTCATTAACCACCTGACTAAAATGGGTGACGGAGAACGAATCGTGTTAGAGATCAAAAGCATACCCGCATTTAATGATAATTACATCTGGCTGATACAAAATAGCGATAAGCGCTGCGCAGTCGTTGATCCGGGCGATGCGAAGCCAGTATTAGAATTTCTGCAGGCTAACGAATTAACTTTAGAAGCGATTTTAATTACGCACCACCACAACGATCACATTGGTGGCGTTCCAGACTTAGTGCGTGCATTTCCTGACGTCGCCGTTGTGGGCCCAAAATCAGAGCCAATTCCAACCCTAACGACACCAATGGAAGAAGGCGACAAGCTGGAGTTGTTTGGTGAGATTTTCTTAGTACTTGGGTTACCCGGCCATACTTTGGGCCATATCGGTTACGTTGGGGACGGAAAACTGTTTTGCGGTGATGTGCTCTTTTCTGCTGGCTGCGGTCGTATTTTTGAAGGTACGCCTGAGCAAATGTTTGAATCACTGAGCAAACTAACGTCTCTACCAGAAGAAACTCAAGTCTTCTGCGCACATGAATACACGGCGAGTAACGTGGCGTTTGCTCTAGCGGTTGAACCTGACAATGAGCAACTTCGCCAATATCGCGACGATGTAAACCGACTGCGAGCACTCAACATTCCGACACTTCCAACAACAATACGCAAAGAAAAGTGGATTAATCCGTTCTTGCGAACCTCTAACCCTGACGTGGTTCAATCTGTTGCTAGTCGCATTAAAAATAGCGATCCATGCTCGGTTTTTACTGCTTTACGCGAGTGGAAGAACGAATTTTAACCATTTTCTGCTTGTAAGTTTGCAAGACCCCAGTATTATCAGGGACTGATTTTTCGAGAAGCGCCACTGGCGCTTCTCTTACGTTTGGGGTTGATATAAATCTATTTGAATTTCTCCCCATTGCATAATTAGAAGCTCTTTGCCTCTATAAATTAGTTAGTGTTTAAAAGATGTCTATTATCTTGCGACTGCCACGCACATTACGTTGCGCGACAGGCAGGTGAAGATAAACAGGCCCTAAATAGGCTGAATCCATGCGTTTGAAGTATACTTGGGCGTTGGCGTTGTTATTATCTGGCTGTCAATTGACTCAGTCAGATTCAACGTCTTCTACACCAGAAACCAATAAATCTGAGCAGACTGCAAAGCAAAATGCAGTAAAAGCTCAACCGGGCAATAAATCGTCACTAGCAAAAAAATCCGCTAACGACGCGCCTAAAGTTCTCTCCCCCCAAGAACAAGAAGATGTGTGGCAACGTATCGCCATGCAGCTGGACATGGATATCCCAAACCACAAGAAAGTGGACTACTACCGTACGTGGTATTTAAAGCACCCAAATCACCTTTACACGGTATCTAAGCGTGCGACTCCTTTTCTATACATGATCACAAAACGTATCGAAGAGCGCGGACTCCCAATGGAGCTTGCATTACTTCCTGTAGTGGAAAGTTCATTCGATGCCTTTGCCTACTCACATGGTAGCGCGGCTGGGTTGTGGCAATTTGTCCCAGGCACCGGAAAAATGATGGGATTAGAGCAAAACTACTGGTATGACGGTCGCAGAGATGTGGCAGCAGCAACGGATGCAGCGCTGGACTACCTAGTACAACTAAACGAGCGTTTTGATGGTAACTGGGAACATGCAATCGCCGCTTATAACAGCGGTGGAGGCCGAGTTTCTAGCGCAATTCGTAAGAATAAAAAGCTCGGTAAACCTATCGATTTCTTCTCATTAGACTTACCAAAAGAGACCAGCAGTTACGTTCCTAAGCTATTGGCCTTGGCTGACGTTATCGCAAACCAAGACAAGTACGGACTTAATATTCCTGCAATTCCAAACAAGCCTGTTCTAACGCTTGTTGATCCAGAAGCGCAGTTAGATCTGGCTATTGCCGCAGATTATGCCGGCATTAGCGTAAAAGAGTTGCAGAGTTACAACCCAGCATACAACCAGTGGTCGACAGCGCCTGAGGGGCCGCACCAACTTTTGATTCCCGTAGAGAAAAAAGAGACTTTTCTCACCAAGGTGGAGAAAAATCGCGGTAAAGGGATGAAGGTCGCTCGCTACAAGGTGAAATCTGGCGACTCTTTAAGCGTGCTAGCTAATAAATACGGCACAACCACGAAAGTCATTCGACGTGCCAACGGCCTATCGAATAACAATATTCGTATTGGTCAATACCTGTTGATTCCGACATCAACAAAAGACGATGCAAAATACGCATTAACGGCACAAAACCGATTAAACAAGACTCAATCTCGTGCTCGTGGTCAACTCAAGCTCACCCATGTCGTTCAGTCTGGAGAAAGTTTGTGGTCAATCGCACGTAACAATAAAGTGTCGTATAAATCGTTAGCTAAATGGAATGGTATGAGCCCTAAAGATCCATTGCGTGTGGGTCAAAAGCTAGTGATATGGAAGGACTCAGACAAAGGTTCTGTGATCCGTACCGTTTTCTACAACGTTCGCTCTGGCGACACCATTAGCGGCATTGCAAGCAAGTTCAAAGTAAAAACAAACGACATCGTGAAATGGAACTCGCTACACAAGAAAAAATACTTACAACCAGGTCAAAAGCTTAAGTTGTACGTTGACGTAACGAAGGTAAGTGTATGAACCCATCAAGCAATCCACTTGTGATGCTGTTGGACATTTTTCGTTCTCCAACATCTTGTTTTCTCGCGCTTTATCAACGCGGTGGATGGGGATGGCAACCGTTCATCTTCCTGATGCTTAGTCCGTTTTTATTCTGGGGTGCTTACTTTTCGAATGTCGATTTCACGTGGCTCAGTGACCAACTTGCTGCGCAATTTCAGCAAATCGACCCGAAGCAGATTGAGCTATTAGAACCAAACACGCTAATGGCAAGCGCGATCATCAATGATGTATTCAACCGCTTTGCCACCTTAATATTGCTCGCGCTTTGGTTCTTTCTTGCAACAAAGGCAAGCAAACAACAATACGGTTACTGGAAATGGTTTGCCGCATCGTGTGCTATCTTATTCCCAGCAGTATTGGGCGATGTAGCAAGCTACGCGAGCTTGCTACTCAAGCATGGTCAGGTAATGACTTACGCTGCCGATTTAAATAGCCTCAATGGTCTATTAAAGCTGCCTCTTACTAACGAATGGTCTCATTTCGCTAGCTCGTTACCTTTGCTTCTGCCTTGGTACATTGTGCTCGGCTACGGCGTTGTACTGACGTGGACGGAGTTTGAACGTGGCCAAGCTTTGGTGATTGCAAGCCTGCCATGGGTATTCTTCTACGTTATTTGGGCACTTTATATTGTGGTAACCTAAGCTAGTCATTTAACGTAAATGACAATAACAATGGGTTATGATCGGAAGCGTCGCTCTGCGGCGCTTTTGCGTACTTAAGCGTCAGACCTCGGTAAAACACATGGTCCAGTGGTAACCCTGTTATAAATTGGACTCGATGATCCGGCAAGAACGTCACCTCTTGTAAGTCCGCAGCCTTTAAGGCCTGCCTCATCGCATTAACGCGAGATTCACTCCAGCTATTGAAGTCTCCAGCAAATAGAATTGGCCCCACATGATGCTTTAAAAGCATTTCAAGCGCCGTTAACTGAGATACATACTCTTTTGTACCCACGGTGAAGTTAATCGCATGTACATTCACCACTGCGAGTTTCTCGCCATTACTCAAGTGATACTGGCTATATAATGCAGACTTAGGTAAGCGAAGCCACGGCTCTTTAGAGGTGTAAGCGCAGGCTTTTTCTGGTTGCCCTTGAGCAATACTAATTACACCGGCACCGCTACCCAGCGCCTTAAAAGCACTCACTTGATTACTAACCCAGCGACCATCCACCAACCACTGTTTAAATGATGGTGTCATGCTGGCTTCTTGCAATAACAGTAACTGCTTATCAGCAGAAAACTCATCGAGTGCACGTTGCCAATTCGTTCGGTTCTGTTTGTAGATATTCCAGACAAGTACATTGATTTCACCGCCCTGATCCAAAGCTTTTGAGCCGCTAAATTCGATACACCTAATATCCTGCGTCAACTCTGAGCCTGTTTGAGTAATGATTTGCGGCTGATCTGGTACGGTGAAAATAACTTGGAAGCCGACCAATACCGCCATAATAAGAAAAGCTAACGCCAGAAAAAAACGCTTAAACATACGACAAACCTGAATGTAGGCACCCGAAATCTAGAACAACCAATCTCGGGTTAAATGATTTCACTAATAAGCAAACAACAAAAAAGGAGCCACTTGGCTCCCTTTTAGCATAATAAATACGAAACAAGTGACAAGAAACCTTAGATCGCGTCTTCGTCTTCTTCACCAGTACGAATACGAACCACACGCTCAATATCAGTGACGAATATTTTACCATCACCAATCTTACCAGTTTGCGCGGTTTCAATGATTGTCTCTACGCATTTATCAGCCACATCTTCCGTTACAACGATTTCGAGCTTCACTTTAGGTAGAAAGTCCACCATGTACTCTGCACCACGGTAAAGCTCGGTGTGACCTTTTTGGCGACCAAAGCCTTTCACTTCAGAGACGGTCATCCCTGTAATGCCAACTTCAGCTAGCGCTTCTCGAACATCATCCAGTTTAAATGGCTTGATAATCGCTTCAATTTTTTTCATGTTCATCCCTTAAGCTTCAATCGATTGCGCTTATTATCGTTTAGCGTTTCGCAACATTCAATGTTTGTCTCTGATCCACCAGCGAAAATCCAGGCTGAGCAAATTAACATAGCGAATATCGTGAGTTGATAAAACCCAATGAGGACTGCTCAATGCCCAATCGTCCAAGCTTTTTCAGACTCGCGTTTACTTCAAACTTGCGTAGTAAGCCGCTAGGTTAGCGATATCTTCATCAGACAACAATGAAGCTTGAGCTTGCATCACAGCAGCAAGCCCACCTGTTCGCTCTTTATTTTTATAAGCTTTAATTGAACTGATAATATATTGCTCATTTTGCCCTTTCAGATTTGGGTAACCCGGAATGACAGCAATACCATCAGCGCCATGACACGCCGCGCATACTCCCGACTTTGCTTGACCTGCTGCAGCATCTCCCGCAGCTAGAGCCTGCCCACTGAACATGGTTAACGCCACCATTGCACCCATGATTGTTTTCTTCATTGCTTCACCTAATCAATTATTATTTAAGGATTTTTATATTTTATAATCGACATTGTGGCATGAATTTTCATTACCTGCGCCAAATAAGTTCACAATCTTGACCATTAAACGCCTGATCAACGAACAGATCTGCCACAGCAACGACTCGGTCTTGGTACATTAAAATCGGAATTTGACGACGCAGCCAGCTTGGCACATTGTATTCTTGGAATAACTTCTTCAGTTTTCGACTGTGATTACGCGTGGTTGGATGCGCTGATAAACCTTCCGGATTGAAGGTCACGCGAAGCAATTCTGGCTGACTCGGTAGCGCAATCGTTGCGTTACTAGAACTCGTCGTTAAGGTCAGCTCCCCGAGTCCCTCAGGCAGCGACAAAGTCGCATCAACTTGAATCGTACTTTGCCACTTAGTGACATCAGCCGTTTCCGTTACCCAATAGAGACGATTTCGAAAACGGCGCACTTCACCTTGTTTAAGTTGTAGTTTGGGGTTGGCATCTTGCTGAGCTAATGCCACTTCATTCCAGATAAGATTGAGTTGTACCTGAGTCGGCATACTAGTATTAAGCTTAGCTAGCCACATACGAATCAAGCGCGCACGTGCTAATTCACTGTGCTTAGCCAGTTCTTCAATACTCAAACTTAGATCCGTTTGTAAAGCGCGTTCAAACACCGCGCTCAATAGTTCATCCAATAGCGCTTCTTGTTGAGCACATAAGCTTGCACTGCGCTGAACCGCTTGATGGATACTCGGCCAACGACCAGACAATTCAGGAACAACACAATGACGAAGAAAGTTACGATCATAACGGGTATCTTGATTGCTTTCGTCTTCCACCCACTCCAAGCCTAATTTAGTAGCGGCGTCTTCGATGGTCTTCCGCTTGATAGTAAGCAATGGTCGAACTAGAGATCCGCAAGAAAACGGCATACTCTCCGCCATCGAAGATAACCCTTTTGGCCCGCTACCGCGCTTAAGAGCAAGGAGAAAAGTCTCTATTTGATCGTCGGCATGTTGACCAGTCAACAGTATATCGCCTTCTTGAATGTACTTAGTTAAGGCTTGGTAGCGAGCTTCACGAGCAAGAAGTTCAATACTTTCACCATTGTTGATGTCTAAGCTCACTCGCTCGATCGAGCACGATATCCCCACTTGTTGTGCCCAAAGTAAGCATTTATCGGCCCAATTATCGGCATTCGAGCTTAAACCATGGTGCACATACACAGCGTGACACTCTACAGAGTGCGCTTGTTGGTAGCGACTGAGTAATTCGAGTAAAAGACGTGAATCCACCCCTCCGCTAAACGCCAAGACAACCTTAGTGCCTGATTGATAGTAGCGGCCGAGAACTTGAGCAAAATGCAGGTAAAGCGATTCCATAAACGATCCGATAGGTGCAAAAAAGGGCTGGACTCTCATCCAACCCTTTCTATTTTAACTGTTATCAATTGAGATATCAGCTAACGCTTAACAGCAATCACCGAAATTAACAGTAACCGTAGCTCATTAGGCGCTGGTAACGACGTTCGCGTAGCGTCTCTTCATCCAGTTGTTCTAGATCTTCGAGCTGACGAAGTAGTGTCGCTTTCATATTCGCTGCCATTTGAACATGATCGCGATGAGCGCCGCCTAGTGGCTCTTCGATGATTTCGTCGATCAGTTCAAGCTCTTTAAGACGCGGAGCAGTTAGGCCCATTGCCTCTGCCGCTTGTGGCGCTTTGTCTGAATCACGCCATAAGATTGAAGCACAACCCTCAGGAGAAATTACTGAGTACGTAGAGTACTGAAGCATGTTCACGTAGTCGCCTACACCGATTGCTAATGCACCACCAGAACCGCCTTCACCGACAACGTTACAGATTACTGGTACTTTAAGACCAGACATCACTTTTAGGTTTTTCGCGATAGCTTCAGATTGACCACGTTCTTCTGCGCCCACACCTGGGTATGCGCCAGCCGTGTCAATAAATGTGATGATCGGCATGTTGAAACGCTCTGCCATTTCCATCAAGCGTAGAGCCTTACGGTAGCCTTCTGGTTTCGGCATACCAAAGTTACGTTTCACCTTTTCTTTGGTCTCACGACCTTTTTGGTGACCAATGATCATCACAGGGCGGCCTTCAAGGCGAGCCATGCCACCCACAATCGCTTTGTCGTCTGCAAACGCGCGGTCACCCGCTAATTCATCAAACTCCTCAAAAGCGTGTTGGATGTAATCCAGCGTGTAAGGACGTAGTGGGTGACGAGCCAGTTGAGCTGTTTCCCATGCACCTAGGTCACTGAAGGTTTTTTTCTTCAGCTCTAAGCTTTTCTTCTCAAGCTGTTCGATTTCTTTATCCAGGTCAATCGCAGAATCACCACCGTGACGAGAGACATCACGTAATGCTTCAATTTTCGCTTCTAGTTCTGCAATTGGCTTTTCAAATTCAAGAAAGTTTAGGCTCATCTATGAATCCTTGTTTACTCAGCGTCTAACATATTGCGCTGAATTTTTAGTTAAATTCGAGTTCTACCTGGCTTTTGCCAAGCAACTGTTTTAAATCGTCGAGTAATGTATCACTTGGCGTAACTCGCCACTCGGTGCCCAATGTTAACCGCGCTCTGGCGTCGGCACGCTGGTAGTATACATTGACGGGTACGGTTCCGGCTTTGTGCGGTTCTAAAATACGGCTGAACTGCTCAAAAAACTGATCGTTGATCTGATTTGCATCTATCGATACCGACAAACCACGAGCGTATTTCTCGCGCGCACTGCCGAGATCCATAACTTCACGCGCCGACATTTTAAGGCCACCGTTGAAGTCATCAAAGCTGACCTGTCCAGAAACGACCAAAATTCTGTCTTTTTCGAGAAGTTCAGCGTATCGATCCAGTGCATCTGAGAACAACATCACTTCCATGCGACCACTTCGGTCATCCAGTGTCATAATGCCAATTCGTGTACCACGCTTAGTCGTCATTACACGAGCGGCAATAACCAGACCTGCCACCGTGACAGATTGGTCGCGGCGAGTGGGCGTTGCGTCTTTTAGTCGACAACTGGTGTATTTGTTTAGTTCCTTTACGTAGGCGTTAATTGGGTGCCCTGTCAAATATAGACCTAGGGTATCACGCTCGCCCTCTAACCACACTTTTTCTGGCCAAGGCGGAACCTGCGTATACTTATGCTCTACTTCTTCAGGTGCATCCGTTAGCACACCAAACATATCCGTTTGACCAAACGCTTCAGCTTGGTGATGTTGACTTGCTGCTTTTACCGCATCATTGAGTGACGCCATCATCGCCGCGCGGTGTGGGCCTAGTCGATCCAACGCGCCCGCGTAAATCAGCTTCTCTATCACTCGTTTATTGACGCGTTTTAGATCAACTCGAGCACAGAAATCAAATAGGTCTTTAAAGTGACCACCTTTATTTCTCGCCTCAAGAATCGCATCGATAGGACCCTCACCTACCCCTTTTATCGCACCAATACCGTAAACAATTGCGCCATTTTCATCAACATTAAAGCGATATAAGCCAGAGTTGATGTCTGGTGGCAGCACGGTGAGCTTCATACGGAAACACTCATCGACCAAGCCAACGACTTTTTCCGTGTTATCCATATCGGCTGTCATTACCGCAGCCATAAATTCGGCAGGGTAATGTGTTTTCAGCCAAAGAGTCTGATAAGAAACCAATGCATAAGCAGCAGAGTGCGATTTGTTAAAACCATAACCGGCGAACTTCTCTACCAAGTCGAAGATTTTCATCGCCAACTCGCCATCGATACCGTTCTTTATCGCACCTTCTTCAAAGATAGCACGTTGTTTTGCCATCTCTTCTGGCTTTTTCTTACCCATTGCACGACGAAGCATGTCCGCACCACCTAGCGTGTAACCTGCTAAGATCTGCGCAATCTGCATTACCTGCTCTTGGTACAGGATGATGCCGTAGGTTGGATCAAGCGTCTCTTTTAGCGACTCGTGTTGCCACTTTTCATCTGGATAAGAGATCGCTTCTCGACCATGTTTACGGTCGATAAAGTTATCTACCATGCCCGATTGCAAAGGACCCGGACGGAAGAGTGCTACCAATGCGATAATGTCTTCGAAACAGTCTGGCTGAAGTCGTTTGATCAGCTCTTTCATGCCTCGAGATTCAAGCTGGAATACTGCTGTCGTTTCAGAGTTTTGCAACAAACGGAAAGAGGCAGGGTCTTCTAACGGTATGGATTCAATTTGAACCGGTTCTTTCCCTTCTCGCTCTAGGCGTGGGTTAATCAGTCCTAACGCCCAGTCAATAATGGTTAAGGTACGTAAACCCAAGAAGTCAAACTTAACTAGGCCAGCGGTCTCAACATCGTTTTTATCAAATTGAGTAACCGGAAAGTGACCTTCAGCGTCTGCATAAATTGGCGCAAAATCGGTAATTGTTGTAGGTGAAATTACAACACCACCAGCGTGTTTACCGGCGTTTCGCGTACAGCCTTCCAAAATATGACACATGTCGATGAGTTCTTTAACTTCCTCATCGGCCTCATACAATTCAGGTAGTGCAGGTTCAGCTTTAAACGCTTTATCTAGCGTCATGCCTGGATCGGGCGGGATCAGCTTTGAAATACGATCAACAAAACCAAATGGGTGGCCCAATACGCGGCCAACGTCACGGATTACCGCTTTTGCCGCCATGGTACCAAACGTGATGATCTGAGATACCGCGTCGCGACCGTACATTTCCGCAACGTGGTCAATAACCTGGTCACGTTTATCCATACAGAAATCGACGTCGAAATCGGGCATCGAAACACGTTCTGGGTTCAAGAAACGTTCGAACAGCAAGTCATATTCTAGTGGATCCAGATCGGTGATTTTTAGTGCGTAAGCCACCAAAGAACCAGCACCGGAACCACGTCCAGGACCGACAGGAATTCCATTATCTTTTGACCACTGGATGAACTCCATTACGATCAAGAAGTAACCAGGAAATCCCATTTGGTTGATAACATCTAGCTCTATCTGAAGACGTTCATCATATTCAGGGCGGCGACGTTTTCTCTCTTCCTCATCTGGAAATAGGAACTCTAAACGCTCTTCCAACCCCTCTCGGGATTTCATGACTAGGAACTCAGTTTCTTTCATCCCTTCGGTTGGGAAAGCTGGTAGGAAGTACTCACCTAAGCGCACAGTCACGTTACAACGCTTCGCTATCTCGACACTGTTTTCTAACGCTTCAGGAATATCAGCAAACAGCTCACACATTTCTTCTTCTGTACGAAGATATTGCTGCGGACTGTAGTTTTTTGGCCTACGCGGATCTTCTAATGTGTAACCATCGTGAATCGCTACGCGTATATCATGAGCATCAAATAGGTCTGGACTCAGGAATACAACTTCATTGGTCGCCACTACTGGCAAGTCTTGCTGCTCTGCCAATTCAACCGCAAAGTGAAGATAAGTTTCTTCATCTGGACGACCGGTACGAAGTAGCTCAAGATAAAAGCGATCTGGAAAATGCTGTTTATAAAAATCAACACACCCCTGCACTATTTGACGGTTGCCTTTCAAAAGGCCGCGACCAATTTCCCCGCTTTTACCGCCGGATAATACAATCAAGCCTTCAGACATTTCAGCCAACCAGGCTTTATCAATCACAGGGTGGTGTTGAACATGTCCACGTAAGTACGCTTTTGATATCAATAACGTCAGGTTCTTATAACCCACATTATCCGCCGCAAGCAAAGTCACTTGAGTCAGCTCTTCACCAAACTCGTCCGACTGCATTTTAAAGTCAGCACCGATGATCGGTTTAACACCACTGCCATGCGCCGTACCGTAAAACTTCACCAAACCACATAGGTTGGTAAAGTCGGTCAACGCCATTGCGGGCATACCGAGCTCAGCAACTTTCTTTACGATTGGCGGAACTTTGTTGAGGCCATCCACCATCGAGAAGTCACTATGAACACGCAGGTGGATGAATTTGGGATCTGACATTAACAGGTACCGTGTAACTCTATTTTGTTGGGGATTCTAACCTAAAGAGGTTGGGTTTATAACAACAATTAGATCGTTTGATTATTCTATGCCTAACGCTTTTTTTACTGGCTTGAAACTCTTGCGGTGTTCACTGATCACTCCGTGTTGCTCAATCGCTTCAAAGTGCGCTTTAGTTGGGTAACCTTTGTGCTTCGCGAAGCCAAATTGTGGATGAAGTTTATCCAACTCTTCCATCTCTTGGTCACGCACGACTTTGGCAATAATTGAAGCCGCACTGATTTCGGCAACACGTAGATCGCCTTTTACTACAGCTTGAGCATCCATTGGCAGCTCCGGACAACGGTTACCATCAATCAACACCAAATCAGGTTGAACCTGTAACCCCGCCACTGCACGCTGCATCGCAACCATAGTCGCCTGTAAAATATTCAGTTGATCAATTTCTTCAGGAGAACAACGCCCGACCGCCCACGCCAATGCTTTTTCTTTGATTTCAGGAAGCAACGCCATGCGTTTCTTTTCGGTCAATTTTTTCGAATCGTTCAACCCTTCGATAGGATTGTTAGGATCAAGGATAACCGCAGCGGTGACGACGTCTCCCACCAAAGGGCCACGTCCGACCTCGTCGACTCCGGCCACAAGCTGGTAACCTTGCGGATATTCAAACGGAGGGAGTTCAACTTTGGTTTTGGTCGCTTTTGGTTTAACAGCCATGATAAATCTCTATTTTTCAATCAGTTTTAGAACCGCGTTTGCGGCTTGTTGATCCGCATCTTTACGGATCCAATGATGCATTTCCGTAAACTTATCTAACATCGGTTTATTGTCGCTTTCCAATAAGCGAGAAACCTCAGTAAACAAATTGTCTGGTGTGCACTCATCTTGTAGATATTCTTTGACGAGCTCATCATCCGCCAAGATATTCGGCAATGACACATACTTCGTTTTCAATAGACGTTTAGCTAAGAAAGCAGTAAATGCATTCACACGATAACCCACCACCATTGGACGCTTGAGAAGCATACACTCCAACGCTACGGTACCGGAGGCCAACATCACAGCATCGGATGCGGTGATGACGTTGCGTGCGGTATCATCAACTAACTTGAAGTCCAACTCTGGCGCTAGCTCTTTCCATGCTTGTTCAAACTGCTCACGGCGTTTTTGATTAACAAGCGCGACAACAAACCCCAGTTCTGGAAATTTTTTATGGAGTAACTTGCAGGTTTCAATAAATGGCTCTGAGAGCATTTTTAACTCGCTACCACGACTGCCTGGCAGGACAGCAAGCCACTTTTTATCTTGTTCTAAACCAAGCAACTCACGTGCAGGCGCTTGTTCTGATTCTAGTGGGATGGCATCAGCCAAGGTATGACCAATGAACTCGCAAGGTACATTAAATTTGTCGTAGAACGCTTTCTCAAACGGAAGAAATGCTAGCACCAAGTTCGTTGCCGCTTCTATTTTAAAGATGCGCTTCTGACGCCAAGCCCAAACAGACGGACTCACGTAATGAACGGTTTTAATGCCCGCTTGCTTGAGGTCAAGCTCCAGGCGTAAGTTGAAGTCAGGAGCATCGATCCCGATGAAAACATCAGGCGGATTCTGAGTAAAATACTGAACGAGCTCAGCTTTCACTTTAAGAAGTCTCGGTAAGCGGCCTAAAACCTCGACTAATCCCATCACCGCAAGCTCTTCCATATCAAACAGAGACTCGCAACCTTGGGCTATCATTTTCGGACCACCAATGCCTACGAACTCTGCGTCTGGATATTGTTGCTTTACTGCTTTGATAAAGCCTTCACCTAGCGTATCGCCAGACAATTCTCCGGCAATGATGCCAATACGTAATGGTCTTTCCATATCTACTTCGCTATTTTTCCTGTGCGCTATGGATAACGGTTTGCCTTATCCATAAAACACAAAAAGATCGTAACCTCAAATTCGGTCACGATCTTTTTATTTATTGGTTCATTCGCCAATTAACGAATAATGCCACGTTCCGTCGTTTCCAGAATATCTGAGAAACGCTTCACAGCCGGCCACTCTTGAGCCATTTCAGCTAGAATAGGCTTCACTTCTTCTAGCGTCTTACCTGAACGGTAGATTTCTTTATACGCTTTTTGTAGCGCACGAATCTCTGGTTTCTCAAAGCCATTACGCTTCAAGCCAACAAGGTTCAAGCCGAATGGAGTAGCGTGGTTACCTTGCGCGAGTACATAAGCTGGGACATCTTGCACCACAGCTGAACAGCCGCCAATGTATGCGTAAGCGCCCACTGTACAAAACGGATGAATCGCAGACAGTGCCATCACACCGGCATAGTCATCAACAGTAACGTGACCACCAAGAATCGAGTTATTACCGATATGAGTGTGGTTACCAATAACAACATCATGCGCAACGTGTGCATTCACACACAATAAGTTGTCATCACCAATGATCGTGGTTGCTTTGTCTTGCACTGTGCCGCGGTGAACTTGGACCGCTTCACGAATGACGTTACGGTCACCGATAACCACAGTTGTGTCTTCACCACCGTATTTTTTGTCTTGGTTTTCTTCACCAATGACAGCATGTGGGAAAATACGGTTATCTTTGCCAATAGTTGTGTGACCTTTGATCACAACGTGAGACATCACTTCTGTGCCTTCACCAATTTCAACCGTAGAGGTGATGTACGTAAAAGGACCTACTGTTACGTTAGCACCAATTTTGGCGCCCTCTTCTACCACCGCTGCCGGGTGGATTTTAGCGGTTTCATGAATCATATTAAAACTCTCGACGAGCACACTTCAGTTCTGCAGAACATACCACTTCACCGTCAACTTTTGCTACACCGCTAAATGCAGCAATGCCGCGACGTTCTTTCAGAAATTCTACCTCAATAACCAATTGGTCGCCCGGAACCACTGGTTTACGGAATTTCGCGCCGTCTACGCTTGCAAAGTAGTACAGTTCATTTTCTGTTGGTGCACCAAATGATTTAAATGCAAGTAAGCCTGTTGCCTGAGCCATTGCTTCTAAAATCAAAACACCTGGGAATACTGGTAGTTGAGGAAAGTGACCTGTGAACTGAGGTTCGTTAACCGACACGTTTTTAATCGCGTGAAGGTACTTCTCTTCTTGGAAGTCTATCACTCGGTCGATCAATAAGAATGGGTAGCGATGAGGTAGTAGCTCTTGAATTTCAGAGATGTTCATCGTTTTCTTTTCAGTAGTCAAAGTCGTCTTCCTATATCAATTTTTTGCCGCCAAGATGGCAAACGTGGCAACAGGTCGTAAAGCCGAATCGCTTTGCAATATACTAGCAAAATACGCACCATCTTGGAGTTAAATCTACTTAGAGCGCGTCATTATAGAAGAAAAAGACCCGCATTTCGCGAGTCTTCTTACAGAATATGGAACTAGAGCTTGTTAGCCTTCGTGTTAAATACAGAGCGAAAGATAACTTGTTCTAAATTTCTTCTTTCTGTTCCAGCTGTTTTTCAACCGCTTTTAGGCGCTTATTCATCTCATCAATACGGTGAACTCGAGTCGCGGTCTTACGCCACTCTCTGTTCGTTTGTAGTGGGATACCTGATGAGTAAAGGCCTTTTTCTTCGATACTGCGCATTACCATGCCCATACCTGTAATAGCCACACCATCTGCGATAGTGATATGGCCATTCAGAACAGACGCGCCGCCAATCTGGCAGTACTTACCAATTTTTGTACTGCCCGCGACAATAGTACCACCAGGCATCACGGTACCATATCCGATCTGCACGTTGTGCGCGATTTGAAGTTGGTTATCCAGAATGACATTGTCTTCAATGATAGTATCTTCGAGTGCACCGCGGTCAATCGTAGTACAAGCACCAATCTCAACGCGGTTACCGATACGCACTGAACCAAGCTGAGGAATTTTGATCCACTCGCCTTTGTCATTCGCATAACCGAAGCCATCAGAGCCAATGACGGTACCCGATTGAACGAGACAGTCATCACCCAATGACACTTCATGATAGATAGTGACATTAGCCCAAAGCTTGGTGTTATTCCCTAGCTTGGCGTTCTTACCGATAAAACAACCAGCTCCAACGCTTACGTTATCGCCGAGTTCTACGCCCGTTTCAATCACAGCGTTAGCACCGATTGTAACGTTCTCACCCATCTTAACGTCAGCGGCAATCACAGCACTTGGTGCAATATCGTTTGCCGGCTTTGGTGTGGTATCCATCGCTTGAACCACACGAGCAAATGCGACATAAGGGTCTGAAACCACTAACGCATTTCCAACGCATTGATCTTTATGCTCAGCCTTTACCATAACAACGGTAGCTTGGCACTCAGAAAGGTGTTTTGCGTATTTTGGGTTAGACAAGAAGGTTACATCACCTTCTTGTGCTTTATCCATTGGGGCAACACGGCTTACAACGAGAGACTCGTCACCAAACAGTTCACCCCCGGTAATTGTCGCCAATTCGGCTAATGTTAATGTCTTCATAACTTCTTATTTTAGAGCTTTAATTACGTCTTCAGAGATATTGTATTCTGGCTTGCCGTACTGCAAAGCAGAGATATCAATCACAAGATCGTAACCATTTTTGTCTGCGACTTTCTTAACTGCATCTTGAATCGTTTTGAAAAGCTTCGCTTTTTCTTCAGCTTCACGACGCGCACTTGCTTTTTCAAGTGCTTGTGCTTTCACTTTGTACTCGCTGTCTAGCTTCGCGATATCGATACGTAGCTTTTCAACGTCGTCTTGACCCAAAAGCTCGCCGTCACGTTGTAGCTTCTCAATCTTTGTTTTAGCTTGTGCTTGGATTGACTTCAGTTCATCAGCTTTGCTTTTGAAGTCTTTCTGCATTTTTTGTAGTACAACTTCACGTTGAGGAAGAGCTTGGAAAACTTGAGCTGTATTTACATAAGCAATTTTTTGTGCAGCTTCTGCCGCATTTGCAAACATTGAAGAGCTCAGTACAAGAAGGCCAATCCCAGCCGCTTTGATCATTTTATTCAAAATATTTTCCTCTTTAGAAAGTTCTACCGATAGTGAATGTGAAGAACTCTTCATCATCGCCATCAAATTTCTTAATTGGTTTCGCTAGTGAGAATACTAGTGGCCCCATTGGAGACATCCACTGCAACGCCGCACCGTAAGAAGAGCGGTAGTTGGTTGGATCTGAGTAATCGTAGTAGTAACGGTCACCATATTCCGCACCTGAATCGCGGTAGTCAAACTCCGTATCCCAAACACTTGCCATATCAAAGAAGATACTGGTACGAATTTGGTTTTGTACTTCTTCTGATGCAAATGGTGTTGGGACAATCAACTCAACACTTGCTAGCGCTACGGCGTTACCACCAACAGAGTCATCTGTTGCTGTATCTGCGCCATTGTTTGAACCAGATGTATCACGGTAAACCGCTTTAGGACCAACAGAGTTTGAGCCAAAGCCACGAAGCGATGTAAAGCCACCTGCGTAGTAGTTTTCGTAGAATGGGAACAAGTTATCGTTGCCATCCGTTTGACCGTAACCATTACCGTAACCTAAGCGGCCACGGAACAAGAGGGTAAACTCGTGCTTTTTAGTCAATGGCACATACTGACGAACATCGTACTGCATTTTGAAGTATTGAACGTCAGAGCCAGGTACGGTCATTTTATAGAATGCACGCTGATGGTTACCTGCCGTAGGGAAGTAGCCACGGTTTAAGTTATTACGTGTCCAAGAGATATTGAAGTCGAAGTCGTTTGTGTTCAACGCTCCACTAGAATCAATGTTGTCTGCTTGTGCTCGTAAGAACTGCTCTACCTGTAAGTAAGGCGATAAGTTACCGATCTTGTTGTGCGTATAACCGACACCGAATTCAAAACGGTTCAACTCATCGAATGGGAAACCCCACGTTAAGCTCGCGCCATAGCTTTCGTTGGTATAGTCAACGATATTGGCTTCTTTCGCTTCAAATTCGTTATAGAAAACCTTACCACCTAAGCTTACACCGTCTAAGTTCCAGTACGGATCACGGTAATCTAGACTGATGTTTTTCTGGTAGTCATTCATCATCGCGTTGATACCAACACGGTTACCACTACCAATGAAGTTATCTTGTTGCAGGCCAACCTGGAAGCTCACACCCGATTCTGTGCCGTAGCCAACACCGAAGTTAACGCTACCAGAGTTCGCTTCTTTGACAGAGTAAACTAGGTCAACTTGATCATCACTACCAGGAACTCGAACCGTCTGTACTTCAACATTTTCAAAGTAGCCCAAACGATTTAGACGAGTTTTACCCGTTTCAATCGATTTCGAGTTCAACCAACTGCCTTCCATCTGACGCATTTCACGACGAAGGACTTCATCTTTGGTTGAGTTATTACCCGTGAAGCGAATGTCACGAACATAAATTCGGTTACCCGGTTCTACGTTAACGACCAAAGAAACTTCTTGATTCTCGTCGTCAAACTCTGGAATGGTATTCACTTGAGGATAAGCATAACCGGACTCACCAAGCACACGCTTAATCCCTTCTTCCATTGAAGTAACCAACGAGCCGTTGTATGTCTCATTGTCTTCAAATGGCACAAGTCTTTCGAACGTCGCTTCCTCGCCAATCAAATCACCACGGAACTTCACGTTCTTAACGGTGTAAACCTCGCCCTCTTCTAGACCAAGAGTAATGTATACCCCTTTCTTGTCAGGAGAGATTGCAACTTGTGTCGAATCAACGTTAAATTTTAAGTAACCACGATCTAGGTAGAATGATTTGAGTGCTTCAATATCACCTGCAAGAACTTGCTTTTGATACTTTTCATCAGAAAGGAAATTCCACCACGGCACATCAACATTTAAGTTAAAGCGCGAAAGCAGCTCTTCATCACTGAACACTTCATTACCGATAAAGTTGATTTGCTGAATTTTTGCCGACACACCTTCAGTAAAGACAAACTTAAGATCAGAACGATTACGTGGTAGTGGAGTAACCACCGCTTTTACTGTTGCGTTGTATTTACCTACGCTGTAGTAAAAGTCTTCTAAGCCTTTTTCAATGTTGCTTAGCGTGGTGCGGTCAAGCGCTTCACCTTCACGAACGCCAGACGCGTTCAGGTTTTCTTGTAGCTGCTCGTCCTTGATTGCTTTGTTACCTGAAAAAGAGATGCTTGCAATGGTAGGACGTTCTTTGACTTGAACCATCAGAACACCACCGTCACGCAACACTTTCACATCTTCAAAGTTACCAGATGCATACAGGGCGCGGATAATTTCTGCAACATCGCCTTGGCCAATGGTATCACCGACACGTACAGGCATTTTCAACAATGCAGCACCCAGTGCTACACGCTGCAATCCATCGATTTCAATATCTTGAACTACGAAGTTCTCTGCTCCATTTGCAGATACACTGGTCGCCAGTAAACTTGCAAATAGAATTCGCTTAATCGCCATACTTGTTCTAATTATTCCTTGCTACTGCTTTTGTCTCTGAACTATCACAGACGAGTAAAATCATTAAATAGCGCTAACGCCATGAGCGAGAAGATAATCGCACCACCAATTCTAAAGCCCATTTCCTGCACTTTCTCAGGAACAGGACGTCGAATGACTGCTTCAATTGCAAAAAACAACAAATGACCGCCATCCAACATTGGTAAAGGAACGAGGTTAATAATACCTAGGTTAACACTAATTAGAGCGAGAAAACCTAAAAAGTAGACCAAACCATAATCTGCTGTCGCGCCTGCGCCTTTGGCTATTGATATTGGTCCACTCAGATTATTCAGACCAACGTCTCCAACAATCAGCTTCTTAAGCATGCTGATTGTCAAACCAATGACTTGGCCAGTTTTGTCTACTGCTTTACCTATTGACTCGAATACACCAAACTGAAGATCGAAGCGATAACTTTCTGGCCATTCTGCGACTTTAGGTGCAATACCTGCAAAACCAACGACTTCTTTGTTAGCTAGCTCACGGCTACCGGGCGTCAGCGTCAATGTTTGCTCATAACCCTGACGTAACACCGTCAATTCAAGCGGTGTATCAGGATTAGAACGAACCGCTTCAACCACTTGCTTCCATTCGGTTACGCGTTGTTGACCAATTGCGACAACCTCATCACCTGGAAGCACACCGGCTTTTTCCGCCGCTCCACCTTGCGAGACCTGCTCGATAACTCGATACACCTCCGGTGTATACGGAGCAAAACCTAACGACTGCATCGCTGACTGAGTTTCTGGGTCGAACTTCCACTCACGTAAATCGAGCGTTTTCGTTACTTCTGAACCAACTTCATTCGCTGACGTTAGTGTTACCGTCATCAAATCATCGCCAATATGAGAAATCAATCCCATATTTACTGATTCCCAATCCGGAGTTTTGATACCAGATATCGATTTAAGTTCCATTCCAGATTCAATTCCAGCTTCCGCAACAATCGAATTGGGCGTAACTTCACCAATTACAGGCTTAACAGCCGGGATACCAATTAGAAATACCAGCCAATAGGCAAAAATTGCGAAAAGAAAATTAAAGATGGGGCCAGCCGCAACAATAGAGGTTCGCTTCCATAACGGCTTCTTATCAAACGCTAGGTGCTTCTCATGTTCCGGCACCTCATCGACACGGCTATCAACCATTTTCACATAGCCGCCGAGAGGGATCATTGAGATGCTGAACTCCGTTCCGTCTTTGCCTACTTTACTCCAAATAGACTTGCCGAAACCGATTGAAAACTTTTCAACTTTAACGCCGCAACGGCGAGCAACCCAAAAATGCCCAAATTCGTGCACGGCAACAAGAATGCCCAGTGCGACGATAAAAGAAATGAGATTCCACAATATACCAGTCATCAGCTACGCTCGCGTATGGTTTCTAGGGCAATAGTTCGTGCCATTCTATCTAGCTCGAGCAAGCTTTCCAAGCTATTCGCATTCTCAGCTTTGCAGCTTGCGTTGATTTTATTCAACACAGACTCATTGATGCGAGCAATATCGGTAAAACCTAGTCTGTTATTTAAAAATGCATCAACAGCGACTTCATTAGCTGCGTTCAATGCTGTTGTTGCGTGTTGACCTTCATAACAGGCATCAATTGCGAGTTTTAAACATGGGTAACGAGCAAAATCAGGCTGCAAAAACGTCAGCTCACCAACTTTCGTGAAGTCTAGCGGCTTAACCCCAGCTTCCACTCTTGACGGGTATGACATGGTGAGCGCAATTGGCGTCGCCATATCCGCTTCTCCCATTTGTGCCAAGACCGAACCATCACGATACTGAACCATAGAATGAATTACCGATTGAGGATGAATAACCACCTTCAGTTGTTCGCGAGCAGCATTAAATAGCCACTTAGCTTCGATATACTCAAGGCCTTTGTTCATCATCGTGGCAGAATCAACAGAAATTTTTGGCCCCATCGACCAGTTTGGATGAGCAATCGCCTGCGCGGGTGTCACCTGCTCCAGTTCTGCGATGTCAGTGTAACGGAAAGGACCACCAGATCCAGTCAACAAAATATGAGAAATGCCATGTTCTTGTAAATTGCAACGACCTAGATTGGTTTGTACTTGCTGTGGTAAACATTGGAAAATGGCGTTGTGTTCACTGTCGACGGGAAGTAGCTCTGCGCCAAATTCTTCTACAGCATCAATAAATAGCTGGCCTGACATTACAAGTGCTTCTTTATTTGCCAACAAGACTCGCTTACCTGCTTTCACGGCAGCCATAGTAGGCAATAAGCCGGCTGCTCCTACAATAGCAGCCATTACACTGTCGACCTCGTCCAGCGAAGCAATATGGCATAGCGCATCAACACCACCTAGCACTTCGGTACTTGGTGAAACCGAGTGTAGCTCAGCTTGAAGTTGAGATGCCGCAGCTTTATCTGCCATGACCGCATACTTAGGTTGCCACTGACGACATAGACCGATCATCTTTTCAACGTTAGTGCTTGCCGCTAAGGCAACGACAGAAAACAGATCTGGGTTTTGTTCGACCACTTTAAGCGTGCTTGCACCAATTGATCCAGTAGCACCAAGAATCGTTAACTTTTGCATGTTGTAAGACCGTTAGAAAGCTCAGGAGCGACGACGCCGCTCCTGATAAATTAGAATACGTAGTAAAGAAGAGCAAAAACTGGGAATGCTGCGGTTAGGCTGTCGATACGATCTAGCACACCACCGTGCCCTGGGATAATGTTACTGCTGTCTTTAATGCCTGAGACACGTTTGAACATACTTTCAACCAGATCACCAAGCACTGAAATAACGACAGTCACTAGCGTAATCAGCACCATATGGACAGGGCTAGTGAACTGGATGTCGAACCAATCAGCAAATGCCCACGCTACGATTAATGCCGTGATAATGCCACCAATTAGCCCTTCAATAGTTTTATTGGGGCTTACATGAGGAGCCATCTTACGTTTGCCTAAGCTTTTGCCTGCAAAGTAGGCGCCGCTATCTGCAGCCCATACCAAGAAACAAACGTACAACACAAGCTTTGCGCCGTGGTATGGATCTACAGTGATGTCATACGCTCTGAGAATAATCACACTCCAAAGGAATGGGATTAATGTCAGAAAACCAAATACATGACGTAAAACAAAATTACTTTGCCAAGATTTCGTCGTTTTGGGGTAAGTAATCGCCATTAAGCTAGCAATAATCCACCAAACAAAACCAATACCCAAGACGACATAATGAGGTGTCGTTAAGTGATTGAGACTATATGCATCAGGCGAGATGTATAGAAAACTAAGTCCGGTAATAATGATTGCCGGCACAAGGGCAGCAATGCGAGAGTTGCTTCCTGTAAACTGAGTCCACTCCCAAAAACCTAATAGCGTTATTGCAGTTAAAGCGGCAATAAAGCCCATTAGCGGTAATTTAAAAATGCCTAAAATAACCAGGGGAGCTAAAATTAGTGCTGTTATTATTCTCTGTTTCAAACTAACTAGTCCTTATTGAGCTGCCATCAATGCCTTTATTTGTTCACCTGTACAGCCAAAACGACGTTCTCGGTTGATAAACCAAGTCACAGCTTCTACCAAACTGTCTTCATCGAATTCTGGCCAGTACTCTGGTGTAAAGTACATTTCTGCATAAGCCATTTGCCACAACATAAAGTTGCTGATGCGGCACTCTCCACTGGTGCGAATTAAAAGATCCACTTCCGGTAGGTCTGCCATGGTCAAATGCTCACTGATTAGCTGCTCATTGATATCCTCTACACGAATTTCACCGTTACGTGCTTTTAGCGCTAACGTTTTAGCAGCTTCTGTGATGTCCCATTTACCGCCATAGTTGGCTGCAATGTTGATCACCATACCCGTGTTATCTGCCGTTAGGTTTTCTGCTTCTACAATTTTCTTTTGTAGACGCTCACTAAATCGACTGGTATCACCGATCACGCGCAACCGTAAGTTATTTTTGTGTAGTTTTTTTACTTCACTAGACAGGACCGTGATAAACAGTTCCATCAAAAGACCCACTTCTTCCTCCGGACGACGCCAGTTTTCACTACTAAAAGCAAACAGCGTCATGGCTCTAATGCCTAGTTTTGAAGCAGCAGCCACGGTCTTACGAACGGCACTAACGCCTTTTTTATGACCAAATACGCGAGGTTTTCCTTTGGACTTAGCCCAACGGCCATTACCGTCCATAATGATGGCAATATGCTTAGGAAGGGAATCAGAGAAGGCTTGAGAATTTTGCATAGGGAGTTAATTGAGTTCCATCAGTTGGATAGACTAACATAAAAAAACGCTGAGCTGTGAGCACAGCGTTTTCCAACAGTGATGTGTGTGGGAGTATTAAACTTCCATCAACTCTTTTTCTTTTGCAGCAAGAACTTCATCGATCTTCTTAACTGCAACGTCAGTTAGCTTTTGAATTTCGTCTTGTGCTTTACGGTCTTCATCTTCAGAGATTTCTTTATCTTTTAGAAGCGCTTTAAGATCGTTGTTTGCGTCACGACGGATGTTACGAACAGCAACACGACCACCTTCAGCTTCACCACGGACGATCTTAACTAGGTCTTTACGACGTTCTTCCGTTAGCGGTGGAAGTGGAACGCGGATGATAGTGCCAGCTGACATAGGGTTTAGACCAAGGTCAGACGTCATGATCGCTTTTTCTACTTTCGGCGTCAGCTCTTTATCAAAAACCGTGATTGCAAGTGTACGTGCATCTTCAGCAATAACGTTTGCTACTTGGTTTAGAGGTGTTGCTGCACCGTAGTATTCTACAGAAATACCAGATAGTAGGCTTGGGTGTGCACGACCTGTACGAATTTTAGAAAGGTTGTTCTTAAGCGCTTCAACGCTTTTATCCATGCGCTCTTGCGCGTCTTTTTTGATTTCGTTAATCACAGTTTCACCTTAAAAATGTCATCTTTCCTGAAGAAAGCCTAAAACGGTTGAGCAAAGCAAGCACCACCCTAACGCTTTGGAGTGGCACCTTAAGCCAAGCTTATTCGTTGATGAGCGTGCCTTCTGCTTCGCCCATTACCACGCGACGTAGTGCGCCTGGCTTGTTCATATTAAATACGCGGATTGGCATTTTGTGGTCACGAGCTAGCGTAAACGCCGCCAAGTCCATAACTTTCAGCTCTTTATCCAGAACTTCTGCATAAGATAGCTTATCATACAGCTCTGCGTCTGGGTTTGCTACAGGGTCAGCAGTAAATACACCATCAACTTTCGTCGCTTTTAGTACGACATCCGCTTCAATTTCGATACCACGTAAACAAGCAGCAGAATCCGTTGTAAAGAACGGGTTACCAGTACCAGCAGAGAAGATGACAACTCGGCCTTGGCGAAGCTCACGGATCGCATCAGCCCAATTATAGTCGTCACATACGCCTTTTAGAGGGATTGCAGACATAACGCGCGCATTTACGTATGCACGGTGAAGAGCATCACGCATCGCTAGGCCATTCATTACTGTAGCAAGCATACCCATGTGGTCACCAACTACGCGGTTCATACCAGCTTCAGCTAGGCCTGCACCACGGAACAAGTTACCGCCACCGATAACTACACCAACCTGAACACCCAGTTCAACCAGTTCTTTAACTTCTTGTGCCATACGATCAAGGACCGCAGGATCAATACCAAAACCGTCTTCACCTTGAAGAGCTTCACCACTCAGTTTTAATAGAATACGTTGATACGCTGGTTTAGGGTTCGTAGTCATGGAGTTTACCTTCCAAAGAGAGTTGTTGATTAACAGTCATGAATAGACACAACTTCAGTTATGGCTATTCATCACGGCTAATCGTTCACTGCTCATAAAAAGACCGCAGCCTTGGCTACGGTCTAATCTTTATACAGTCTCTAAGGATTAACCTTTTTGAGCTGCTGCAACTTCTTCAGCGAAGCTCATTTCTTCTTTCTTCTCGATACCTTCACCTACTTCTAGGCGAACGAACGTAGAAACTGAAGCGCCTTTTTCTTTCAGCATTTCGCCTACAGTTTTCTTAGGCTCCATGATGAAAGCTTGACCTGTTAGAGAGATCTCGCCAGTGAATTTCTTCATGCGGCCAACAACCATCTTCTCAGCGATTTCAGCAGGCTTGCCTTCGTTCATTGCGATTTCAACTTGAACCGCTTTCTCTTTTTCTACTACGTCAGCTGGTACGTCTTCTGGGTTAACGAACTCTGGCTTAGAAGCAGCAACGTGCATTGCAACGTGCTTAAGAGTTTCTGCGTCGCCTTCACCAGCAACAACAACACCGATTTTCTCACCGTGACGGTAAGAAGCGA
This sequence comes from Vibrio sp. 1159, assembly GCF_033340395.1. Taxonomy (NCBI): domain Bacteria; kingdom Pseudomonadati; phylum Pseudomonadota; class Gammaproteobacteria; order Vibrionales; family Vibrionaceae; genus Vibrio; species Vibrio sp. 1159. The sequence continues at coordinate 302,907 of NZ_JAWOWL010000003.1, read as the reverse complement.
TTGCAGTGCCTTGAACGTATTCTACGCGACGGATAGTGATGTTTTCACCGATTTTAGCTACTAGAGCTACACGTGCGTCTTCGAATTGTGCTTGTAGTTCTTCAACAGAAGCTTTTGAAGCTAGAGCTGCAGCTGCAACTTCTTCTGCGAATGCAGTGAAGTTACCGTCTTTAGCAACGAAGTCAGTTTGGCAGTTAACTTCAAGAAGAACAGCAACGCCGTTTTCTTCTTTGATGATGATTGCGCCTTCAGCTGCAACGTTACCAGCTTTCTTAGCTGCTTTCGCTGCGCCAGATTTACGCATGTTTTCAATTGCTAGTTCGATGTCAGCGTTTGCTTCTACAAGCGCTTTCTTACATTCCATCATGCCAGCGCCAGTACGCTCGCGAAGTTCTTTAACTAGAGCAGCAGTTACAGTTGCCATTCTGTCTTCCTCGTTTGATTCGAAATAAGGTAAAAAACAGGGGCCTAACATTGTCGGCCCCCATTGCTAACTATAACTTAGTTTATGCTACACAAAGGTTTCACATAGACCAAGTGTGACACAGAGCCGCTATTATTCAGCTTCTACGAAACCGTCTTTTTCAGCAACTGCAGCTACGTCTTTGTTACGACCTTCAGATACTGCTGAAGCAGCAGCGTTCAGGTATAGCTGTACAGCGCGGATCGCGTCGTCGTTACCTGGGATTACGTAGTCAACGCCGTCTGGGTTAGAGTTAGTATCTACCACAGCGTATACTGGAATGCCTAGGTTGTTAGCTTCTTTAATTGCAATGTGTTCGTGATCAGCGTCGATTACGAATAGAGCGTCTGGTAGGCCGCCCATGTCTTTGATACCACCAAGAGATTTCTCTAGCTTCTCCATTTCGCGAGTACGCATTAGAGCTTCTTTCTTAGTTAGTTTGTCAAAAGTACCGTCTTGAGATTGAGTCTCTAGTTCTTTTAGACGCTTGATAGACTGACGAACTGTTTTGTAGTTTGTAAGCATACCGCCTAACCAGCGGTTGTTTACGTAAAACTGGTTGCTTGCGATTGCAGCTTCTTTAACAGCTTCAGATGCAGCGCGCTTAGTACCTACGAATAGAACCTTACCTTTCTTCTCGCCAACTTTAGCTAGTTCAGCTAGAGCGTCGTTGAACATTGGTACAGTTTTTTCTAGGTTGATGATATGAACTTTGTTACGAGCGCCAAAGATGAATGGCTTCATTTTTGGGTTCCAGTAACGAGTCTGGTGACCGAAGTGAACACCAGCTTTTAGCATATCGCGCATTGATACAGTTGCCATTTTAAAATCCTCTATGGGGTTAGGCCTCCACATTCCCCATAACTCCGACCAAGCTTCTGCTCAGCACCCCGGAATATGTGACGGAATGTGTGTGATTTAAAGATAAAAGGTTATTCGGATGAAGCTTGCTTCGCCGCTTAACTTTGCTAAACGAAGAGAACAGTCCTCTATTCCGGCGCGCTTTATACCATATTTTAGCTCACTGTGGCTAGTAAAAATTATTTCTTCACCGAGCCACTTTCTCCTATTTATAAGCAAAACTTTAAACATATGATCGAATTAAGAATGATGCATATTCCTATCTAACTTGGGTTAACGCCCCGATGTCTGATAGAATGCGGCCATTCGCACGTTTACGTGCTTAGGAATAAGTAGAGAAAGCCAATGTCAATCAAGATTAAAACTGCTGAAGAAATAGAACGCATGCGCATTGCGGGCAAGCTAGCCGCAGAGATTCTAGAAATGATCGAACCACACATCAAAGTTGGTGTGACGACAGAAGAGTTAAACAAAATCTGTCATGAGTACGCTCTAGAAAAAGGCGCATACTCTGCTCCGCTTGATTACCATGGTTTCCCTAAGTCGATCTGTACTTCAATCAACCATATCGTATGCCACGGTATTCCAGCGGAAAAAGACGAAATCGGTAGCAACGGCCAAATGAAGCCGGCGGTACTAAAAGATGGTGACATCTTAAACGTTGATATTACCGTAATCGTTCCAAATGATGAGAATGCCGATCTGAGCGTGCGTCCTCAGGGTTACCATGGTGACACTTCTAAGATGTTCCTAGTCGGTGATGTTTCGCCTGCAAACAAACGTCTGTGCATGGTAGCTCAAGAAGCACTGTACGTTGGTATGCGTACCGTTAAGCCAGGTTCAACAGTTGGCGACATCGGTACAGCTATCGAGAAGTACATCAAAGAGAACAACAAGAACAATCCTCGCAACAAGTTTTCTATTGTGAAAGACTTCTGTGGTCACGGTATCGGCGATGAGTTCCATGAAGAACCACAAGTGGTTCATTACAAGAACAAAGACCGCCGCGTATTAAAAGAAGGCATGTGCTTTACTATTGAGCCGATGATTAACGCAGGTAAATTTGGTTGCTCTGTTGATGCACAAGATGACTGGACTGTTTACACGGGCGACGGCAAGAACTCTGCGCAATGGGAACATACCATTGTAGTAACAAAAGAAGGTTGTGAAGTACTGACGCTTCGTAGCGACGATACGATTCCTCGCCTAATGAAAAACGCGTAAAGCTGACAACCACTCGTTGTTTACTATATCCCTGCTTCGGCGGGGATATTTTTTATCTGCCGCAAATTTGTTAGATTGTTATTAGATTAGCTTGCACGGATGGCAAATATGACACTTCAGTCCCCTCTTACCTTTTCCGATGAACAAATCAATATCGGTGAACTCAAACAAGAATTAGAGAAGTTTAGCTCTAATCAAAACCAAGAGTTTCTCAATCATCATCCGGTAACAAGCTTGGTTTTAGCCAGAGCTGAATATATGGATCTGCTTCTCAATCGTTTGTGGCAACATTTTGGTTTCAAGGATATTTACAACATTTCCCTAGTTGCCGTTGGTGGCTACGGACGAGGCGAGCTGCATCCGCTCTCCGATATCGATATTTTGATTCTGTCGAACAATAAACTGCCAACCGCGTTAGAAGCAAAAATCAGCGAATTCATTACGCTGTTGTGGGATTTAAAACTCGAGGTCGGACACGCTGTTCGCACCGTTACTGAATGTGCTGAAATTGGTAAAGCCGATCTAACGGTCGCGACAAACCTGCAAGAAGCGCGATTGCTGTGTGGAAGCGAGGACACCTTTCAGGCACTGAAGAAAGTCGTGTTATCAGACTCCTTCTGGCCAAGTGAGACGTTTTACCGCGCTAAAATTCAAGAGCAGCGCGAACGCCATGCACGTTACCACGACACGACCTACAACTTAGAACCGGACATTAAATCAACCCCTGGCGGGCTGCGCGATATTCATACATTAAGCTGGGTCGCTCGACGTCACTTTGGTGCGACTTCATTGTTAGAAATGAGCCGATACGGATTTTTAACTGACGCAGAATACCGAGAATTGGTTGAATGTCAGGACTTCCTTTGGCGAGTACGTTTCGCTCTGCACATGGAGCTTCGCCGCTATGACAACCGCTTGACCTTTGCCCATCAAGCACAAGTTGCGGAAAATCTAGGCTACGTCGGAGAAGGCAATCGAGGCGTAGAAATGATGATGAAAGAGTTCTACCGCACGCTTCGTCGTGTGGCAGAGCTCAATAAAATGCTACTCAAACTCTTTGACCAAGCGATCATTAATGGTGGGGCGACAGAAAGTGCCGAGATTCTCGATACGGACTTTCAACGTCGCGGTTCTTTAATTGAAGCGCGGAAACCCGCATTGTTCCAAGCTCGCCCAGAAACTATTCTGGATATGTTCTTACATATTGCTAACGACTCAACTATTGAAGGGGTGAGCCCACCAACGCTGCGTCAACTGCGCACCGCTCGCCGTCGGCTCAACAAGTTTTTGCACACCATTCCTGCTGCGCGTGAAAAGTTCATGGCGTTATGTCGTCACCCTAATGCTCTGCACAAAGCATTCAGTCTCATGCACCGATTAGGGGTTATGGCGGCCTATTTACCGCAATGGAGTCAGATTGTTGGTCAAATGCAGTTTGACTTATTCCATGCCTACACAGTTGATGAACACAGTATTCGCTTACTTAAACACATCAACACTTTTAGTGACCCAGAAAATCATGCGAAGCACCCAATTTGCTGTGACGTCTACCCTCGAATGCAAAAGAAAGAGCTGCTGATTATTGCCGCTATTTTCCACGATATCGGGAAAGGTCGTGGCGGCGATCACTCAATTATCGGTGAAGGAGAAGCATACGACTTCTGCATTGAGCATGGCTTATCGAAGCCCGAAGCCAAACTTGTCGCTTGGTTGGTAAGACATCATCTATTAATGTCTGTCACCGCACAGCGCCGAGACATTTATGATCCCGATGTCATTACCGAGTTTGCCAAAAAAGTCAGAGACGAAGAATCTCTCGATTATCTTGTATGCCTGACAGTTGCAGATATTTGTGCAACCAACCCAGAACTTTGGAATGCTTGGAAACGAACTTTACTTGCAGAGCTGTATTACTCCACACAACGTGCTTTACGCAGAGGGCTAGAGAACCCTGTCGATGTGCGTGAGCGAATTCGCCACAATCAACAAATGGCCTCCGCAATGCTGCGCAAAGAGGGGTTTGCCGCGCGCGAAATTGAAGTATTGTGGCAACGCTTCAAAGCTGACTACTTCCTTCGTCATACCCATACGCAAATCGCGTGGCACTGCGAACACTTACTTCGCATGGAAGATCCGACTAAGCCTTTGGTGTTGATCAGTAAAAAAGCCACTCGTGGCGGCACTGAGGTGTTTGTATATACGAAAGACCAGCCTGCTTTATTTGCGACGGTCGTGGCGGAGTTAGATAGGCGTAATTTTAATGTACACGACGCGCAAATCATGACCAGCAAAGATGGGCACGTGATTGATACCTTTATGGTACTCGATCAACATGGCGAAGCGATCGATGAATCTCGTCACGCGGCGGTGATTAAACACCTCACCCATGTACTGGAGGCGGGCCGACCAACCAAGATTAAAACGCGCCGTACTCCGAACAAACTTCAGCACTTTAATGTGAAAACCAAAGTCGACTTCTTACCAACCAAAGGTAAAAAACACACTTTAATGGAGTTTGTCGCGCTAGACACACCAGGGCTGTTGGCCAAAGTAGGCCGTACGTTTGCTGATTTAAATATCAACCTTCATGGTGCAAAAATCACCACCATTGGTGAGCGAGCAGAAGACTTGTTTATTTTAACCAGTGATGCAGGGGGAAGATTAAGTGAAGAACAGCAAGATGAGCTAAGAGAGAGATTGATCGAAAAGTTATCTGATGAGGTCGCTGCTTAGATCAAACCTGCCAATCTTTTCGGTTCTGGGCGAGAGCGATCTTGCCCACAAGTTAAGCATTTTGGCTAAATATCAGCTATCTAGCTCATACATAGGCTGCTACAGTTATATCAATATCAATTCGATGTAATAGAGGTAACCTATGTATCCCCACCTCACTGGTTTGGGTATTCACGACCCTAAGCAGATTGAACGTTATTCCCTACGCCAAGAAGCACACAAAGACGTACTCAAGATCTATTTCCACAAGCAAAAAGGCGAACTGTTCGCTAAAAGCGTTAAATTCAAATACCCGCGCCAAATCAAAAATGTTCTTGTGGACAGTGGCAGTCACAAATATAAAGAAGTAACGGAAATCAACCGTAACCTCACATTAGTCATTGATGAACTGAATAAAATCACTAAGCCAACGAAACAACCTGAGGTTGATGTAAAAGAGAAAATTCTTTCAGACCTTCGTCATTTAGAAAAAGTCGTTTCGAGCAAGATCGCAGAGATCGAAGCGGATCTTGAAAAACTAAAGTAAAACGTTAAGTCTTAAATATTAAAAAGGGTTAGCATTGATGCTAACCCTTTTTATTTGTACTCAATCATTATCTAGATCTAACTGCGCCGATTATCGGTTCATCCCACTCAAATCGAGTAAACAATTGCTGCCAAGTTTCATCAAGATTGGCCGTCATGACAATCTCTTGATCGGTAAATGGATGGACAAACCGTAACTCTGAAGCATGCAGTAGCAAACGATGAGATTCAAACTCTGTGCGATACAGCTTGTTGTGCTTTCCATCCCCGTGCGTTGTATCACCCACGATCGGATGGCGTAGATGTGCCATATGACGACGAAGTTGGTGCTTACGCCCCGTTTTAGGTTTCATCTCAACTAAGCAATAACGCGTTGTAGGAAATTTACCCGTCGAATAGGGAACCTCCACTTTAGCCAACGGCTTATATTCCGTCACCGCTTCTTGCGCTTCTTTTTCTTGTGAAGCGAACTTATCCGCAATCTTGTCTAACTCGACTTTGAGCGAGTAATCCAAAACGCCCTCTTCCTCAATCCAACCGCGTACTATTGCGTGGTATGTCTTTTCCATTTTATGTTCAGCAAACATCGGCATGACTTGTGATGCGACTTCACTCGACAACGCAAACACGAGCACACCAGATGTTGGACGATCCAGACGATGCAATGGGAACACATGCTGACCAATTTGGTCGCGCAAAGTTTGCATGACAAATTGAGTTTCGTGTTTATCTAACCAACTGCGATGCACTAACATGCCGGCAGGCTTGTTGACCGCTACAAAATATTCATCCTGATAAACGATCTCCAGCTCAACTGGTTCTGAAGATCGCGCTATTTCTTGTTCTAGCATTCGTTTACTTACACAGTTCGTCAATGGTTCGGATTGTAACAAGCAGCTCTGCGAACTGCGGTTCCTGCTTCCACGCTTCTGAAAAATAGGGCTCGAGAGAAAACCCTCTTGGCAATGGTTGGTTGTTTTCCACTAGCACGTGCATTCTGTCTATAAAGATCCACTGCAACCACTCATGAGGATGCAATGTATCAATCGCAAATGGCTCCACGCTTTGTAAGGCTTGCTCTGAAGGCCTAGTGTGTTGCCACAACTTATGTTCTTTAAGCTGCGTTTCAAGTTGGTGAAGTAAGTCGACCAATTGAGTATTTGTTACCATTAATTCTATCTCGAACCTTGAATTAGCCGAGAATGATACCATTTCTTGTGAAAAGAACGTTAGGACGTCGTATTTAATGGAAAACATTCAAACCCTCACTCAACTGTTGAACAACAGCCGCTGTGATTATCAAATCTTCGATCTTGGTCGTCGTATCAAAACCATCGCTAAGAAAGAGTTTGCCGATGTAGAAAAAGGTCAAGCACCGTACCCATTCCCAATGCAGCGTAAAGCACACCTTGCCATCGCTTATTGGAATGAACAAAAGCAACCTTGGATTTGGTTTCTAAAGTTTGAATTGGACGAGCGCGGTTTGTTAAAGCAATCAGATATCGGCAATTTCATTAAATACGTAGTGGAAGCCATGGGAACACGCCTCAATGGTGATATCTCTGAAGAGCAACAGCAAAAGCTGTCTAATAACCCATATACGTTCAAACCTTCCGAAGACAAAATGGCCGTGTTTCATAGCCAGGTCCGCGCGAACCTCGATCTTCCTACCAGCCAATATTATGAGCACACTCAGCATTACTTTTCAGGTGGTTTAGGCTGGGATAATTGGCAAACCGTAGGTCTGCAAGGGATCACCGACATGGCAGCTCGTTTGGACAAAGAGCAAAACGGGGTAATGATACGCAAAGCGTTGAACCACCTACCAAATGAGCCACTTTATGCCCTATTAGGTGCGCTTGAGCATGTAGAGCTTCAAGAGCGTTTAGCAGAACGTATCGCGGAAAAGGCACAGCAAGAAATCGCAAGTAGCGAACCTGATCTCTTCCTACTTTCAGCACTTATCCGAGCCCTTGCTGGTGCGCCAACAGAAGTCGCCTCTCCAGTATTAGATGCGATATTGCATAGCCCTCGTTTAAGCCATCAGGAGGTATTGATTGGTGTGGCGGGTCGCGCTTGGCACTTACTCGCCAATGAAAAGGTAGCAGAACAGTTTTTGCTGCGTTTAGCTCAAACCGGTAATCAAGCCCTATTTAATCAGTTATTTGCCGATTTAGTGATGCTGCCAGAGTTAAGAATGGTGTTATTGCCTTTGCTGCATTCAAACCCATCAGAGGAACTAGCAAATGCGCTAGTAAGCTTACAACAAGCAACAAAAAGCTAAGAAAGGTTCAGGAATGATTGGTGATCTTTTAGCAATTTTAGGGCTCTGCTTTTTCTGTTACCTGTTTTGGCAACAGCGTCGCCAAGCCGAACTCGCAAAAGCGGCCATCACGCGTAAATGTGAGCAATTGGATCTCCAATTAATCAGCATCGCCTTTGGTGCCCATAAACTAAAAACGCCAGACGGAGTCTGGCGTTGGCATACGGTGTATCAATTTGAGTTTTCATCTCTTGGTGACGATTGCTACCAAGGAGAGTTAACCATGGTCGGTTTCAGGCCGCAGAACTTTCACCTACCACCGCATCGCTTGTAAATTCCATTTCAAAGTAAGGACCATATATATCCTTACTTTCTTTTGTTTCAACAAATCCCAGCTTTTTCAGTACTGCCATAGAAGCTTGATGATTGCTATTCACGTTAGCTTTCACCTTATTCAAGCCCAATTCACGGCACGCTTTGGGGAAAAATGCTTTTAGTGCTTCTGTTGCTAACCCTTTACCCCAATATGCTTTATCAAAAATAAACCCTAATTCAGGTTCGGAATCGAGATTAGCAATGAACACGTGCCCCATATAGTCACGACTGGTGCTCTCTAGCACTGCCATACTATAAATGTTCTCATCATCTAGTATTTTCTCAAACATCTGTTTGGCAGACGCAACTGTATACGGACCATTCAATTCAGCACGGTTTTTCGCACAGCAATTCAGCATGACGAATTCTAGTTGCAACGACTCATTGTAGGGTAGAAGAAGCATTCTTCTGGTTACTATGGCCACATCTGTTCCTTGATTACAACAAACTTAATCTATCCGCAGATCACAAACTCGATGAGCTGAACATGCTCAATGATTGCGGGCATAACACCTTGTAGAGAAGCCGAAAGTTAAACCAACTGGTTGGAAAGGGTATTGATCTGAGTTGTTTTTTATTAAGTGTTATTAGGAATTTATATATTTTGTGATATTGATATCCCCAAGTAACATCGAGATGCTTAATTCAATGAGAGCACTGGATATCGTTTTTATATAAGAAAGACCCCGACACATAAGTATCGGGGTCATGGTCTTACTCGCAGCAGTCCGGCTACTAAAAGTGCTCCATGCATCATCCATAATAGTGGCTGATTCCGTCAGCTTATTCCTTACGTCGCCGTCCTAGCGGTGTCCTTATCATCCTGACTGCTAACATTCCTCGTTAGCACACGTCACTTGTTCCTTGAGCGGTGTCCCTTGCATCTTCCTGATGCTGTCCATAACCTCAATCCTAGAGGGGTCCATTGTCTATCCTTAGTCATCAACATCCTATTGATGATCGTATCCTTACAATGTCCTACGCTCCATGCTTGATTAATCATCCTGACCAACCAAATCGTCTTCCTGACGATAACCAAATCCTTGGTGCTTTCCTGTTCCATGTCTGCTTCCTGCTGACAACTCTCAATTTACGCCTTTTCCAAAAATAGACAATCTATCCAAGATAAATATTTGGCTCTCACATTGGTTAACAAGTTGTTAAATCATTATTTATCAGAAACTTAAGCTCTTCAGCTTCTCTTTTTCCGCTTACGAAATCGTTTTCTCTCACAACCTATGTAAGAGATCTCTCACACTACACTCTCCAAAATGCCATTCGCCAAATCAGCGCACTCAACGTATGATGATAGATATATCGTTGTTAAGGATTAAAAATGTTAACTCAAGACGTTACTAAAGAATTAGAAGCGGCAATGGAACAGTTGCAACAACAAGGAAAAGAGCCAACCGTAGCGTTAGTGAAAGCACGCTTGAAAACGCCAGTTCCAATGCCAGCATTAATCACCGCAATAAAAAGTTGGAAGAGTGCTCAACGCGTACCCAAGATTGAAATCGCAGCACAACACCACACCGATAATGATCGTCTTGAAGCCCTAGAGCGCACCGTAAAAATGCTAGCCATTCGTATTGAAGAGTTAGAAGCGAAACTCAGTGAGAAATCATCATGAAGTTATGGGTAGATGCAGACGCGTGTCCGAAAGTTATTCGCGAAACCATTGTGCGTGCCGCCGAGCGTACGGGGATTGAATGTACGTTTGTCGCTAACCACGTTGTCCCTGTGCCGAAAAGAGACAACATCCACTCGCTACAAGTCCCTGCGGGATTTGACATCGCAGACAACGAAATCGTCAAGCGTGTAGAAGCCAACGATTTGGTGATCACGTCAGATATTCCGCTTGCAGATGAGGTTATCTCTAAAGGCGCTCAAGCCCTCAGTTCTCGTGGCGAGCTCTATACAAAAGACACCATCAAAGCTCGCCTAAATATCCGCGACTTTATGGAAACCATGCGTTCAAGCGGAATTCAGACAGGTGGGCCCGCCGCGCTTTCTCAAACCGATCGACGCGAATTTGCAAACCATTTGGATCGTATTTTGGCGAAATTCAAGAAGTAACCCTCACTCTATTCATATTGAGCCAGCAAATCAAAGCCTGGCTCATTCCTGAAAATTCATTCTCAGCATTGCACCCAAAGCGTGCTCTTACTCCCATTTGTTTTGTTCTGTTTATTTTTCATCTCGCTCGTCATAGCTTCAATATGCAACGTGGTTTATTTTGAACGACGTTTTTAATAAGTGTATAGAGAATAATGGGCTTTAACATCGTTTCCAGTGGAAGCTACCTGCCAACGAATCAATGGTCTGATCGAGAGATGGATCGCTTCCTAAAATTAGCGCCAGGGACCTGCCGAAATAAATTCGACGTTGAATGTCGTCATGTAGCCAATACAAAAGAGACCGCTATTTACATGGCGGTGCAGGCAATAGAGCAGTGTTTAGGAAACACACATACCTTAAGCTCCGTTGATCTTCTTATCTACGCTAGCGGCACACATCACCAGTCTCTACCCTACGACGCCTCAGCGGTTCTCGCCGCGTTAGACGCTCCAACATGGCTAGAAAGCTTTGATTTGAACAGCACCTGTTTATCCTTTCTCTCTGCGCTTGATCTTGCCCAGAGTCTATTCTTAGCAAAACGATACCGTCGGATTCTTATTGTCACCAGCGAACTCGCCACTGGCATCACACTGAATCGAAATTTTACGCTCAAACCAGAAGTTGCAACGCTATTCGCAGACGGTGCCGCCGCATTTTTGCTCGAAGAACGCAACGATGATGGATTGCTCACCAGTCACTTTGAAACGCATCATACCGGGTATTCATTTTGTCAAATTAAGGGCGGAGGTAGTCATATCAATCCGCATACCTCCGAGCATCAAGCCTATTTAAAAAGTTGCCAGTTTGAGATGGAGGGCAAAGCACTCTTTAAACATGTGCGTAACGCCTTACCAGCGTTTCTAAAAAAAGGGTTTGACGCCTCTCCGGTAACACTCGGCGATATTGATTATTTTCTTCCTCATCAAGCCAGCGCGCATGGATTAAAAAAACTGCCTACACTCACCGGGCTACCAACAGAGAAAACCGTTAATCACTTTTCGACTTTGGGAAACCAAGTCGCCGCCTCACTCCCAATTAACTTACACTGGCTGCGTAATCAGCCAGAAACCGCAGGAAAACATGTGTTATTAGCTGGCACCGCCGCAGGGTTGTCACTAGGGATGGGAGTGCTAAAACTATGAAGATATTGGTCACTGGTGGCAGCGGGATGTTGGGTAGCGCAATTCTGAGAATGTTTCACCAGCAGCATGAACTGCATTTTACAGCACGAAATACAGTCATCGCTAAACAACTCGCCGAGCAATTCGATGTTATCCCACATATAGTCGATTTAAGAGACCACTCAGCAGTTCATGCGGTATGCCAAGGTATGGATGCAATCATCCATTGTGCCGCTCTCTCAAGCCCATGGGGAAAGTGGCAGGCGTTTTATCAAGCCAATGTAGATGCCACCAAAAACCTCGTCAATGCGGCTAATACGCATCAAATCTCGCGTTTTATCCATATTTCGTCCACCAGCGTCTACTTTGACCATCAAGACCGTTGGAATATTAGAGAAACCGACGCCATAGCTTCATACTGGTGTAATGATTACGCACACACAAAATATCTATCAGAAATTGAAGCCGTAAAAGGTCGAAGTAAAGCGATCATTTTAAGACCGCGTGGCATTTTTGGACCCAATGATCGCGCGATTATCCCAAGAGTGCTTAAGGCGATAAAAAACAACACTCTGCTTCTGCCATCGGGTAGAAATCCTGTGGTTGATCTGACCTATGTCGACAACGTTGCCCATGCAGCGATGCTCGCTTGCACTCAGGCAGACCGACTTCAGCATGGTGATGTGTTCAACATTTCCAACAACGAACCAATGCCAATTGAGACTGTTCTGCAAGCTTTATGTGAGGGGTTAAACCTAAAAGTAACGTTACAATCATTACCATACGGTGTGGTATCACCATTATTAAAGCTCAGTGAGCAAATACGAAGGCACTTACCACATCAGCCAGAACCAAGGCTCACCTCATACAGCGCAGGATTGTTTAACTATCATCAAACTCTGGATATCAGCAAGGCTAAACAAACACTGAATTACCAACCGCTTTTTTCAATTCAAGAAGGAATACAGCAGTATGCAAACTGGTCTAAAAATAAAAATCTTTGAGGCTGGACACTGCGTACACCCAGGCTTTGTTGTCAAACCAGGTTCTGGTATCAAGCCTAGAGCATTTCCGGCAGCCGTTGCGTTAATTCAGCACCCAACACAAGGCAACATCCTGTTTGACACGGGATATCACGAGCATTTTTTTAGCGCGACTCGCCCCTTCCCTGAACGTTTTTATGCTTGGACAACACCTTGTCGCTATAAAAAAGAACACGGAATTGTTGCGCAGTTAGCAAAAGAAAGTCTCAAACCTCATGATATTGAACACTTAGTACTTTCCCACTTCCATGCTGATCACATTGCTGCCGTGTCTGAGTTTTCCCACTCTCAATTGCATTGCCAACAAAAAGGGGTGGATGCAATTACTAAAAGTGGTCGAATTGGAGGCGTAAGAAAAGGATACCTAAAAGCTCTACTTCCTCCACAACTTGAATCTAACTTATTCATTCATAGTGACTTTTCTGTATCAATCAGCCAAATTCTTCCTCAGTGCCAAGGTGTTAATTTGCTCTGTAAAGACATGTTCGACGATGGATTTATTTATATGGTTAGCTTGCCAGGCCATGCAGCTGGCCAAGTGGGCTTGCTGGTTAAAAGAGACCAAGGTTGGCTGTTCTTACTCGCCGATGCATGCTGGTTAATCGAGAGCTTGAGTGAAAATATCGATCAACATTGGCTGGCGAACATGCTTTGCGATGATACAAAAGCCTATAAAAACACCCTCTCCGAGTTGAGAAGTTGCTACCAACAAACCCACCACTTTGTTCGCTTCGTGCCTTCACATTGTCAGGAAACTATCCAGCAGCTAATCAAAGAAGGATGGATGAAGTGAGAACGCTTATCTCAGAATTCTGGCGAACCCGCTACCGCCCCTTCGGCTCAAGGGAACAAGTCGAAACATGGCAGCAACAACACTTAACGCAACACTTGGATTGGGTATGCCGCCATTCACCGTATTACCGCTCACTTCAAGGTGCACCACTCAGTGATTTCCCTATCATGAATAAGCAAACCATGATGGAGAACCTTTCAGAGTTGAATACGAAGGGCTTAGATGCTGAACAGCTAATGCAACAAGCACTCGAAGCAGAACAGTCACGCAACTTCGCCGCTTCGAAAGTTGGCGATGTTACTGTTGGGCTTTCTTCGGGCACATCAGGCATACGCGGGTTGTTTCTTGCTGACAAACAGGAAACGCAACTGTGGGCTGGCAATATATTGGCTCGCCTGTTGCCCAACCTATGGCAAAAGCACCGAATTGCGCTAGCCTTGCGCGCCAACAGCCCACTGTATAAATCCGTCGCGAAAGGCCCTGTCACATTCTTTTATGCGGATTTAACTAAACCTTACCAAGAATGGATAAAAGAGCTAGATGAGTTCCAACCCACGCTTTTAGTTGGTAGTGCGCAAGCTCTTCAGCTCTGCGCCCAGTTCAGCGGTCAATTTGGTCAACCCGAAATTCAACCACAGCGGATCATTTCTGGTGCAGAAGTCCTAACTGAGAGTGACCGTCACTTTATTTCTCAACGGTTCGACAGCGAACTCCATGAAGTCTATCAATGTACCGAAGGTTTTCTTGCATGTACTGATCAGCATGGACAAATGCGCTGGAATCAGGATGTTATTTACATCGAAAAACATTGGCTGAATACCGAACGTACTCATTACAGCCCAATTATCACCGATTTTCGTCGTAAAACTCAGCCCATTATTCGTTATCAGCTCGACGATATTATTGAGAATAAACAGGATAATGGCGTATTTGAACCTCTTGGCACGATTGCCGGACGATGTGGTGATCGCCTCACGCTAAACGCAAACCACGTCCCAGTTACGGTGTTACCAGATCTCATCTACCGCGCTATAACACTATCTGCCAAAGGTCGCGTGGATTACCGAATCACCCAAACAGGGTCACAAGCCATTCAAATTGAAGCGGATGTTCACCACCATCGGGTTATACACCAAGCCTTGATAAAGTTGTTTGACCAATTGCGGCTTGATCCTGTCAGATTTAGTTACCGCCCTGCGCCTATTTGGACGCCAATGAATAAACAACGACGTGTGGTGAACATATGCGGGTCTTAATCACCGGAGCCCGAGCACCAGTTGCACTAGAGTGGGCAACCATGTGTATGCATCATGGGCATGAAGTAATTCTCACCGATTCGCTAAAAAAGCCTCTGGGATCGTTTTTGCGAGGTATCGAGTCTTACATACCCACCGCTTCACCTCGATTTGCGTTTCCCACCTATCAACAGCAGATCCTAAAAATCATTACTCAGATGCGTATTGATATAGTGATACCCACTTGTGAAGAAGTTTATTACTTGGCTCATGTTGCCAAACAATGCCCAGAAGTAGATTTTTTTCTGCCCAATGTGGGACTACTCAATGCCCTGCACAACAAGTTGACCGTCTTTGAACAGCTTCAGGGTTTGCCAGAAATCACACTTCCAAAAACTCGTTTGGTCGCTGATAAAAGTGAGATTGAAATTAATAAGAGGACCGTTCTAAAGCCCGTTTACTCTCGGTTTGGCGGGCAAGTCATAAGAGATGTGACGACTCAGTCTATTTCTGCCGCCACGATATCGCCCCTTTTCCCTTGGGTTCAGCAACAAAAAATCCAAGGGACTCCGGTGTGTAACTATGCCATTTTTGAACATGGTGACCTTAAAGCACACCAAGCTTATGTGCCGAAATACTGTGTAAACGGCTCGGCCGCCAGTGCTTTTCAGCCGATCTCGTGCGAACGACTAGATAGATTTATCGCCGCTTTTGGTAAACGTCATACTTATCATGGGCAAGTGTCGTTTGACTTCATCAAATCACAAGATGAGCTCTACGTGATTGAATGTAACCCAAGAGCCACCAGTGGTTTGCACCTACTCTCGTCTCGATGCAACCAACTGCTTCCTAATATGGAGTTTACCAGTCCTTCCAAGCAGCGATTGCATCATTTAGGTCCAATAACACTCATCGCTGAGGGCGGGTTATCCCTGTTCAAGGCTCGAACTTGGCAAGATTGGTGGTCTGGAGTGAATGTGATGCAACAGCATAACTTACTGGTCGGGAGCCAAATCCGGAGTATGTTTGAATTACTCCGGTTAGCTAGGCAGAACAAGACGAAGTGGAGCGACGCTTCTACCGTTGATATTGAGTGGAATGGAGAGGCATTGAACTCATGACACTTTCCTTTCAAGAATGGCATCAAACCTTTATCACTCTTATGCAGTCAAATCCTATTGATGAATGCACAGCAAGCTTTGGTTGCTACTATATCGATGATGTTGCCATTCCTTACTCCGTAACACCAAAAATACCAAACAACTGTTATGCAGTCTCCCCTATGACACTGCTTAGTGGCTACGCCGAAGGAGAGCTTCACAAAGTCAAAAATGTGGCTGTTCGATGGGTATGTAAGTTACTTATTAATATGACTAAACCAATCTTATCATTGGCTGGATTGGATCAAGTCCAAACGCTCAACAATCAGTGCTTGTCCACCAATATGTATAGCGAACAATGGGCAGCCTTAAATCTCGATGAACTGCGTCGCGTCGCACTCGATAAATATCCCACCTTTCCCTTGGTACTTCGCTCCATTAACCAACGTCAACAATCACGCTTTATTCAGCGATTAGAGCAGCAGCAATGGCAAAGCTTGGTAACACGACAAGTGTATTTACTTGATGATTGGCAAGCGTTCAGCTTCAACCGAGATTTAACGAAAGACTTCAAACTGCTTAATGATAAAGATTGGCAGTTTAGGCCACTGACCACTGATGAAGAGTTTCAGCGTGCCAAAGAGTTATATGACATGCTTTACCTTGATAAATACAGCATCAATAACATCCAGTTTTCAACCCAATATTTAAAACAGGCGAGCCAGAACAAATTAGTAAAGTTAGTGGGACTGTTTTATCAAGAAGAGATGCTGGCTACGTTAGGCATTGTAGAAATTGATAATGATATGACTTGCCCAATTTTTGGCTACGATACCAATAAGCCACAACGCCTCGCATTGTATCGTCGAATATCGGCCTATACCATCCGCCACGCAATGATATTCCAGCGTCGCTTTAATATGAGCTCAGGTGCTCCGGCTTTTAAACGCAACAGAAAAGCCCAGCCAGAAATTGAATTTAGCTATGTGTATATTGCGCACTTACCCTGGTACAAACGCATAATTTGGAAAAGCTTGTGCTGGCTCACTCAGCACTTTTATCGCCCTTTGTTGATACGTTTTCAGCTATAATCCGACATCTATAATCAGGTAAGCCTGCGTACACAGTCTCAATCGATAAAAAAGCCTGCGACGTTCGCAGGCTTTTTATAATGGAGCTGTGTGAGGTAACCGTTTTCTAAGGTGTGTAGTATGTTGCTGCGCCAGGGCCTACTGGTAAACCAAATACGAATACCCATAGGTAGAACAGCACACTCCAACCTACAATGAAGCAGATTGAGTAAGGTAGCATGGTCGCGATCAGCGTACCGATACCTAAGTTCTTCATGTAACGAGTCGCTACGGCAAGAATCAAACCAAAGTAGCTCATCATTGGAGTAATGATGTTTGTCGTCGAGTCACCAATTCGGTAAGCAGCCTGAATCGTTTCCGGTGCATAACCAACAAGCATCAACATAGGAACAAAAATCGGAGCCGTTACTGCCCACTGCGCCGATGCCGAACCAATCATTAGGTTGATAAATCCACACATCAGGATGAAGGCAAAGAACAACATTGGGCCAGTTAAGCCAATTTCTTGCAGGAAGCTAGCGCCAGCAACCGCGAATACCTGACCGAAGTTAGTCCATTTAAAGAAAGCAACGAACTGAGCCGCAAAGAAAACTAATACAATGTACATGCCCATAGAAGACATAGATTTCGCCATTGCATCAATTACATCGCGATCCGTCTTCATCGTGCCAACAACTTTACCAAACACAAAGCCTGGAATAGCAAAGAACACAAAGATGAATGCCACGATACTTTTCAGGAATGGTGAACCTGCAATTGTACCTGCATCAGAACGTAGAATGCCGTCTTCTGGAACAACCGTCCAAGCAAGCAGCGCTGAAACAACCAGTACAGCAACACCTGCTAGTTTTAGGCCTTTCTTCTCAATGTCTGTTAAGCCACCCATTTTGTCGTTCGACAAATCTTCTGAGGCTTCTTCTTCACTGTATTTGCCAAGCTTTGGCTCAACAATTTTTTCAGTAACAAACGCACCTGTGATTGCAATGAAGAATGTCGACACAAACATGAAGTACCAGTTAACTTCTGGACCAACAGTGTAAGTTGGGTCAATCATTTGCGCAGCCGTTTCAGTAATGCCTGACAACAGCGGGTCAACCGTACCAATAAGTAGGTTTGCTGAGTAACCACCAGATACACCAGCGAACGCCGCAGCAAGACCGGCAAGTGGGTGACGACCTAAAGAATGGAACAGCATTGCAGCCAGTGGAATAAGTACCACATAGCCAAGCTCTGATGCCGTATTTGAAATGATACCCGCGAAAACGACCGTCACTGTTACCATGCGTTGTGATGCACCCATGACTAAGCCACGCATTGCTGCAGATAGTAAGCCTGAGTATTCAGCAATAGCAACACCCAACATCGCAACCAATACCGTACCCAAAGGTGCAAAGCCGACAAAGTTTTTCACTAGATTGGTAACGATTAGTTCAAGGCCATCAGCGTTAAGCAAGCTAACGACATGAATCATGCCATCCGCGGCACGACCTTTTGCACCCTCAGGACGAGGATCAACTACGGAAACTTCGAAGTATCCTGCAATACCCGACATCACCAGAATGGCTAAACAGAAAATGGCAAATAGTGTGATCGGGTGGGGCAATAAGTTCCCCAAATATTCGACAGTATCCAAAAAGCGCGTAAACAGCGGCTTCTTAGGCGAGTTTTGTTTAATTGAATCAGATGAACTCATCTGTTCCCTCCTTGTTTTTATTCCTATGCAAATGTGACAAAAATGTCAAAAAGCGTGCGAAGGGTACTTGAGTAGAAGGTCAAATAAAAGCCCTAAATGTTACAAACTGTGACGAACAGAGGCATTTATAACCAACATTGAATAAAAATGTAGATATTTCATCCATGTAAGATAATTAACTCAACATTATCAATTAAACAAAACCATAAGTTAGATATATGCAGGTTGATTACTTTTGCACAGCTTTGAATCTCGGGTTCGTTTTGCAAATGACATAAAGACGCCCTCTCCGTTTTACAATCTGGCAATCCGGATGACGACTTTTTGCACTTTTTAATGATTTTACTACCTTCATGATTTATTCCTTTTCGCTCTTAAATTGACCAAAACGACGGTTGAAGTTCGCAATGCGACCTTCGGTTTGTACAACGCGCTGTTTACCGGTGTAGTACGGGTGAGAAGCTGACGACACATCTAACGTAAAGTAAGGGTAAGTTTTGCCATCTTTCCATTCGATGGTTCTCTCCGTTTTCAATGTAGAACCAACGACAAAGTACTTATCTACACTGGTGTCGTGGAACACCACAGGACGATATTCAGGATGGATTCCTGGTTTCATAATACTTTTCCTTTCAATTAAATTGTTATGTTATAACATTTTAATTAATAGTCATTATCAACAAGAAAAGCAAGAGAAATTTGTGATACTTTCATCTCAATGAATTCTTAAAGATGTCCACCATGTATTCCATCGAACCCATCGGCGTCATTGAGACACCGTACAAAGAAAAGTTTGCAGTTCCGCGCCAACCACGCTTAGTACCAGAGGCTAAAGCACGCGTAAAACTGTTAGGTGCAGCAAATAGCCCTGAAGCAGTGCGTGGGCTAGAACAGTTCTCTCACGTTTGGTTGTTGTTTCTATTTGATCAGAATCTGGAAGCTGGTTGGAAACCAACTGTACGTCCGCCACGATTAGGCGGCAATGAACGAATTGGTGTCTTTGCCTCGCGCTCGACTTTCCGTCCAAACGGAATCGGAATGTCAGCCGTTGAAGTGAAAGGAGTCACTAAGCAAGGCGATCAAATCTATCTTGATTTAGGCAGTGTAGATCTCGTGGATGGGACACCGATTGTGGATATTAAGCCTTATATCCCCTATTCGGATTCTATTTCGGAAGCACAAGGCGGATACGCAGACCAAGAGCCAGAAAAGTCACAAGTCACCTTTTCTGCTCAAGCATTAGCAACGATAGAAAGTCGATCCGATACTGACTATGTAAGATCAGTCATTGAACAAGTTCTGGCACAAGATCCTCGCCCTGCATATAAGAAAAACAAACCGGACGACAAAGAATATGCGGTAAATTTGTTCGACTTGAACGTAAAGTTCACAGCAACAAGCAACTTAATAACGGTTACCGCTATTGAAAGCTTTTGACAAACGCAATTGGCTGATATTATAGACGGCTAACAAATTTCCCTTTCGGGAACTCCCATACTCCTGCTTATTCAAGCTTGAGTATCTAACTTAAATAAACGGATAAATTTAATGCGTACCAGTAATTATCTTCTTTCTACTCTGAAGGAGACTCCAAACGACGCAGAAGTAGTGAGCCACCAGCTCATGCTACGTGCAGGTATGATCCGTAAGCTGGCTTCAGGTTTATACACCTGGCTACCTACTGGTCTACGTGTACTGCGTAAAGTCGAAAACATCGTTCGTCAAGAAATCGACAATGCAGGCGCAGTCGAAACTTTGATGCCCGTTGTTCAGCCGTTTGAACTATGGGAAGAGACAGGCCGCAGCGAAAAGATGGGCCCTGAGCTACTTCGCTTTACTGACCGTCATGTTCGTCCGTTTGTACTTAGCCCAACCGCTGAAGAAGTGATCACTAGCCTTGTTCGCAATGAAGTGAGCTCTTACAAACAGCTTCCGCTAAACCTGTACCAAATCCAAACTAAATTTCGTGACGAACGACGCCCACGTTTTGGCGTAATGCGTTCACGTGAATTCTCAATGATGGATGCGTACAGCTTTGACATTGATAAAGACGGACTACAAAAGTCATACGACGCAATGCATGATGCTTACTGTAAAGCATTCGATCGCATGGGTCTGGATTACCGTCCTGTACTTGCAGATAGCGGTGCTATCGGTGGTAGCGGCTCTCAAGAGTTCCACGTACTGGCTGAAAGCGGCGAAGATATCATCGCATTCTCTAGCGAGTCAGATTACGCGGCAAACATTGAAAAAGCAGAAGCACTAGCTCCAGCCTCTGAGGCTGCGGCACCAACACAAGAAATGACGTTGGTTGATACGCCAAACGCGAAAACAATCGCTGAATTGGTTGAGCAGTTCGAACTACCAATTGAAAAAACAGTGAAAACACTGTTTGTGAAAGCATCTGACGAAGTTGATACGCCAATCATCGCGCTTATTATTCGTGGTGATCATGAACTGAACGAAGTGAAAGCAGAAAACCTTCCTCAGGTTGCAGCTCCACTGGAAATGGCATCTGAAGAAGAAATTCGTGCGCTTATCGGTGCAGGCCCTGGTTCACTAGGCCCTGTTGGCCTTAAACTGCCGTTCATTGTTGACCGCAGCGTTGCGGTAATGAGCGACTTCGGTGCGGGCGCGAACATCGATGGCAAACACTACTTCGGTATTAACTGGGGTCGTGATGTAGAGCTTGGTCAAGTTGAAGACCTACGTAACGTTGTGGAAGGTGACCCAAGCCCATGTGGCAAGGGCATTATCCAGCTTAAGCGTGGTATCGAAGTTGGCCATATCTTCCAACTAGGTAACGCTTACTCCGCAGCGATGAACTGTGGTGTACTGGGTCCTGATGGTAAGAACGTCATCCTAGAAATGGGTTGTTACGGTATCGGTATCACTCGCGTAGTAGCGGCTGCTATTGAACAAAACCACGACAAATACGGCATCATCTGGCCAGATGCAATCGCACCATTCCAGGTAGCGATCGTTCCAATGAACATGCACAAGTCAGAAGAAGTGAAAGAAGCCGCTGAGAAATTGTACGCTGAGCTAACGGCAATGGGCATCGAAGTGCTATTTGATGACCGTAAAGAACGCCCAGGCGTAATGTTCTCTGACATGGAGCTTATTGGTGTACCGCATACCATTATTATCGGTGACCGCTCAATGAAAGAAGGCAACTTCGAATACAAGAACCGTGCTACTGGTGAGAAAACAGCAGTCGCAATGACTGACATTGTTGAGCACGTAAAAGCTCAACTAAAGTAAGCACTAGACGAGTTCGCATTTGAAGTAGTTTCAAATAGTTAAAAAGGGTTGGCTTCGGTCAGCCCTTTTTATTACAGCTCAACATCCTCCCTCCACCTTTTTCGAACTATTCACTTTGTTAATCTTTGGTTCAGCTTCTTGCTATTAAACTGATTTCATCATCTAAAGGAGGTCAGTTATGGATTTAAAAAGTCTTCTAAACCAAGCACTCAAATCAGACTTACTTAAGCAAGGTGCAGATGCATTGGGCAAACAAACCAACAACATCAAATCCTCATCAAATTCAAGTAGTCTAAAAACGCTAGGAGCAGGTGCTGTAGGCGGAGGCCTCATCGGTATGCTGATGGGCTCAAAGAAAAGTAAAAAAATGACTAAAAAAATAGGGTCAAACGCATTAAAAGTCGGTGGCGCAGCTGCGCTTGGAGCCTTGGCCTACAAAGTGTATAACGACTGGCAAGCCAAGCAATCCGGTCAAGGTGTTCAAGAAACCTTTGACCCCGATGACAGTAAACACAGTGTCTTAATTTTAAAAGCAATGATTGGATCTGCAAAAGCTGATGGTCACGTTGATGAAGAGGAAATGGCGCGCATTGAACAAGCTCTCGCGGATATGGGCGCAGATGAGCACGTTCGTCACCTCGTTCAGCAAGAGTTAAACAAACCGCTTGATCCTGCTGAAATTGCTAATCAGGCGACCTCTCCTCAACAAGCGTCAGAAATTTACCTAGCGTCTTTGATCGTCGCTGATGAACAAAACTTTATGGAAAAAGCGTATCTGCAAGAACTAGCAAAACAACTTCAACTTTCACCAGAAGTCACTCAGAAGTTAGAAGCACAAATGCAGTGATTAAATCTCGCTCAAGCAAACCTTCAACTTGAGCCAAAACAACTCTGTACTTTGAGTTTCAAATCCGCTGTGTGTATATTGAGATAAGTTATCATTTAGTGGAAAGAAAACATGCAAGTATACGGCTGTTGTGAACTGGTTCGTGAGCTTTATGCTCAGATTGGTAGTGGCGATCAAGCTTATATTCCCCAAGCAATTTCATGTGCAGTTAAAGCACTGAACGATGTTGCAGCGGATGAATCGCTACCAAAAGAAGTGCGTGAAAAAGCGGCATTTGCTGCGGCAAACCTACTGATTTCAGATTTTGAGGATAAGTCATGAATCTAACGAACTTTGAATCCATGGACCCTGTCATGCTGATGAGCATTGTGAATATGAAGCTACGCGATGACTTCGGAGGTGATCTGGACAAACTGGTGGCTTTCTTCGATATCGAGCGCACAGCACTGGAGACAAAACTGGCTTCTGCTGGTTTTGACTTTCTTCCAGAAGCAGGACAATTCCGTTAATCCACACCATGCTTGGCGGATAACCGAAACGAGAATAACCAATATGAAAAAGGGCTTGATGAGTTACCATCAAGCCCTTTTCTTTTATTCGATAGGCGTCTCGGTTAGCCAAATGAAGCCCAGATGACTGTCGCCACAAGAATTGGACATACAAACTTCACATACGCAGGCCATAACTTACCAAACCAACCTTGCGTAAACTCCGGGCAACCTTGCTCAAGCTCTTTGATTTTTGAGTTGCGATTCCATACCCAACCACCAAATAAGCAGAATAAGAGCGCAGCGGTTGGTTGTAGATACTGAGTAGCAACCGTCGCGACCATACCAAACAGAGCGCCAAAGTTATAAACAATCACCACACTGAACAAGGCAATGAGACCACCTAAAACCCAGCTCGTTGCGCTGCGCTTAGTATTGAAGCGCTCACTCACTAAAGCCACTGGACACTCTAACATTGAAATGGAGGACGTTAGCGCCGCAATCGTCAGCAATAAGAAGAACACAATAGAGAACAATTGACCAAGCAAACCTAAGCTATCA
The DNA here is from genome assembly GCF_033340395.1 of Vibrio sp. 1159. Taxonomy (NCBI): domain Bacteria; kingdom Pseudomonadati; phylum Pseudomonadota; class Gammaproteobacteria; order Vibrionales; family Vibrionaceae; genus Vibrio; species Vibrio sp. 1159. Next base: position 279,109 of record NZ_JAWOWL010000003.1, on the reverse strand, counting down.
AACATCAATGGCAATACGGTAAATACCAACGTATCAGAGCTTAATAGAGAGCCATCTTCTGCATAGATCTGAACGCCTTTTTGCATTGCCACAAACATCGCTGGCATCACCACTAATCCTGCAATGAAAGCAACGGCAGTATCTACCATGGTCACGTTCATCGCCATCTTTGGTAGGTTCTCTTTCTTACTCAAGTAAGAGCCATAAATCAGCATTGAACAGCCACCGATCGTAAGCGAGAAGAAGCCCTGTCCCATTGCAGCAAGAATCAACTTGCGGTCCCATACCTTTTCAAAATCCGGCACTAGGTAATGTTTCAGACCTTCCATCGCACCGTTTTGCGTCATGATGTAAGCAAATAGCAGAGCAAACAGAACAAACAATGCTGGCATCAAACGTGTGGACCACTTCTCAATACCTTGTTTTACGCCACCTTGTACGATGAGAATCGTCAGTACATAAAAAGTAATGGTTCCGAACAAGTTACGTTCAACACTAAAGCCCTTTAGCCATTGAGTTGCAGCTTCTAACCCCATTAGATCTGTGATTGCACCCAGTAAAAAGCAGATCAACCAACCACCAACAATTGAATAAAACGCTAAGACAGCGCTTGGTACGCTTAAACCAATCCAACCCACAATGCCGCCGAGTTTTTTACCGGTAGGGTTATCTGTGATTGCACGCATACTGTCTACAGGGTTGGCTTGACCATGGCGACCAATCGCCATTTCAACCACCAGCATCGGAAATGCGACGATAAGAATCATCACCAAATAAACTAACAGGAAAGCACCGCCACCATTACTGGCTGCTTGAGTTGGGAAGCCCCAAATATTGCCAAGGCCAACTGCGGCACCTGCGGCAGCTAAGATGAACCCGAGACGAGAGCCAAAATGCTCGCGAGGCTGAGAAGAGGTTTGCTGTGTCATACTACTCACACAAAAATATCATTGAACTAGCTAACTAGTACACTATAGCAATATTCACTATTCAACAAGAGCACCTCGGTTAAATCCTCGACAGTTGAAACAATTTGTAGTCATTCAGCTTGTAAATTTTAACGTACATCTCATATTCATCGCTCAAAAGCCTCGCGACTGTTGTTCGTTTTACGTGGCTGAATTTTACCAATCCTTCTGCCGTGAAGTGAGCCGAAAAATAATGAGCTCTGGTGTAAGGGACGAACTGTTCCTCGTGATACTGTGTCGAAAAGCAGAATATTGTGCTTCGCTTTTTCCCCCTAATGTCTATTTATCAGCTAGTTATTACTCTGTTCTCATTTATACCCATGATTCAAGGAGAGGAAAATGAAGGTCACCCTACTTCACGGAGCGATGGTTGTAGCACTCAGCGCCAGCTACCAAGCTCAAGCCTATAACTGTCAAAGTTTACCCGACTGGGACAGCACTGCGACTTATACATCGGGCGCTTTAGTAAAAACGCAAGGAGCCGCTTATGAGGCTGCATATTGGACGCAAGGCAATGATCCCGTGACCAACTCAGGATCTTGGGAAGCATGGAAAGCGTTAGGGCAATGTGATGGTGGAAGCAACAATTTATCACCAACGGTGTCGTTCTCCTCTCCAATAAACAACGCACAAATTCCCGAAGGCAGTGCGATCACTTTGTTAGCCAACGCAACTGACGAAGATGGCCAAATCACACAAATTGAGTTTGTTGCAGGCAACCAAACCGTTGCTGTGGTAACTCAAGCACCATTCGAAGCTTCTTGGACAGCTATTGAAGGGATCTCGCAATTGACCGCAATTGCGACAGATAATGAGGGAGCTGTTAGCACCACGACGATTTCTATCCAAGTTCAACCACAAGTCGAATTACCGCCACCAAGCATTTCATTGACAAGCCCAGTAGGCACAGAAGTGCTTAATGTAGGCGATAACCTAACCGTAGCCGCTCAAGCTGACGATATTGATGGTGTGGTCACACAAGTTGAGTTCTTCGTAAACAATCAATCTGTCGCCATTGATACTAGCGCACCTTACGAATATCAATGGACCGCTAGTCCAGGTACATACTCGTTCAAAGCACAAGCGACTGATGATACAAACCTCGCAACGATGAGCCAAGAAGTAGCGCTGGTTATTAGTAATTCAGAAACCGGAACGGGCGGATGTGCAGATGCAGTACCTTATGTGGCAGGCACAAGTTATCAAGCTGGCGACCTGATTTCTCACTTCAACCAAAAATATCGTTGTGATGTTGCTGGTTGGTGCTCCTCGGATGCGACATGGGCTTACGAGCCTGGTGAAGGGCTATACTGGCAAGATGCTTGGAGTGGCCTAGGTGCTTGTTCGACACCACCGCAAGTTACCATTACGGCACCAACGGATGGACAAGTCGTGCTCGCTGGCAGCAATAACGAAATCACGGCAAACGCAAGCGATGCTGATGGCACAGTCACGCAAGTTGAGTTTTTTGCGAACAACACCAGCTTAGGGGTCACCACTCAAGCGCCATATTCCGTTACTTGGAACGCCACACTTATTGGCGCTAACCAGCTTAAAGCCGTCGCAACCGATAATGATAACAACACGTCAGAGTCCCTGGTTGGTGTGGAAGTCAGCGATAAAGATTTGGTCGTCTCTCTGACTTCACCAAGCAGCGGTCAAACCGTCGGATTAGGCAAAAGTCTCGCATTAAGCGCCGATGCAACGTCTTTAACTTCAGGCATTAAACACGTTGATTTCATGATCAACGGCTCTATTGTTGCAACCGATACCACAGCACCTTACACAGCCAACTGGACACCAACTGCACTTGGTAACTTTACAGTTAGCGCCCAAGCTGTGGATTTGTCAGGAAGCAATGCACTGTCTGACGCCGCAGCAATAACGGTGGTTGAGCAAGTAGAGAAACGCCATAACCTCATCGGTTACTGGCACAATTTTGTAAATGGTGCGGGCTGTCCAATTCGTCTAGCAGATATGGCAGATGCTTGGGATGTGATTGATATTGCCTTTGCTGAAAATGATCGCAACAGTGATGGCACTGTGCACTTTAATCTATATTCAGGCGATATTTACAGCGATTGTCCAGCACTCGATCCAACACAATTCAAGCAGGACATGGCAGCGCTTCAAGCTAAAGGTAAGAAGTTTGTTCTCTCTCTTGGCGGCGCAGAAGGCACGATTACGCTGAATACCGACCAAGATGAAGCCAACTTTGTCTCTAGCCTAACAGGTCTTATCGCTGAGTGGGGCTTTGATGGTCTAGATGTGGATTTAGAGAGTGGTTCTAACTTAGTTCATGGCTCGCAAATTCAAGCTCGCCTTGGTCGTGCTTTGCTTCAAATAGAGCAAAACATGGGTGGAGATATGTACCTAACCATGGCGCCTGAGCACCCTTATGTTCAAGGCGGCTATGTGGCTTACAGCGGTATTTGGGGAGCTTACATTCCTGTGATAAACGAGACACGCAGCACGCTCGACTTGCTTCACGTCCAGTTATATAACAACGGCGGTTTGCCAAACCCATACCTGCCAGGCAGTGCACCAGAAGGCTCTGTGGATATGATGGTAGCGCAATCTAAAATGCTTATCGAAGGTTTTGAGTTGGCCGACGGCACTCAATTTGCACCATTGCGCGATGATCAAGTCGCAATCGGTTTACCTTCAGGTCCTAGCTCGGCAAATTCAGGGCAGGCTCCAACACAGAATATTATCAACGCACTAGATTGTTTAACCAAAGGCACTTCATGTGGCACCGTAAAACCAGCGTACCATTACCCGAATTATGCAGGAGTAATGACATGGTCTATCAACTGGGATCAGCATGATGGCTTTAACTTCTCAAAACCTGTCGGCGATAAACTCACCGAGATGAATGCGCAATAAGCTATCAAAGAATAAGCGAGTAAAACGCAAAGAGAGCACAATAGTGCTCTCTTTCTTTATCTCATCGAGTTTTTGCTTTTTAATGAGTAATTAAATCGTAAATACTCGGTAATCTTTTAGCTCAGGGATTTTCTTCAACAGATCGTTTTCTTGCCCTGCCATGTCATCCAGCGAATCGCACAAGTCTTCTGCTTGTTGTTCTACCTCTTTTGAATGCTCGGCTAAACGCTCTTCTACTTTCGCGCTGAGTTCAGCCATACTCTCTGATAATGCAGTGAGGTTTATCCCTCCCTCTTCCTTCATTTTTTTCGATAAAGCATCCAACGAACTGGCTAAAAACTCTTTATTGAAGATCTCTTGTGCTTTTGCAAAGTCTTCAGTCCACCCTTGTGTCATAGACTCAAAACTCTCCGCAGGCAGGATGAAATCACCATCTTTGTAGTAACGTGATTCAACATCAGCGAAAAAGTCCTTTACTGCGACTTTTACATTATCAAACGCACCAGGTGCATCGAGGCTTTCCGCAACATCATCAATAATATCATTCGCAAGCGCTAAACCATCACTCGCCAATTGCTTTGCTTGTGGAATATACGCGTTCATTTTTTCGCGATAGTCTTCAATTGCCGCTTTTTGGTCGGCATTGAGTTCAATTAGCTCACCTTTGATGAAGAGGTTGTTATCCTCATCCACGACAGCTTTATCACCTGTCGTTTGGCGAATTTCCAAGCTTTGCCCATCCATACGGACTTCATTATTGATGTCCACACGACACTGCGCTGCATAACCAGTAGCACTGACCATCAGCAATGAGAGTGTAAAAAGCTTTTTCATGTCATTCTCTTTTATTTAACATTACTCGTGTTAAACATAACACTGAGTGATACATGAGATGTCAGCAAATCGTCACGACTTCGTAACAAGTTGTTTTATCTCCTATTTTCACGTCAACCTCATCACCCTCTTCTTTCCCGAACAACGCTCGACCCAGAGGAGATTTGGCTGTTAAGACAAAGACTTCCAGAGTCTGATATTGAACAGTCAAACCACCAGAGCAAGGGCCTACAAAGAAGTGCTTTTCGATCAAATTCTCATCTGCGAGAACAACGTAAGCACCAACACCAACAGGCGCATTCTTAAAGTTACGAGTCACTAAAGAACGATATTGACGCAACTCCTCTTCACTATCTTGAATTCGCATGGCTTGTCCATGAGCAAGATACGCGGCTTCAAGTGCCAATGTATCGTACTTGTGCTCGGGAACAGTTTCTTCATCTGTGGCGGCATCGATAGCTCGCTGAGCCGATGAATGGGCAACTTGAAGTTTTTCTTCCAGATGTTGGATGATAATTTGGACTAAGTCAGCTTTGTTCATACTTTTAGGACGCGCGTTTAGTATTCGGGGTGTGTTAATGTAGCCAAGTTTACCATCAAAGAAAGGTTTCCCTATTATGCAAAGTGACTCGCTGCATCAAACACTTCAATCTGTATTTGGTTTTGACTCATTACGCCAAGGTCAGCAACCCGTTATTGAAGCCGTTATGAATGGTTACTCTGCTGCGGCAATCTTTCCTACAGGCTCGGGGAAGTCACTCTGTTATCAACTACCTGCAACCATATTACCCAACCTTACGTTGGTGATCTCTCCGTTGTTGGCGTTAATGAAGGATCAACTGAGCTTTTTACAAAGTAAAGGAATCGCGGCCGCTTCTATCGATAGCAGTCAAAGTAGAGAAGAAGCACAACAGGTCATGGCTGGCGTGAAGAATGGACAAATCAAAATCTTGATGATTTCTGTTGAGCGACTAAAAAATGAGCGTTTTCGTGAATTCATTCGCCAAGTACCGATTTCTTTGATGGTCATTGATGAAGCGCACTGTATTTCCGAATGGGGGCATAACTTTCGTCCAGATTATCTCAAACTACCGCAATATCAACGTGAACTGAACATCCCACAGTCTTTACTTCTCACCGCAACGGCAACGCCTGCAGTTATTGAAGACATGCAAAAAAAGTTCGATATTTCCAGTGAACATATTACCGTTACAGGCTTCTACCGCTCTAATCTGGATATCTCGGTGATCCCGTGTGAGGAAACAAAGAAACAAGAACAGCTCAGTGAGATCATCGCCTCTTCACCTAAGCTTCCGACCATCGTATACGTGACGCAGCAGCAAACAGCAGAACGAGTAGCAAAGTCATTAATCCATATTGGCATTAACGCTCACGCATACCACGCTGGCATGAAAAGCGACGTTCGTGAACAAATCCAACAGCAGTTCATGGATGGCCAAATTGACTGTATTGTTGCAACGATTGCATTTGGTATGGGGGTCGATAAATCTGATATTCGACGCGTCATTCACTTCGACTTACCCAAATCAATCGAGAACTACGCACAAGAGATTGGACGTGCAGGCAGGGACGGGCAACGCTCGGAGTGCATTCTGCTAGGCAATACGTCCGGCCTAACGGTGTTGGAGAATTTTGTCTATGGTGACACACCAGAATTTACGTCAATTAACTATGTAGTCGAGCAAGCGAAAGAACATGCTCCACAATGGGAGGTAGTGCCACTGCGTTTGTCGCGTGAAAGTAATATCCGCCAATTGACACTCAAAACCTTGTTGGTTTATTTGGAGCTACATAACGTCATTGAAGCAAAGTACAGTTACTTTGCGGAATATCGGTTTAAGTTTTTGCACGATCAGCAATTTATTGTGAATCAATTTCAAGGCGAGCGACGTCAATTTGTGGAGGCTATTTTTTCCTGCTCACAAAAAGCCAAAGTGTGGTGCCAAGTTGATCTAGAAGCGCTATGGATGAACTATCAATCGGAACGCAGCCGAGTTGTCGCAGCGCTCGACTATTTTCACCAGAACGGCTGGATAGAACTAGAGAGCAAACAACTGACGGACGTGTACTCAGTTATGCCAACCAAACAGAGCTCGGATGTTTTAATCCAACAACTGTATGAACTGTTCCAATCCAAAGAAAGCAAAGATATCGAAAGAATCCACACCATGCTGCACTTGTTCCAGTCCGAGCACTGTTTGAGCTCACAATTGGCGAACTACTTTGCGGATCACGATGCACCAAAGCAATGTGGTCACTGCTCCGTGTGTCGTGGTCACGTCGCCACATTCACAGCACCAGAACCTGAAGATATTGAACAATCTCAAGTATCGATATGGGCGCGGGAGTTTATTCAGCTTTCCCCATCGGCCATCAGTAATGATGCCGTTGCTCGCTTCTTGTGCGGAATCAGCACTCCTTTGATTAGCCAGCTAAAAGCCTCAAAGCTAGCAGGTTATGGTGCAATGGCAAATGTAAGTTTTGAGCAGGTATTAACGCAGGTAGAAACGGTAAGGGCCTAAAAAAAGCTCAATTGACGCGCTTGGTCTTCGGGCTTGAGCATCACGTTCAAGCCTAAAAGGCGAATTTCCCGTCCATTTTGGCGTTTAAGAATATCTCTTAGCAAGATCTTGAAGTCCTCAAGCTCTAATTGCGGATGGATGTGCTCAATTGTTGTCAGTTGAAAGTCGGCAAATTTGACTTTAATACCTTGTTTAATAATCGACTTATCTGGGCTTGCACGCTCTAAACGTTTCTCGAGTTCAGGATAAAGTTTCTCCTCAATCACTTGCCAACATTCATCATAGGTTGCGATGTTCTGGCTGAATGTCCTTTCCACACCGACGGACTTTCTCTCGCGCTCAACAACGACTTCTCGATTATCAATTCCATGGCTTCGCTGCCATAAGGAGGCACCCTGACGACCAAACTGCCTCAACAACTCTCGATAGTCACTGTTTTTAATGTCCTCACATCGATAAAAACCGGCTTGGTGGAGCTTCTCAAGACTCACCTTCCCCACACCAGGAATGTTCTCTAGCGGAAGACTATCGATAACCTCTTGGACTTTCTCTGGCGGAATCACAAACTGACCGTTGGGCTTGTTCATGTCTGACGCGACCTTGGCAAGAAACTTTATCGGAGCAATGCCCGCCGATGCCGTCAACCCAAGTTCACTCCAGATATCGCGGCGAATTGACTCTGCGATCAACGTAGCGGAGCCACGGCAAGCTGTCGAGTCCGTGACATCGAGGTATGCTTCATCCAATGAGAGAGGTTCAATGATAGGCGTATAACGCTCAAAAATAGCACGAATCTGCTGAGAGACTTGCTTATATACATGCATTCTACCGGGCACAACCAACAAATGAGGACAGAGTTGCAGCGCGCGCGCCGTTGACATTGCACTGCGAACACCATATTTACGCGCATCATAATTACAGGTGCTAATCACTCCACGCTGCTTTTCATGTCCGCCAACAGCGAGTGCAATGCCACGGTAACTGGGGTTATCTCTCATCTCTACGGCAGCATAAAAACAATCCATATCGACATGAATAATTTTTCTAATTCGATCTGACATAGCCATCAAAGCACTGTTCAAAAAAACAGTATAAATCAAATCTACCTGAAGAGAAATGGGCGTGTTTAAGCGAACGTCAATCTCGAAGCATTACGTCCAATTGATCGACTAATTCGGCCCAATCTGCATCTTCTTCGATGGCTTGTTTTAGAAAGTTCGCCTGTGACATCGTCCAAAAGCTAGCTTCATGTAAAGGCGCAGAATCTCTTTTGTGTCGATGTTGATTAATAAAATCTTTCATTTCTTGAGGAGAGCTACCGAGACCCAGTTGTTGAAATAGCTCAGCCATACCATGTTGATGCATTTCCATACTACTTTCTCCCTACGTTAGCTAAACATAATTATATAACTAAGACAGGAATAATGATGTGATGTTAACGGATGCGTGTCAAACATTTGAGTAGTTGTTCTACTTTTGGTTGACATGTGTTTTTTGATGGCGATAAGTTTAATTTTAGTTATCATTGATTTTAAACAATTAATTTTGGGGACTGCGCTTGAGTAATAAGATTCTGGTTGTTGAAGATAGTCGTGCATTTAAAAACTTTCTTTGCCAAACAATAAGCCAAGCTGGTTATGAGGTCATCGCAGCGGAAAGCTACGCGGAGGCAAAGAACTTGTTATCTTCAGCACAGGACCTCTTCTGTGCGGTTTTAGACTATTGTTTACCGGATGCTCAAGATGGCGAGATTATTGACCTCGTTTTGGAACATGGTCATCGTGTCATTGTTTTAACGGCTCGATTTCAAGAAGACACTCGCGAAAAGATGCTTGCAAAAGGTGTCCTCGACTATATTTTGAAAGACAGCATGGCGTCCGTTTCCTATCTATTACCACTCCTCAAGCGACTAACCAACAATCAACAACACAAATGTTTAGTCGTTGATGATTCACACACCGTAAGAAGACACATTGCCCAACTTTTGGAGCATCAATATATTCAGACGTTGGAAGCTGACAATGGGCAAAAAGCCCTAGAGCTTGTCGAGCAAAATCCAGATATCACTCTCGTTTTAACCGACCATGATATGCCCGTTAAAGATGGCATTACTATGGTGCGTGAATTACGTCGGAAGTGGGATAAAAATCAATTAGCCATTCTCGGCTTGTCGGGTAGTAACTCTAAGACCATGACGGCTAGGTTTCTAAAAGCAGGGGCCAATGACTTTTTATACAAGCCATTTAATCAAGAAGAATTTTTTTGCCGTATTCACCAACTGTTAGATATCAAAGACGCAACATCTGAACTGTTTAAAATGGCAAATCAAGATGCGCTAACGGGCTTATGGAACCGCCGCTTTCTGTTTGAGCAACCCCATGTAGAAAACGCTCAAAGAAACATCGCGATGCTTGATATCGATTTCTTTAAGCAAGTAAATGATACACACGGACATGAGGGCGGCGATGCAGTGTTAGTCATGATAGCGAATATTCTAAAAATCTATTTTCCAAATGATATTGTCGCTAGGCTTGGTGGCGAGGAGTTTTGTATTCAAGCCAGTGGCGACTATGACGGCTTTCTAACACGCTTAGAACAAATGAGACAGCGCATAGAAAAAACGCCAATAACTTATTTGGACAAAAACATTCTTGTGACCGCGAGTATTGGTGTAAGCAACATCGAGGGGGAGCTGGAACAACAAATAAAAGTGGCGGATGAGCGACTTTACATGGCCAAAGAGAACGGACGTAACCAAATCATTTCTTCGTCCTAATGACTATCAGTGTGGTCTTGCTCTGTAACATGAGAGAAAGAAACAACAAAACACGGTATTGGGCTCTTTCTCGGACATCTGAGCTTTGGTTAGCTGCCTAAAAATAAAGCTCAGCAGAACGCTGAGCTTTATCACTTTCTTAGTACGATTAACCAATACTAAGCAATTCTATCTTTTTCCCACGCCGCCAATTTCTCAGCACGCGCAGCCTCGCGCGCTTCACGTTTTTTACGCGCATCGCAGGGTTCTGGACAATTACACACTTTTTCGATGCCAACTGCCCCTAAGCCACCACAGCTACCTTTCACGACTTTCTTTTGGAAAATGTATCCGACAGCCATTGCAGTGATTACCGCGACAAACACAGCAAAGGTAATTAGAAATGTATTCATAAAAACATGCTCACTTCTGTTGTTATTTCTTCATGAATGGCTTGTATGCTTCCGAAGCCAACTCTTTAAAACCATCTTCCGTTTTCACAATCATGAAAACAGGAATATTATTTTCGTTCGCAATTGCCATGCCTTTGTCTTCACCTAGCACCATAAGACCAGTTGCAAGACCATCAGCAGTCATCGACGATTTATCTAATACCGTTACAGACACCACTTTATGATGAATTGGTTTGCCTGTTCGTGGATTAATAATATGAGAGTATCTCACACCATTACTCTCAAAGTAATTACGATAGTCACCACTTGTTGCAATTGCCATGTCGCCTGGTTCAATAATTTCTTGAATTGAACGTTCATCAACGGTCGGTTTTTCAATTGCGATACGCCAAGGCACACCTTCACGATTGACACCTTTGAGACGCATTTCACCGCCAACTTCGACCATAAAGTTCTGTACCCCTTCAGATTGAAGGTAGTCAGCAACCACGTCAACCCCCCAACCTTTCGCAATCGTCGATAGGTCGACGTACAAGTTAGGAAGGTCTTTGGACAGTGTATTACCATCAACAGATAGGTGGTGAATACCGGTATTTGCTTTGCGAGCAGCGAGTTCTTCATCGGTTGGAACTACATCTGGACGAGCTTCTGGACCAAACCCCCACAGGTTAACTAGAGGGCCGACCGTCACATCCAATGCACCTAAAGTAAGACCGTTAAGGCGAATTGCTTCTTTCACTACCGTTGCAGTTTGTGTCGAAACTGTAAATGGCTCGCTCGTTTGATGCTGATTAAAACGACTTAACTCTGAGTCGTCACGATAGGTCGACATTTGGTCATTAACCTCTTCCAATAAGCGATCAATTTCTGTCTGCATCGCTTTTGGCGTTGGAATACCATCTTGCTCGATATACTTGATGTTGTAAGAAGTCCCCATGGTAGGGCCACTTAAATGAATTTGATCGGCAGGCTGCTCACAGCCAGCCAAAATCAATAGAGAAGCAAATGCAACAAGCCACTTTTTCACTTGTTAACTCCCAATGTTGTTGAATTGATATGGGAAATAGGATCAATCCTTTCAATCCGATTACCTATATCAACTGTTGAGTATCAGTTTTATGTCTATAAAAAATAATGGCTAGCTCTCTTGGAGAGCTAGCCATAGATTCAATCACTTGGAGGAATTAACCACCGAAGTCATCTAGTAGGATGTTTTCATCCTCTACACCTAGATCTTTTAGCATGCCGATTACAGCAGCGTTCATCATAGGTGGACCACACATGTAGTATTCACAGTCTTCTGGCGCTTCGTGATCACGTAGGTAGTTCTCGTAAAGAACGTTGTGAATAAAGCCAGTGTAACCATCCCAGTTATCTTCTGGAAGTGGATCAGACAGTGCACAGTGCCATACGAAGTTGTCATTCTCAGCTTGTAGCATATCGAAGTCTTCTACGTAGAACATTTCACGCTTAGAACGTGCGCCGTACCAGAAAGACATCTTACGCTTAGAGTGCAGACGCTTAAGTTGGTCGAAGATGTGTGAGCGCATTGGAGCCATACCAGCACCACCACCAACGAATACCATTTCTGCATCTGTATCTTTCGCAAAGAACTCACCAAATGGACCAGAAATAGTACACTTGTCGCCTTCTTTTAGAGACCAGATGTACGAAGACATGATGCCTGGTGGTACGTCTGGGTTGTTCGGCGGCGGAGTTGCGATACGAACGTTAAGCATGATGATACCGTGCTCTTCTGGGTAGTTAGCCATAGAGTATGCACGAATGGTCTCTTCATTAACTTTAGACTCGTAACGGAAAAGGTTGAACTTCTCCCAGTCTTCACGGTATTCCTCAGGAATATCGTAGTCTGCGTATTTCACGTGGTGAGCAGGAGCTTCAATCTGGATGTAACCACCAGCACGGAAAGGTACTGATTCGCCATCTGGAATTTGTAGCTTAAGCTCTTTGATGAATGTCGCTTTGTTATCGTTAGAGATAACAGTACATTCCCACTTCTTAACGCCGAAGATTTCTTCAGGAAGCTCGATATCCATGTCAGTTTTCATTGCAACCTGACACGCTAGACGCTCACCTTCACGCGCTTCACCTTTAGTAATATGGTCAAGCTCGGTTGGTAGGATGTCGCCACCACCTGATTTAACTTTTACGCGACACTGACCACATGAGCCACCGCCACCACAAGCAGAAGATACGAATACGCCAGCACCTGCTAGAGCACTCAGTAGCTTACCACCTGGTTGTGTAACGATCGCCAGAGAAGGGTCATCGTTCACAGAAATTGTAATGTCACCTGTTGGTACAAGCTTAGACTTAGCGAAAAGAATCACTAGTACTAGTGCTAGTACGATCAGAGTAAACATCACTACACCAAGAATAATGTCCATTGACTATTCCTTAATTGTTGCGGTTTACCCGACTTACAGTTGAACACCAGAGAAAGACATAAAGCCTAACGCCATAAGACCTACAGTGATAAATGTGATACCAAGACCACGTAGACCTGGAGGTACGTCAGAGTACTTCATCTTCTCACGGATACCTGCAAGAGCAACGATTGCTAGCATCCAGCCCACACCAGAGCCGAAACCGTAAACGATCGATTCAGCAAAGTTGTAGTCACGTTGTACCATGAAAGATACACCACCGAAGATTGCACAGTTTACTGTGATCAGCGGTAGGAAGATGCCTAGCGCGTTGTACAAAGGTGGGAAGAAACGGTCTAGGACCATCTCTAGAATCTGTACAAGTGCTGCAATTACACCGATAAAGGTGATGAAGTTTAGGAAGCTAAGGTCCACGCCCTCAACTAACGCGTTCTCTCTCAGAACTAGGTTGTATACCAGGTTGTTCACAGGAACAGCGATAGTCAGAACTACCACAACTGCAACACCTAGGCCGAAAGAGGTCTTAACCTTCTTAGATACGGCAAGGAAAGTACACATACCTAGGAAGAAAGACAGAGCCATGTTTTCGATGAAAATCGATTTAACTAACAGACTAATGTAATGTTCCATGACGTCCTTACTCCTTCGCTTCTACTTGTTCTGGTTTCAGAATACGGATTACCCAGATAAGGAAGCCGATTAGGAAGAATGCTGATGGTGCTAGTAGCATTAGGCCGTTAGGCTGGTACCAACCACCGTTGCTCACTAGAGGTAGAACTTCTAGACCAAATAGTTTGCCTGAGCCAAATAGCTCACGGAAGAAACCTACAGTGATAAGAACGAAGCCGTAACCTAGACCGTTACCAATACCGTCAATAAGAGATGGTACTGGCGCAGACTTCATTGCGAATGCTTCAGCACGACCCATTACGATACAGTTAGTGATAATCAGACCAACGAATACAGATAGCTGTTTAGAGATATCGTATAGGTAAGCTTTTAGCACTTGGTCTACCACGATTACTAACGATGCGATGATTGCCATCTGAACGATGATACGCACACTGTTAGGAATGTGGTTACGGATCAATGAAACAGAGAAGTTAGACAACGCAGTTACAAATGTTACCGCTAGTGTCATTACAAAAGCTGTTTCTAGTTTAGTTGTTACTGCAAGAGCAGAACATACACCAAGAACTTGTAGCGCGATTGGGTTGTTATCCAACACTGGCGCTAGGATGCTCTTTTTAACGTTTTGTGCACTAGACATTAGTTAAGTTCTCCGTCACGAACTTTTGCTAGGAAAGGACCAAAGCCCATATCACCTAACCAGAAGTCAAATGTGTGTTGAACACCATTACTAGTGAGCGTCGCTCCTGATAGGCCATCAACACCGTGCTCAGAACCTTGCGGTGCGCCGCCTTTCACGACCTTAATCGCTGGCTGGTGATCTTCATTGTACAATTTCTTGCCAATGAATTGATCGCGCCATGAAGGGTTCTCTACTTCACCACCAAGTCCAGGAGTTTCACCTTGCTCGTAGTAAGTAATAGCAGACACAGTGTTACCATCAGTTTCAACGGCTACAAAGGCATACATCATCGACCATAGTCCTTTACCGTGCATAGGCAGGATAACTTTTTGGACTTCATCTTGATCTTTTACAAGGTACACCACTGCTGTATTCGCGCGACGACGGATATCAGCTACGTCTTCTTCTGGTGTCAATGCGATTGAACGTTCTGCATCTTTTGATGCTTCACGTTGATCGTACGTAGATGCATTACCCTCAGTAAAGTTACCTGTTTCAAGGTCTACTAGACGAGGTTCGATGTACTCAGCAAATAGCTCTGGTACTTTCTTACCGTTTGCGTCAATGCCTGCAACTTCAACGATCTTTGATTGCTTATCTAGGACAGCGTTAGCTTTTTGCTTATCACGCAGACCTACTGCTGCTGTTGATACGATGATTGAACAAACAAGGCTCAACCCGATAACAACACCCAGCGTCTTTTTAATGCTGTCGTTATTACTTGCCATAGCGTGCTAGTCTCCGCTTGATGTTCTTCTCAATCACTACATGGTCGAACAGAGGTGCGAATAGGTTCGCGAATAGAATCGCCAGCATCATACCTTCTGGGTACGCTGGGTTAACTACACGGATCATCACACACATTGCACCAATCAGGATGCCGTACCACCATTTACCTTTGCTAGTAAATGACGCTGATACTGGGTCCGTTGCCATGAAGAACATACCGAATGCAAAACCACCTAGAACTAGGTGCCAGTGCCATGGCATATTAAACATTGGATTAGTGTCAGAACCGATCACGTTAAACAGAGTCGATACTGCGATCATACCGATCATCACACCCGCAATGATGCGCCATGAAGCGATTCGCATGTAAACGATCATCGCTGCACCGATCATTAGAGCTAGAGTCGATACTTCACCAATAGAGCCAGGGATGTTACCGATGAACGCGTCCATCCAAGTGATAGGAGCGCCAGTTACTGTGTTAACTAGAGCACCGTTACCACCTTGAGCCCATTGGCTAAGAGCAGTTGCACCAGAGAAGCCGTCAGCTGCAGTCCATACTACGTCACCCGAAATTTGTGCTGGGTAAGCGAAGAATAGAAATGCACGACCTGCAAGTGCAGGGTTAAGGAAGTTACGACCTGTACCACCGAAGATCTCTTTTGCTACAACAACACCAAATGTGATACCTAGTGCCGCTTGCCATAGAGGTAGCGTTGGTGGAACGATAAGTGCGAATAAGATAGAAGTTACAAAGAAACCTTCGTTAACTTCGTGTTTACGCACCATACAGAACAACACTTCCCAGAAGCCACCAACAATAAATACTGTTGCGTAGATTGGCAGGAAGTAAGTCGCACCTAGTAGCATCTTACTGCCAACACCCGCTTCCGCACCGATAGTGCCGCCAAGCATTTCTGTTAGCCAGTAGTGCCAGTTACCTGCGATAACTGTCGCTAGTTGGTCACCAGCGTACATGTGGTTAAGTGCTGCAATAGCTTGGCCACCTGCGTTGTACATACCCCAGAACATTGCTGGGAATACCGCAAACCAAACCATGATCATGATACGTTTTAGGTCAACGCTATCACGAACGTGCGAGCTTTTATTTGTTACGATACCTGGGGTGTAAAAAACTGTTGCTACAGCTTCGTACAGGGCAAACCATTTTTCGTGTTTGCCACCAGGCTCAAAATGATGCTCGATGTCTTCAAGAAACTTTTTAAGAGCCATGAAAATTACCCTTCCTTCTCGATAGTATCTAGGCATTCACGAAGTAACGTACCGTACTCGTACTTACCTGGACATACAAAGGTACACAATGCTAGATCTTCTTCATCCAGTTCAAGCGCACCCAGTGCTTGAGCACTGTCTGTGTCGCCGGCACATAGATCACGAAGCAGCAAAGTAGGCTCCATATCTAGAGGCATTACGCGTTCGTAGTTGCCAATTGGAACCATTGAACGATCACTACCATTGGTCGTCGTTGTCATATTGAACAACTGACCTTTGAATACGTGACCAAGGAAAGAGCGAGTTACCGAGAACTTATTCTTACCAGGCATTGCCCAGCCAAATAGTTCTTTTTCACGGCCTTCACGTAATACAGAAACCTGTTGATGGTAACGGCCAAGGTATGCGTGTGGACCAGTTGCATGTGTACCTGTTAGTACTGAACCAGAGATCACACGAACTTCGCCAGGCATCAGCTCGTTATCTGTTAGGTCATCTAAGCTTGCACCCATTACGGTACGGACTAGACGAGGGTTATTCACAACTGGGCCAGCTAGAGACACAACACGATCTGTGCATAGCTCACCAGTTAGGAACAGCTTACCGAACGCGATAACGTCTTGGTAGTTGATGCTCCATGCCACATTCTCTGCATTTACTGGGTATAGGAAATGCATGTGGGTGCCAGCAAGACCTGCTGGGTGAGGGCCATCGAAGACGTGTTCTTCTACGTTAGACTGTGAAGAGCGTGGCAAGCTAGTGCCAGATTTACATACGTAAACCTTGCCTTCTGTCAGGGCTGAAAGAATGTCTAGACCAGCAATGAATGCTTCTTGTTGCTCATTAATGATCAACTCAGGCTTAGCTGCTAGTGGATTAGTATCCATTGCAGTTACGAAAATAGCCTTAGTAGAAGACTCGATTGCAGGAACCTTGCTAAACGGACGAGTACGTAAAGCGGTCCATAAGCCAGAGTCAACCAACTGAGTCTTGATCACTTCACGATCTAGACCTGAAAGTTGAGCGGCTTCGAACTTATCAAATGTCACCTGCTCTTCACCTGCCACTTCAATCACTACAGATTGAAGGACACGTTTAGCGCCACGGTTAACTTCGATCACTTTACCGGCTGCTGGTGCAGTAAATTTCACGCCTGGGTTCTTTTTATCTTCAAAAAGAACTTGCGCTTTTTTCACTTCATCACCAACGCGGACATGCATGGTAGGTCGCATGCCAACGTACTCTTCGCCAAGCAAGGCGACTTTTTTGATGGTCTTACCATCATTAATCACCTGGGATGGAGTTCCTGCGATAGGAAGATCCAAGCCCTTCTTTATTGTAATCATACGCACTTGCACTACTTTTATCGGGAAAAAGATTCTTTTGATTGCGTAACTTTTAGACACGACATCAGTGTCCGGTTTTGATGTTGTTTTAAACATCAAAATCGCAACATCCTATTAAAAATCTCGTCACAAGGAATACGCGAGATTTATCAGGTGCCGTAGTCTAGCATTTTTTAGGAACTTGATGCCATGATCAATCATTAGAATAGAGGGGTTATTTCGGTAGAATCAGGTCTAAAAGGTCAAAGAATAGTCATAACTTTGACCCATCGCACAAATGCCATATTCCATACATATCTTATGGAAAAGTGATATTCATCGCCTGAAATATTCTGCAATTTCCATTCATTTGTTGAAACACTGTTAACACATTTTTTAACCAGAATTTGTGCCACGTTAACGTCCCTAAAGAATGTAAAACGAAAAAAGATGGCCTTAAGCCACCTTTCTCTGCACCTTTATATCTTGCGTTTTTAGTGACCACCACCCATACACATCGGGCTATCAGGGGCGCCATCTTGTTCACGCTTCCACTCTTCATCAGTATATGTATGAATAGCTAATGCATGAATGTGGTTGTCCAGTTCATCTGCCAAAATTTGATGAACTTGACGATGGCGCCCAATCAAACGCTGTCCCGCGAACGAATCACTCACAACAATCACTTTGAAATGACTCTCTGAGCCTGGTGGCACATTATGCATGTAGCTCTCATTAATGACTTTGAGATAGCTGGGTTGCAGCTCACTGTGTAGTTTCTTCTCTATGATTTCTTGGATCATATTCGTTCCTCATTGATGCGAATTCCATAAGTATATACCTAAGTAAAGCAGACATGCATCACTCAAACGTCACTCTCATTATTGACGCACTTTGTAGACATATTGTCTCAAGGCGCTCGACTCCATGAGCATGCCTAGAGAGCAGCCATCACTGAACTCGTAAAATTTGACAGCTTTTTGTATCTCGACACGTCATCATTTGCGACAATAACACTTAATTTCTAAATCAACTTACATTTAGCTATGAAAACCGAACTGAACCTTCACGAGCGAAGCTTAACACTTCATCGTTTCCCAAAACGTAGTAACGAAACGCTACAAGCGTGGGATGCCGGTGATGAGTATCTTATTAATCATGTTGAAGAGCTTGCTTTGCCAGACAATCAAAACATCCTCGTGATTAATGACAGCTTTGGTGCCCTCTCCTGCTGGTTTTCGGAAAAGCACCATGTAACGCTAATGAGTGATTCATTCATCTCACATAAAGGTGCACAGCAAAATCTCGAGCAAAACCAGTGCAATAAAGTAGCGCTTGCCACCACGATGGACCTCGTTCCTGCCAATATTGATCTCGTCTTGCTGCAACTGCCCAAAAGTAACCGCCATCTAGTGTGGATACTAAGCCAATTAAGAAAGGCGCTACCGGCTTCCTGCCCCGTCATTGCAGTCAATAAAGCGAAAGACATTCATACTTCGACGCTAAAACTGTTTGAAAAATACTTAGGCGAAACAAAAACATCTTTGGCCTGGAAAAAGCACAGATTGGTGTTTTCTCAAGCAACAGTTGAGCCTCCGATTGAAGTAATGCCTTTCACGACTTGGCGCGTTGATGGCGAAGATATCGAACTCAAGAACATGCCAAATGTCTATTCAGGAGAAAGTTTAGATTTAGGTGCACGCTTTATGCTGCAGCACCTGCCTCAAGACCCTTCGATAGACAATGTCATCGACCTCGGCTGCGGCAATGGTGTTTTGTCTGTTAAATTTGGTCAGTTGAATCCAAATGCTCGGCTAACATGTGTTGATGAAAGCTTTATGGCGCTTGAGTCGGCAAAACAGAACCTACTCGACAACCTTGGTGAAAATAGAGACATACAGTGCATAGCAAACAATTGCTTGGACGGTTTTAAACACAGCAGCAGCTCTATGGTTATGTGTAATCCACCGTTTCATCAACAACAGGCAATCACCGATCATATTGCTTGGCAAATGTTCTGCGATGCTAAACAAGTATTAAGTGAAAATGGCCGTTTACTGGTTATCGGAAATCGTCACCTCGGGTACGACGCAAAACTCAAACGTCTGTTTGGCGATAAAAATGTGAAACTTATCGCTTCCAACAATAAGTTTGTGATTTTACAGGCTACAAAAAATCCTGCTAAATTAAGCGCAAAATAAGCTTTAGCAAAATAGTTAAAAGGAATAATAAAATGAGAAAATTGGTACTTGCGGCTTCGGTTGCGTTGCTTGCTGCGTGTTCAGCCCCTCAACAACCTCAGCTGAACCTGATGCCAGAAAGCACATTGAGCACCAATCCAATTGTTCAAGGCAAGACTTACAGTTTGACCAGCAAAGATGTACGTGCAGCGCAGTACGTGGCGTTGGTGGATAACGGCCGTTCGAACATTCTTCCTCTTCATGCTAAACAGAATTTACGTATTGCGTTAGAAGAAGCATTAGAGAAGCAATTCTCATCTCAAGGTTTCCATGCGGATCTAAACAGCAACAACGCGATTGAATTGAGCGTTCAAGAAGCGTTGGTCAACGTGAAGCATTCGGTGATGGAAAATGAGATGGATGCTAAAGTTGTGCTGGAAATCACAGCAGAGACACCTGAGGGCAAGCTAGTCAAAACTTATACAGGTACAGCAAAGCGATCTGGCACATTGAGTGCTTCTGATGCCGATATTGAAGAGACATTGAATGATGTGGTGACATTGACGCTTAAAGAGATTGCCAATGACCCTGAGCTTCGTCAATACATGCAGGAGCGTTTCTAATGTTACGCAAAGCGATTCTGTCTTTAGCATTACTCAGCTGCAGCGTTTGGGCTGGACCAAAAGTAGCGTTTGAAACGACACTTGGCTCATTTACGGTTGAGTTAAACGAAGAGAAAGCACCTATCACTGTCGCTAATTTTCTGAAATATGTAGAAGATGGGAGCTACGAAGGTACTATTTTTCATCGTATTATCCCAGGCTTCATGGCACAAGGTGGCGGCTTTAACCAAGATATGCAGATGGTGAAAACATACGCGCCAATCAAAAACGAAGGAAATAATGGTCTAAACAATGACCGTGCTACCATCGCCATGGCACGAACTAATGCACCAAACTCTGCAACTCGTCAGTTTTTCGTCAACTTAGTCGACAATGACTTTCTCAACTATGGCGCTCGACCACCAGGTTATGCTGTATTTGGTGAGGTTACTGAGGGGTTCGACGTTATCCAGAAAATGGCTCAGCAGCCGACCACGACAGTAGGCCGAATGCGTGATGTACCAGAGACGCAAATCGTCATCACCAAAGCTACACTACTTAAATAGCCAAAACGATAAGCCCTTTGAATAATCGAAGGGCTTTCTCTTTCAACGGCTTCATTTTATTGGATTGATTTATGTCTTCATTACCTTCCATCACTTGGTTGGAAACGGTAAAAAGTTACCTCGATAAACGACTCATGTGGGTTTTCATGCTGGGCTGCTCTAGCGGCTTTCCGTGGGTTCTTATCGGTTCAAACATGTCAGGTTGGCTAAAAGATGCCGGCTTGACCCTCTCCGCAATTGGCTATTTTGGTAGCGTTTTTGCGGTCTATGCGATCAACTTTCTGTGGGCACCTCTGGTTGACCGCGTGAAGCTGCCAGTCCTCTTTAGACTGCTGGGGCAAAGACGTAGCTGGATTTTCTTTTGCCAAAGTATCGTACTCGTCGCTACCCTATTTATTGCCGGCGTTAATCCAGCGGAAAACTTGGTGTTTGCGTCACTACTCGCCTTGTGCATTGCAACGGCTTCAGCGACACAAGACATCGCAATTGATGCTTTTCGTATTGATACTTTCCCAAAGTCAGAAGAGTCTAAACTGCCTCAAGCTTCTGCAATGGCGGTCATTGGCTGGTGGACAGGTTATTCACTACCGGGTTATTTAGCGTTTGTTAATGCTGACAGTGTCGGTTGGAATGGTGTGTACTACGGGATGGCGGTGATAGTCGGCATTCTAATGGTCTTTACGATTTTAGTCGGTGAACCGAAGACTCAACGCGAACAACTTCAGTCTGCCGCTGAACAACGCCACAAAGAAGTGGTTGGTTCAAAAGTCGTAGCTTGGTTTACCGTGACTGTTGTAGAACCTTTCCTTGATTTCTTTAATCGCAATGGCGTCCGTGTCGCGATTACTCTGTTGCTGTTCGTTTTCCTATTTAAAATTGGCGAAGCGTTTTTGGGCAGGATGTCGATCGCGTTCTATAAAGATATTGGTTTTAGCAATGAACAAATTGGCTATTACTCCAAACTGATTGGTTGGGGAGCCACCATCTTCTTTACTTTTGTCGGAAGCATGTTCAACGTTAGGTTTGGTATTGTACGTGGATTAATGATCGGCGGTATTGCTATGTCTGCCAGTAACTTGATGTTTGCATGGATTGCTTCGGTAGGCCCAAACGAGCACTTGTACTTAGCCACGATTATTGTCGATAACTTTACGACTGCTTTCTCAACTGTCGCTTTTGTTTCATTTTTGACGATTCTAACCGGGCAAGCATTTTCGGCAACTCAGTATGCGTTGCTTGCCTCTCTAGGAAACTTCGGACGGACGACTCTTGCTTCTTTCAGTGGCGAGCTAGTGGATTATCTTAATGATTGGAGCACATTCTTCGTGCTTACCGCTGTCATGGTCGTGCCAAGCTTGATTATGTTGTACTCGCTACGACATTACTTTGATGCTCTATTGGAAAAAGCACGTCACAAGCATTAACGAAGCATATAAAAAACCACCGAATTCGGTGGTTTTTGTTTTGCGATATATAAGATAAGAGGTCTATGGGTATAACCCTTTACCAAACATATTAAATATACGTGCCACGCCTTGAGTAAAGATCATCGGCTCAGTCAATACGGTTAAACACAAGCAGTCTTCTCCGGCCTTAGTGTAAGGGCTATGCTTCACTGATGCGTCTCTAATCATCAAATCGCCTTCTTCATATTGGCCATCCTCGTCACTAAATCCGCCATGTAGGATCAATGTAGACTCCAGGCCTTTGTGCGTATGTTGAGGAATTTGCACATCTTCCCCGATGTACATTAAGCTGACACGAGCGTCTTCCCCTAGGTCAATCTGAGCACTGAAAACCTTGCCTCCGTAACTTCTCCATGACCCTACGAGGTCAGAGAAACGCGCTAGAGTTTTAGGAAGAGCGAAACTTTTTCCTGCCACATTAACAGCAGCAGGGTCGCGGATCACGATATTATCAGTCGCTGGCTCCGCATTGATGATGTCATTAAACATGTCGTCAAATTCAGAAACATACTCAGAAGGTATGTCACTTACGATGTTCGCTTGACTTGCTTCGACTTGGTTCACATAAGCTCGGCACTTGGTGCATGTTTCTAAATGGGTTGCGACCACAAGACCAGAAACTGCATCAATCCTTCCCGAAGCGTATGCTTCTAACAAGCTGTTATCTGGGTGTTTGTTCATAGTTGCTCCGTATGCATTGAATGCCTTAGCTTTTCTACTGCAAGCCTCAGCCTGGATTTTACAGTACCGAGGGGTATATCAAATAATTCCGCGACCTGTTGATGAGGTAGCTCTTCAAGATATACCGCTTGTAAAACATCTCTCTGGTTTTTCGGTAATATATCTAAAAACTTAACCACCTGTTCTTTCAACATATCTTGCTCTGGTGAATAGTGATCAACAAGATCAGGTGGATAATACTCTGACGGCCAAATGTCATCAGAATGAATGTGTAATTCCTTACCTTTCTGTTTTCTCAGCACATCAAAACAAAGGTTTCGGATTATGGTATATATCCAAGTCGATAACGCGCTCTTTTCACCATCATAGAGGTGCGCTTTCTGCCAAACTGTCGCCATGGTCTCTTGCACCATCTCCATAGCAACTTGCTCATTACCAACATGTTTGTAAGCGAATTGCTTCAGCTTGGGTGCGTAAAAACGGAATACAAAAGCGAACGCGTCTTTGTCTCGAGCCTTCACTTTATCCATGTAATCGTTCCAATCACTGCGCCCCAGTTTTTTCGGGCTATCACTCATCATAATCGGCCTTAATTTGTGGGAGGAGTTTCCTCCTCCCATTCTTCCTAATCGGTCACGTCATCGACCAACAAGTTGAAACCACCGTTGTTCCCATCATCAATGGCAACGACTTGGTACACAACACCGTTCATTACATTGACTGGTGCTGAGTCAACCGCAACAATACTTGGGTTACCAGCCACTGTTACCGTTACATAATATGTACCTTCAGCGACATATAATCCTTGTACACTATTTTTATACGCAAAATTAGCAATAGTTGGATCACTTCCATCTATTCCTGCACTCGTAGTGAGGTAAATATCCACCATTTCCGCTATAGGATTAGCCGCCGCGTGTGTCACATTCAATGTCGCGCTAGTCGTCACAGCGCGTCTCATATCTTCAACAACCAGAGCTTCGATATCAATCGCTGGGCTAACAACACCGACTGCATAAACACTGTAATCCATTCCACCTGCAACCATTAACCCGTCAACATCTATGATCGGATTGGTTGTTGTGCCATCCACGTAAACATCAATATCGTAATCCCCAGCAGCAAGATCCAAATAACCACGAATCTCTTTGAACGCTAAGTCGGCAAGAGGAGCGAAGGCCGCCCCGTTAACGTTAACATCGACGACTGGCGCTCCATCGACAAGGTGTCCGACTCTTACTTCAGCTTGGCTGCCCATATCTTCAATTATAGAAGAGCCCGAACCGTCCAACACCAAGAGTTTGACAGGTGACGTGCTATTCGAATCTCCTGTGCCGATAGCGGCAATCGTCAAGTTGGAGTTAGCCGCAAGAGGTACTGTGCCGGAGTCAAAAGCAACGCTGTCTCCTACGGCAAGTCGAACTTGATACTCACCAGCTGGGATGTTCAATACGTCGGTAGAAGCTTTGTAAGCAAGGTTAGTTATTGGAGTCGCGCTAGCAAGAGCAACACCTGGCTCAGTGACATAAAGATCAACAGCAGGAACGCCTGAAGCTGCATGAACAACTTGAACATCTAGACTATTGGCATCAGCCATTGAATCGGCGCTGCGAGTCACAACTAAAGGCTCAACTGGGTTTGGCGAACCATCGGCATCGCCAACAACGAACACGTTATAATTGAGGTCGGAATCAAGATCTAGTTCTGTTTTAGGTATTACGGTCGCGGTTTCATTACCTGGGAGCTGAACATCGACCTGAATCGAATTCATCCCCTCTCGCAATTTAACGTAGCCAGATCCCACACCATAATCAACATTCGTTAATGATGGTTTATCGTTGATCCACACATTTGCAAGCGGCGCATCAGAAGACGCGTGCACTGCCTGTAAATTGGAATACTCGATAGTGTCACTGTCGGAGCCACACGCCGCCAGTCCTAATGTCGCAACAATAGTTAGCGCAGCTTTATTAAATCCTTTCATATCCTTGCCTCTTTGTTAGTCGGGGCTTCTATGGCTTCTGTCAGAAATTGCAACGCAGAAATACAGTCCTCTGCGCCGACTAGCTGTTCGAACAGATTGCAGTCTAGGGGTAGTAACTCAAGCCAACGCTGAGTAACCCAAGCAGAGTCATCGTAAAAACGATGCTGGTAGAGGCTTCCAAGTTGAGGAAACTCTTCATAAACATGGGATAACTGCTGGCTTAAAAAGAAGAAATCTGGTGAGTTGTCTAGATGTTGCCAATTGTCTAACCATTCAACCTCTGCATGACGTAAGCCATCCGCATCTGCACGGACGCGTTTGACAACAAAGCGTTGCTCACCAGCAACTGTAATACCAAGAAGGCCATCACTGAGTGTTTCAAAATCAACGATCCTGACCAAAGTTCCGATAGATGAAACGTTACCCACGTCTTTAGGGTCACCTTCACTTCCTACTAGGCAAACTCCAAAGCCCACATTTTGTAGGCTGCATTCCTTTACCATTCGCTTATATCGTGGCTCAAAAATGCGCAGATTCATTTTACCTTCAGGGAGTACAACTGAAGTGAGTGGGAATAACATGACTTCTTTCATTCAAACGTCCTCTTTGATTCACGGATACATACGAATCCCTTATCACTCCGATCACTAACGATTTATGTTGGTTAATCGACTGGCTTAAAAAGTCATAAAATCGCTTACGCAAACGATCCAAATCACATATTTATTGCAATCAAATGCAACAAACAAAAAGTTCCGTAAATAAAGATAATTTCGTGACATAACTCACCAAAAACGTTCAATTTTGCACCCTTTATCACTTTCATTTGGGATTTTTATCGCTATTATTCCCGCCAATTGGAAAGCGCAGCACAGATTGCGTGTTCTGAATCATTACAAACATAGAGAGTCCCCTTATGCGTAAATCACTTTTAGCTCTTAGCCTTCTAGCGGCTACTTCAGCTCCAGTTATGGCTGCTGACTACTCAGATGGCGATATCCACAAGAACGATTACAAGTGGATGCAGTTCAACATCATGGGCGCAATAAATGAGAAAGGTCCTTACGAATCAACTCACGATTACCTAGAAATGGAATTTGGCGGTCGCTCTGGTATTTTCGACCTTTACGGCTACGTTGACGTATTCAACCTAACTTCCGACAGCAGCAGTGATAAAGCTGATAAAGATGGTAAAATCTTTATGAAGTTCGCCCCTCGTATGTCTCTAGACGCTATTACTGGTAAAGACTTATCTTTCGGTCCAGTACAAGAGCTTTACTTGTCTACTCTTTTTGAATGGGACGGTAACAATGGCGGTGTTAACACTCAGAAAGTAGGTCTTGGTTCTGACGTAATGGTTCCTTGGTTTGGTAAAATGGGTCTAAACCTTTACGGCACTTACGACTCAAACCAAAAAGATTGGAACGGTTTCCAAATCTCGACTAACTGGTTCAAACCATTCTACTTCTTCGAGAACGGTTCATTCATCTCTTACCAAGGTTACATCGATTACCAATTTGGTATGAAAGACGAGTATTCTCAAGTTAGTAATGGCGGTGCTATGTTCAACGGTATCTACTGGCACTCTGACCGCTTCGCGGTAGGTTACGGTCTGAAGCTATACCATGACGTATATGGTTTCGAAGATGGTACTGGTCTACCATGGGATTCTTCGACAAAATCTGAGTCTTCAGGCGTAGGTCACTACGTAGCTGTAACTTACAAGTTCTAATTGAACCACTAAGTTTCATCAAAAATGGCGCCTTTCGGCGCCATTTTTATTTGCTTTCCTTTTTTCCCTCATTATCCTTGCAGCAAACCTTTTTAATGAGAGCGTTTGGTGAATATCCTTATCCTCGGTCCAGGTGCGGTGGGCTCACTCTGGGCAACAAAATTTCAGCTTGCCGGGCACAATGTTTCATTGTGGGGAAGAAGTTCAGAGAGACAACAATCACTTCAGTTGGATGACACACCCGCAATCGTATTCAGTAATCAAGATATTTCCTCCGTAAATCAAGCGGATCTCATTTTGATCACGGTAAAAGCTTGGCAAGTGGAAGACGCCATTCAGCCTTTGCTCCCTCATATCAATACAGACACGATTATCATGCTGATGCACAATGGTATGGGTACTGCCTCTGGCGTGGAGAAGGTTGTGCAAAACAATCCGATAGTGCTCGCAACAACGACGCACGGCGCATACAAACCAGATAACCAACACGTACTGCATACCGGTCACGGAACAACGCAAGTGGGTGGTTATAATGACAAAGGAATGCAGTGCGCTTTTCTGCAAGATGTTATGCTTCATGCTCTTCCAGAGGTCATTTGGAATCCACACATCCAATCTGCGTTATGGACTAAGTTAGCAATTAACTGCGCGATTAACCCACTGACTGCGATTCAGCAGTGTAAGAATGGTGAGCTTGCGCAGCCCGAGTTTAAGATACAACTCGAAAGCATCACTCAAGAACTGGTTGAAGTAATGAGTAAAGAAGGTATTGCTATCGAGTTTCGCTCTCTTTTCGATACGGTAATGCAAGTGGTGAACGCCACAGCTGAGAACTATTCTTCAATGAGACAAGACGTATTCCATCAGCGTCGAACGGAAATTGATTTTATAACCGGATACTTTTTAAAGGCTGCCGAGAAACATCGCATCAATACGCCTGAGAATTTAAAACTTTACCAACGCATCAAACAAATAGAACAAAGCTGGACAGAACAATGAGTAAGAAAATCTTAGTGCCAATAGCTCCAGGCACCGAAGAAATGGAAGCCGTCACCGTTATCGACATGATGGTTCGCGCGGGTTATGACGTTACAGTAGCGAGTGCTGCTTTTGATGGCTCATTGACGATGAAAGCTTCTCGCGGAGTCACATTAACGGCAGATTGTAAGCTAGTCGATATCGCTGATGATGAGTTTGATGCCATAGCACTGTCTGGTGGTGTTGGTGGTGCAGAAATTTTCCGTGATAGTACGGTGATGATAGAAATCCTTAAGCAGCACATCTACGAGGGAAAATTGGTTGCTGCTATCTGCGCATCACCGGCGTTGGTATTGCAACACCATGATCTTTTCCCACAATCACTGATGACCTGTCACCCGAGCTTTCAGTCACATATCCCGGAAGAGAAGTGGCGCAGCAAACGCGTGACCTTTGATATCAACCACAACCTGATCACTAGTCAAGGTCCGGGTACAGCTTTAGAGTTCGCGATGGAAGTAATCATTCAACTCTCAGGTAAAAAACACGCATGGTCAGTTGCTGAACCAATGCTCCCTCTGCCTACTCTGCACTACCACAAGCTTGGTGAAGAATAATGTTTGACGTAAATGCTGTACGTGAGCAATTTCCCGCTCTAAATCAATCCGTCAACGATACGCCCTTAGTGTATCTAGATAGCGCAGCGACAACGCAAAAACCGCAATGTGTGATTGATGTCATCAGTCATTACTACAGTGCGCAAAATGCCAATGTTCACCGTGGCAGTCATAGTTTAACGGCTAATGCTACCAGCCAATTTGAAGCGGCACGAGAACGAGTGGCAAGCTTTATTGGTGCAAACAGCTCTAAGGAAATCATTTGGACACGGGGCGCAACCGAAGCACTGAACTTAATTGCTCAAACCTACGCCCGTAGCACGTTACAACCAGGTGATGAGATCTTAATTAGCGAGATGGAGCACCACGCCAACATCGTGCCCTGGCAAATCGTGGCAGAGCAAACGGGGGCTAAAGTCATTAAAGTTCCGATGACATCAGATTGTCAGTTCGACATCAGTGCATTTGAGGCGCTTCTGTCTGACCGCTGTAAAATTGTTACTTGCGGACAAATAACCAACGTAACAGGCACACGCCAACCTATCGAAAAAATCACTGAACTGGCGCACAACGTTGGCGCGGTTATTGTAGTTGATGGCGCGCAAGGCATCGTACATGAGCAACTTGATTTATCGGCATCAGATATCGATTTCTACGTTTTCTCAGGTCACAAACTTTATGCACCAGCAGGCATTGGGGTTTTATACGGCAAGCTTGAACTTTTGGAAGCCATGCCACCATGGCACGGCGGCGGTAAAATGGTTGAACGCGTTTCTTTCGAAAAAACGACGTTTTCTGCACTTCCTGGAAAATTTGAAGCGGGCACACCAAACGTTGCGGGCGCGATTGCTCTAGCGAAAGCCATTGAGTGGTACCAAGGTTTTGACCATCACGAAGTAGAGACTCATCTCCATGCGCTTCAGGATAAGGCCTACCAAGCACTAAGCGCTTTGGATGACATCCATATTCTAGGCTATCAACCGAATGCCTCTGTACTGACCTTCGTAATGGACGGCGTTCATCACCAAGATATTGCGACGCTGCTCGATCAACAAGGCATTGCGGTACGAGCAGGACACCACTGCGCTCACCCATTGATGGATGCGCTAAATGTGAAAGGCACGGTACGCGTCTCTTTTGGTATTTATAACACGACGAGCGATGTGGAAAGACTCATCGCCGCCGTTGAAAAAGCCGTCGACATGCTATAACGCCAACGGTTTGATTTGGAGTAACCAACAAGGTTACTCCATCTGCCTATCCAGAGTCGCCACGCAATTTCTGCCATTTCTTTTCGCAGCATAAAGCGCTTTATCTGCATGCGCATACAAACGTTTGGTGGTTTCATTTCTGCCTATTTCCACCACGCCTACACTCACCGTGACCGGAATTTCAATCTTTTCAAATTCGAACTGACAATTTTGAATGTGGGAACGTACTTCCTCTCCTACCTCTTTCGCCGCCGACAGAGAAGTTTCTGGCAAAATAATCGCAAACTCCTCCCCTCCGACTCTTGCGAAAATTTCATCTTTGACGAGTAAGTGAGAAACCAAATCAGCTAACGTTTCTAAGACATGGTCTCCCGCATCATGACCACGTTTATCATTAATGACTTTAAAAAAGTCCAAATCAAACAATAACAACGCGGAGTGATAGTTCGGCTCTTGAGCTTTAATGACCTCTTCTGTGAGCTTTTCGAAAAAAACACGTCGGTTGTAGATATTGGTGAGAGCATCTATTTGGCTTTGATGGCGAAGAAGGGTTTCAACTCGGTGGCGATTGGAGATGTTGCGTGTAAGAATAAGGACAACGCGACGACCCCGGTATTTTATAGCGAGTGGGCAGATCTTGCCTTCGTAGTATAGGTCGCCTCTTGGCCCACTGTTAGCATCTATTCCCTGAATGCTGTCGGCGCACATCTTGTACTCGATCGTCACAATACTGTCTTGTTTCAGTGACCGATTTATCTGTTCGATAAACCAGTCAGCTTTATCTTTCTCGAGTACGCTGTGCAGCGTCTCACCTATCAAATTACTTCCATCGTGATAGGCTTTTTTATCTGTTCCTCCAAAAACATCAATATAGATACCATCTTCACTCAGAATAAAAGTGGGGTCTGGCATTCCGGATAACACGTCTTGCGCATGTTCCAAGGTGAATTGCATATAGGGAGGTTCCTAGCATTTGTATCTAAGTAACCCAATCGCTTCCAAGTGTGTTTCCACATTGGGGAATAGGAGCGAATGGGGCATATGTCTATTATCTAATATAGACAAATTTTAAATACAATTGAGTTTATAAAAACCAAGTGGGCAATATAATGAACCAGGATCAATAGAATGGTTAATTAACGCTAAAATAGTCGACCATTTGCATACTTTTTATCCATATGCAAAAAATATCTCAACTCAGATACAAAAAACGCCAAACAGTTAGGCTATTCGGCGTTTTTTAAGAGTTGGGAAAATGACTCGTTACACGGCGATTTGCTTAATCTGCTCTACAATAGCTTTCAAGCCATTACCACGTGACGGGCTTAAATGGGAGACAAGCCCCAGCTGATCAAAATAAGCATCAATATCAAATGCTTGAATTTGATCGGCCGTTTTACCGTCATAAGCTGCCATCACCAAGGCAATCAACCCACGGACGATACGCGCATCGGAGTCCGCACAAAAATGCCAAACGCCATCTTGCTCTTTGCTCACTAACCACACCAAGCTTTCACAACCCGAAACGGTAACTTGTTCTGATTTCAGCTCTTCTGGCATTTGTGGCAGCTTTTTACCCCACTGAATAACCTGACGGTAGCGATCTTCCCAGCCTTGAAATTGCTGCATAGTCGCTACAATGTCTTCGCTGGTGATATCTGTACCAAATGGAGAAACGGGAAAATCTGTCATGATGCGCTCTTCTTCTAGTTTACTTCTTATATTTTGAAATCAACTTCTCAACGATTCGCGATACCGCGACAAAGCCAAACGTTGCAGTTACCACAGTCGCCGCACCAAAACCGCTAGCACAATCCATACGTTTTGGGCCTTCCGCTGTCGACTTCACACCACACACTGAACCGTCTGCTTGAGGGTACTTCAGCTGCTCGGTTGAAAACACGCAATCAATACCAAACTTACGAGCCGGATTCTTAGGGAAGTTATGATGACGACGCAAGGTGTCTTTGATTTTCTTCGCTAGAGGATCTTGGATCGTTTTCGTTAAATCAGCGACCATGATCTGCGTTGGGTCAACCTGACCACCAGCGCCCCCCGTAGTGATCACTTTGATCTTGTTGCTGCGGCAATACGCCAACAAAGACGCCTTCGCTTTTACGCTGTCAATCGCATCTAGCACGTAATCAAACTCTTTGCTTAAGTACTCATGTTGATTGTCTGGCGTGATGAAATCATCAATCAGATTGACTTTACACTCTGGGTTGATCAATTTGACACGCTCGGCCATAACTTCAATTTTGCTTTGGCCAACGGTGCCCGTCATCGCATGAATTTGGCGGTTAATATTCGTGACACAAACATCGTCCATATCAATCAGAGTCAACTCACCGATCCCCGTACGAGCCAGCGCTTCCACCGCCCATGAACCTACGCCACCAATACCAATCACACAAACGTGTGCAGCGCGAAGAATGTCTACTTCGCTGTTGCCATAAAGACGACGAGTGCCGCCAAAGCGTTGATTGTAGCTGTCAGATGCTGGGGTATCGAGTTCACGCATATTGAAGTCCAGATGATCGATAGAAAAACAAAGAGTGCGATTTATACGCACTCTTTGATGAAATGTCTAGATAAGAGAGTGTTCCTCTCTCTTGGACGACTATTGTAGCTTTTCTGGCGGTAAAGCCCAAGGCGCTTGAGTTGGTGAGTTTTCCAGCCCAAGTTTCCAAACTCGACCAAAATGCTTGTAGTGCCCTGCTTCCGTTCCTGCTCTCGCACCAATGCCATGATACAGATCCAAATGGTTCTGTTTTACCGCACCACCAGTGTCTAAAACGATCAGCATTCGCAGTTGATGCGCACCGCTCCACGTACCATCCGCATTCAGCAATGGTACTTCCGCCAAGATTGGTGTCCCCATTGGTAAGATAGAACGGTCACCCGCGACCGCCGCCATTGGCAACAAAGGAATACCAGCCGACCCCGTTACTGGCGCTTCCTCTTTTGGCGCAAAGAAGACGTAAGAAGGGTTTTGCTCCAACAACTCGCGCACTGTCGCATCGTCGTTGTCCATCACCCACTCTTTGATTGCTTTGAGGGACATTTTTTCACGCGGCACTTCACCACGTTCAATCAAAATGCGGCCAATACTAACGTAAGCTTTATTATTTTTCCCTGCGTACGCGAAGTACTCCAACGTATCATCATCTTCAAAATGCACATAGCCACTGCCCTGCACTTCCATCATAAACGGGTCAATACGATTAGGCGCATAACCTAGCACTAAACCTTGGCCATCTAATGCCCCGTTGTAGATCTCCGCGCGAGTCGGACAATCTGATGAGCAGTTTGGCTTGCCATAAACTGGGTACTTAAAAATGTCGTTTGGTGTATGACGCAGCTCCATCACGGGAGAAAAGTATCCGGTAAACAGTACATTACCTTTTTGATCACCACCGCCTAATTGCGCAGCTTGAATGCCAAACGCACTCAACGCGCTGGTATCTCCGCTTTGTTGCGCCCACTCACTTAATCGTTGATATAGCGGTTGGTAAATCTTCGCCATGGATGGTGACTTTATCACCACTTGCTCTGCTTGCTTGTTAAATTCAGTAAAATCGCGTGGTTTGTTAGACTCAACCACATCCACTTGATTGAGGATCTGAGGAAACTCACCATCAAGATATTGCTGAGCACGATCATTTTGTTGAGCACAGCCAAAGAGTAGGCTCAAAGAGATAATAGGAAGGAGTTTTTTTAACACGTGTCTTTTCCGTAAAAGAGAATAGCAAAAGGATGGCAAACAAATGCATACGGTGCAATTGAAAAGCAACGACAAAATGTTTCAACGCTAAGCCAATCCGTTTACTCGTTGTGAATTCATTCAGTTAATACAACATGATAGCAGCGGAAGAATTACGGAATTGTCCGGATTATGTTTGAAAGTAAGATTTACTGATTGAGAGATGAAATTGTGATCATCCATGTGACTCACAGACGCAAGAGATCTCTGCTTAACAGACAAAGATAAAAACGACTATCTTACCGCAATCCTTGCACGCCCCTCTAAACGGAATACAGGTAGATAATGTGCATTGGCATCCAGCTTCATTTCTGCATGCTGCTTACCCACAAAATTGAAGTGCCGCTCATTTGAACCCACTCGATACGAAAACGAATCCCCATCGAATTCAAAACTGGTCGCCACTGTAGAACCATTTACGGTAACACCGCGCTCACTCAACACAAATTCTTCACGAGCATAAGGCGCAACATCTTGCTCAACCCAGCGACCATAAATTGTCGATTTGGGAATGGGCGGATTAATGGTTCGAGTAATCAAATCACTATACAGCATGCACACGACAACGGTTCCAACTATCGCTATAAGCATGAGAGAACGCTCTAGCCACTTACGAAGCATTGATTTAGATGACGTTTTTGACAGATTTGAAGCAGTGATCGCAGCATTCTTATTAACAGCAGAAGACATGAGGTTCACGTATTGAGGAAAGACGCCACCATTGTAACCTTCCCTCTTAACGGGACCAAGAACCTACCTCAATATGTTTGTGCTTTATTCCAAAATTTCACCTTGCCACCGAGTGAATAAAAAGGCATTATTTTAACATAATTAAACAAAGGGATGGCTGTAGTGAAAATTCGTAGTACTGCTCTCGTAAAAGGATTCCGTCAATCAACACCTTATGTCAATGCTCACCGCGGAAAAACCATGGTGATCATGCTGGGCGGAGAAGCCGTCGCACACAAAAATTTTGGCAATATTATTAATGATATCGCACTCATGCACAGCCTCGGAATTAAAGTCGTGGTGGTGTATGGTGCACGTCCTCAAATTAATCAGCTGCTAGAAAAACAAGACCTCACTACGCCTTACCACAAAAATATCCGCATTACGGATGAATCGGCTTTATCTGTTGTTATGCAAGCTGCCGGACAACTTCAACTTGCGATTACTGCGCGCCTATCAATGAGCCTCAACAACACTCCGATGGCAGGCACCCAGCTCAATGTCGTTAGCGGAAACTACATCATTGCTCAGCCACTCGGCGTTGATGACGGGGTGGATTATTGCCATAGTGGACGTATTCGCCGCATTGACACCGATGCTATCAACCGCACTCTTGATCAAGGCTCTATTGTGCTACTTGGCCCCATTGCGAGCTCTGTGACTGGCGAGTGTTTTAACTTACTTTCTGAAGAAGTTGCGACACAACTGGCGATCAAATTAGGCGCAGACAAACTGATTGGTTTCTGTTCAGAACAAGGTGTCATTGATGACAACGGTAATGCTGTCGCCGAGTTGCTGCCAATTGAGGCGGAGCATGTCATCAAAACGCTCTCTGAAAATACGTCTCCTGACCTAGATTACAACACTGGGACACTGCGCTTTCTTAAAGGGTCTATTGCCGCTTGCCGTGCCGGAGTACCTCGCAGCCACTTGATCAGTTATAAAGTAGATGGAGCCCTAATTCAGGAGTTGTTCTCTTTCGACGGTATCGGAACCCAAGTCGTTATGGCGAGCGCTGAACAAGTGAGGCAAGCCAATATTGACGATATTGGCGGTATCTTAGACCTCATTCGTCCTTTAGAAGAACAAGGTGTACTCGTTAGGCGCTCTCGAGAGCAGCTAGAGCAAGAGATTGGAAAGTTTACCATTATCGAAAAGGACGGTCTGATTATTGGCTGTGCAGCCCTTTATCCATACCCAGAAGAGCGCAAAGCAGAGATGGCTTGCGTAGCGATTCACCCTGACTATCGTGATGGGAACCGAGGTTTGTTACTGCTCAACTACATGAAACATCGTTCTAAATCCGAAACCATTGATCAGATTTTTGTCCTCACGACACACAGTCTGCATTGGTTCAGAGAGCAAGGTTTTTACGAAGTCAGTGTCGACTATTTGCCCGGAGCCAAACAAGGGCTATATAACTTCCAGCGTAAGTCAAAAATCTTAGCGCTAGATTTGTAGCTTAACCTTAAATCAGGAAGAGAAATTTAAGGTCCCGCTATACCAACACCTCAAGGTGCGGGATTCAGCTCATTGACGCTCAATCCCACACATCAAGTTTGTTTTGGAGTAAAGCCTCACATAAATCCTGCTTCGAGCTAGTGAGTCATCATGTAAACACCAACTTAGAAATGCGCAAACCATTGCTTAATTTTCGTTCCAATTTTATCTTTTAAATATACATTTGGTTGGCTATACTCTGCTCGCTAGTGATTGGTTTTTAACCAATACGAATGGATCTAGGTGATGTAATGTAGCCTTCACCCTAAAATACTGGGCAATTGAAAAACTAGTTAGCTCCGTATTGCACACCAAGGACAGTTGTTAATCTGACTTTAAATAAGCCGAGACGAGCACTGTTATGAGAACAATCATTTGTAATTCGCTTCAAAGCTTCTGGGATATGGCTGACAATCAGTTTTTAGAAGGCCTAGACGTCCACTGTGTTTTCCCCGTAAATGACGCTGTCCGAGATTTTATTCTTGCTTATCAACAGCAATACAAAATACGCAGCGTGTCTTTTACCAATGCGTTTGCAAAACATGCATAAAAGAAGACCGAGCCATAAGCTCGGTCTTCTTTTACGTACGTAATCAATTCAAAAAAAAATCATAGCCAACAAAGATGCAAAAATAGTGACTACGATAAAGATTAAAATAGTCCAGTACACTACCCCAATACTTATGAACCACTTTGGGCAAACTCTACGAATATCTGTTAGCTTTCTTTTTTTGGCCAACTTAGGAAATGCAACTGCGGCAACAAGGGCTAATCCATGTATTAAGGCCCCAAAGTGACATCCAGAAACTAAAGCAAGCTCAATATCTGTATAATGCTCACTAGTGTACGCATAGCGCTTTACTTTTTGCGGCGTGATAACAATAAGCAAAATACCTACTATCAGGTACCAAAAAACTAACAAAGCACCTGCAACAAAAAATGTAATAAAAGAAACTTCTAATAACTGCAAACTTCACCGACCTTCTATTCCAGCTCTCAAGTAATAGACATCCAAACCACCATTGAGCCTAAAGTGATCATAGCTAGAAGCAATAAAACGCTTATATAAATACGGCAAATTCCGATGAATAGACCGGAGCAAACTTGATGAATATCAGCAAAGCCCCTTCTCCTCGCTAAAGTTGGTAAAGCGACCGCCGCAACTAAGCCTACACCATGTACTAAAGCACCAAAGTGAAAACCCGAGACTAAGGCTAACTCTACTTCTGAATAATGTTTCGGATTAAAAGCAAACCGCTTCACCTTTGGCGGTATAAAAAATATAAAAATTGCTCCGATAATAACGAACCATAAAAACGCGACTCCTCCGGCGATAAAGAAGGTTAGAAAGGACCAATCTAATAACTGCATATATTACCTACACCTGTCGATTCAACTACGTCTAAGTGAGAATAGTGCTCTTTATATACCGCTGCAGCTTGTTTTCCTGAATAATAACTTCCGACAGATGAAGCAACTCCCAATACCAGAGCTCCCACCCAACCAACGGGTGTAGCAACAACAAATAATGATATTGCAATACCAGACATAGTACCTACAACTGTACTTGCTGCAGTTTCCACCAATATTTCGTTTTTCTTTGCCTTAGAGTCTGCTCTAGCTATCTGATCGCAGGCAATACCAATATTAACTGCAGTCAATACAGTGCCACCTTTAGCTGCTACTTTTGATAACTTTGCTAACCTATCAGTATTCTTCTGAAGCGCCGCGGTAGTCATAACCCCGCCGTTTCGAGATATCCTCATAGCCTCTCGAGCTTTCTTACCATTAAAGAGAAGCTTCTCAGTTGGTCCAAGGTTTTTTGCTACATTCTCTAATAGTTTTTTCCTGCGGTAATCATATTGCCCTTTCGAAAACTTTCCTGATTTATAATCTCTATATAAACCATCAAGCTTTTTTAGCTCTGCGACATTTCCTTTTTCACTATCTCCTAATAAAGCCCCCATGGACGCAAAAGTAGCACCGATACCTGCGCTCGCAGGCCCCCAATTGTCATCAAGCCAAGAAAGAGCCCAAAATGCTTCCTTTTCGTTTTGCGACATAGATTTCATCGTTGATTCAAATTGCGCTTGATCATGATCTGAAATGGCAATTTTAGAAGAAAACTCAGATTGCTTGGTGTTTGAAACGTTCAACTTTCTCAAGTAAATAGATTGACCAGATTTAATCGAATTAGGGTCTGAAATTTTTGGGTTGTCTTTTTTTATTTGAGCAACAGCAAAATTATAGCCATCTGTTCCAAACTTAAAATGATAAAACTTCCATATAATTCTCGTAAGAGTATCACCAGGCTTAACACTATATATGTAGCTATACCTATTAACGCTGTTAAAATAAGTTGTATTCATTCCATTCAAATCCTTATGCTCACAATTGCGCATAATGTTAACGTTTCAGATTCAAAAACATCAATTGAAATGACTTTTCTTTCAGAAAGAGAATTGTTAAAACACAACTCATCACCAAGTTTGACATGTAACAAAGGTAAAACTGACTGTAAACTAAGTCCATAATCAGTTAGTAAGCCGCTGTACTAACCCACTCGCGCGAGTCGTTTTCACCTTAATACCTCGCTTCAGAACGTTGAGTTCGGCGTAAAGAGCTAAACGCTTTTTCGCGCGGGTAATGCCTGTGTAAATCAACTCACGAGTTAATATCGGGCTAAAGTCTGGTGGCAAAATCATCAGGGTGTAATCAAATTCACTGCCTTGCGATTTATGGATGGTCATGGCGTAAGCCGTTTCATGTTCAGGCACTCGGCTTGGCAAGACCGATTTCACACTGCCGTCAGGTAACTCGAAAAAGACTTTCAAACGCGGTTCTTCTTCACTGTCATCTCGCATGCAAATACCAATATCACCGTTATACAAACCTAGACCATGATCATTACGCGTAACCATGACAGGTCTACCGTGATACCAAATTTCATCCTGAACCTGAATGAACTTGCGCGCCGCGAGCGCTTTCTCGATGCGCTGGTTTAGCCCAGCAACACCAAAGTCACCTTCACGAATCGCGCAAAGCAGTCGGCATTGGTTGAAGGTATCTAATACCGCTTTGGCTTTACGCGTTAGCGACTCTGGCTCTCCGGTTTCAGGATCGGTTTCCTGTTGTCCAATGCGTTTGAGGTAACGACCGTATTCCTGCACCAACGTCTGCATCATTTGGTTGTAGTGCTGACTACTTAGCGCGAAATGTTCGATATCAGAAAAGTCACGCGCCCAGACGTTATCTACGCTCGCAGCAGAACCGGAATTAACCGCTTTTGCCAACTGACCAATGCCTGAGCGAGCGTCAAATCGGTAGCTCTTTTGCAGCATACATAAACTATCAGCAATGCTAGATGCACTGTTACCCGTATGGGCTAAAGTATCGAACCCCGTCAGTTTTGCGATGGCTGACGCCTGCTCTTTGCCATAACCCAATGCATGGAACGAACAGATATCACCCAACACTGCCCCTGCTTCAACTGAGGCAAGTTGGTCTTTATCACCTAACAAAATCAGCCGCGCATGTTTCGGTAAGGCATCGACCACTTTGTACATCATCGGTAAATCGACCATCGACGCTTCATCGATAACCAAAATATCCAAATGCAGTGGATTTTGCTTGTTGTGACGAAATTCTGCGCTATTAGGAATTGCGCCCAGCAACCTATGTAAGGTACTCGATTCAGTCGGAATTTTGGCTTTTAGCTCCGGAGAAACTGGCAGTTCTTGCACTGCTTTACCAATGGACTCGGTTAATCGCGCCGCCGCTTTCCCCGTCGGGGCCACCAGCTTAATGGTTAGATTTTTCTCGTGCGTTGCCTGTTCAATCAAAGCAGCAAGCAATTTGGTTACCGTCGTCGTTTTACCCGTACCTGGGCCACCAGAAATCACAGCAAACCGACGGGTCAACGCAACCGCCGCCGCGACTTTTTGCCAGTTCACGCAAGCCGAGAGTGGCACGAGTTCATCCAGTGTTTGTAAATCCTGAACCTTGCGCGCATTGCTAAGTACGGAATCAATGGCGTGCCAATCCAACGATTCGCTTGCGACCACATCAAGGTGGTCACACACCAGTTGCTGACGCAACACTTGGTTACTGTTTCCCGCTTCTACTGCTTTACCTAACGCGTTAAACAGAAAATGGTATTGGCGTGCAAACAAATGGTTGAGCAACTCGGATAATCGCGCAAACTCTTGTGGTTGCAAGTTAACTGCGGCGCCCAACTGATTGAGCTTTTCCGCCAGTGTCACTTCATAATGCCAATAGCGATGCAGATACAGACGCTCGCCATCGAACATCAGCGGCAAGGCTTCTCCTTGCGCGCCGACCAAGTTGGAATTTTGTAATACTTGAATCCAGTCTATGCCTTGCAACTGTGTATTGAGCGCCAATGCCGACTCACCAAACAGCCCTAGCTTACTGGCTAAATCCGTAGATTGCCCTTGTGCATCGAACAGAGACAGACAGATATGTCCTTTGCCGAGCTCACTACTGACAACACCCGCGATAAACGCCAGTGCTTGGCTATCCGACTGTTCATCATGCGTTTGAGAGTCAATAAAACAGGCGAATTGGTAGTCGAGCTGACGAATAGCACCTTTGTGCGCCAAGCGTTCCAGCACTACCAATAGACTATCTTGGTCAGAATGAAGATTGTGATTTGTCGTCATTAAAGTAGCTCCATCTGCCCGGCTTGAGTTGAGCGCGTTTCAAGTGCTTGACCATCAATCAAACGATCCATCTCTTGTAAGAAGTCTAAGGTTGGTTTCGCGGCAAAAATGCCGTGGTCACTCTGCCCATCCATGCCGCGCAAGAACAAGTAATACACGCCACCGAAGTGATGATCATATTGATAATTCGCCAATCGGCTGCTTAGGAAACGATGCAGTGCTAACGCATAAATCTGATACTGCAAATCGTAGCGGTGATCCGCCATCGCCGATTTCAGAGCCTCACCATGGTAGCTCGTCACATCGTCGCCAAGATGATTCGATTTCCAGTCAAGCACGTAGTATTTACCTTGATGTTCAAACACCAAGTCGATAAAACCTTTGAGCATACCTTGCACGGTTTGGAAACCTAAATCCCCCGCTTTCGCCGACAACGGATCGTGACGTTGAATGACTCGGTTTAACGCCGGTGCAGACAAAACTTCAATCGGCAGCAAAAATTCCATCTCCACCAAACGTTGCGACGGTGCTTTTTGATTTAGCAGCAAAGACTTACCATCCAACGGCGTTGCGAGTACGGTATCAATCAATTGCTGTAAAATGGGCAACCACTCTTCATCGAGCTGTTCGCTTTCCATCAAGCCAAGGATGATTTGTGTATTCTCTTCCGTCGCGGCTGGCTGAGTAAATTCAATTTCCTCAAACAGGCTGTGCAGGAACGTCCCCGGACGCGCACCGCGAGGGAAGGTAAAAATAGAACGCTCTGGCTCCACCAAATCCGCTTCGTCTTGTTCTTCAGATGAGTCGATATCAAAACCTGTAATCTCAATCGTGGCATCATGCTCGGCGTGATGAGAGCCTTGCTTGACCAAGCCAGAATAACTGGTGATGCGCCAGTTTCTGTCGATAGGGTTTTGCAGTTCTTTCGCGCTAAGATCGTATATTTCTTCTTGTGGCGCTACGTACTTCTCTTCGAGTTGCTGCGGCGGATCGGCCACAACGACACAATCAAGCTCGTCTTGTTGCTTTGTTAAACCTTGGTGCAAATCGTTAATGCCACCTTCTTGACCATTTTGAATCAAATAGCCAATCGCACTGCGGTGTACACCAGTTGGCTCTTTGGTCGAACGGCCATTGCGCAACGGTGAGGCACCGATAAAACACGCATAAACAGCACGCGTTAGTGCCACGTATATCAAGCGTAAGTCTTCCGCCAAACGCTCTTTGTCCGCTTGCTTCATGGACGCATCGTTGCCAGTGATATCCAGTACCGTGCAGTCATTGGCTGCATCGTAATATTTGGCTTCACTGGCTTCTCGATAGCTGAACACAAACGGCAGAAATACGAGGTCATACTCCAAGCCTTTTGATTTGTGAATAGTTACGATCTGCACTAAGTTACGTTCCGATTCTAAACGTTGGATTTGGTCATCACTGCCACCCAAACCGTTTTCCGCATCACTGATAGACTGAGCGAGCCAACGCAGCAGACCGTGGTCGCTATCCAATTCATTACTGGCTTGTTGAAGCAGTTCACCAATGTGCATTAAATCGGTAAGTACTCGCTCACCATTTTCACCCTGTGAGCTTCCACCCTCTTCTAGTAATCGCTCAGCAATATGGCGTTTGCTGATCACCGCGCGCAACATCGGCAGCACACCACGTTGAACCCAAAGTTTGCGATATTCTTTGAATTCGTTAACAGCGTTTTCCCACACGACTTCATCGTTATTAAGCGCATCCAAACTTGCTGCATCGAGGGCAAACAGCTCAGAGGCAAGACTTGCACGCAGCGCACGATCATTTTCTGGAGTCAGCACCGCTTGCAGCAAACGCTGTAAATCCTGCGCCACTGAACTGGTAAACACACTGTCTCGGTTAGACAGGTACACGCTGGCAATGCCTTGGTCTGCCAGGGCTTGTTTGACCATTCGACCTTCACTACCTGTTCGAACCAACACCGCGATATCGCCCGCTTGAACCGCTTTCTGTTTTTCGCCATTCACCAGACACGCTTGCCCCTGTTGAGCCTGCGTCAAAATGGTTTGGATTTGGCTTGCGGTCGCCTCTGCCATTCGAGTCAAATACTCGCCTTTTGGTAGCGGTTTATCGTCCGCTTCTTGCAACCAATAAGTCAGCGCCGGTTGCTTTTGGCCACCCATAGTCCAAATGCGTTTTTCGGCATTGGGACTGTACTTAACGGGTAAGAACGGAATATCCGAATCATAGATAAATGGACTATCGGGCAAGGCAAACACTTGGTTCACCGCCTGCACCATATCTGCGCTAGAACGCCAGTTGGTTCCTAACGTGTAGTGGGCACTTACTTGGTTACGCGCTTTGATATAGGTGAAAATGTCTGCGCCACGAAAGCCATAAATCGCCTGCTTGGGGTCACCGATCATAAACAAACCACATTCCGGGTTGTTCAGATAAATACGGCTGAAAATACTGTATTGAAGCGGGTCGGTATCTTGAAACTCGTCAATCATTGCGACAGGATACAAAGTACGAATACGCGCCGCTAAAAGCTCGCTTTCGTCCGTATCGATAGAAGCAGAAAGTTGCGTCAGCAAATCATCGAAAGAGAGCCACTGTTTTTGATTTTTCGCGTTGGCCAGCATCACTCGACAATGCTCAATCGCATGCGCAAGCAGTGGCGCTTTTAAGCTGATTGGATTGGCAAGAAATGTTTCAATGGCTTCAAATACCGCATGCTGCGGCGCACTGCCTTTCGGTGTTTTTTCCAACAAGACGTTTTGCGCGAATTTCTCCAGCTTGTCTGGATAATCGTAACCTGTAGTTTCCGTTGCCGCCCAAGTGTTTACCACCTCCAACCACGTCGGCAGAGACTTTTTGGTATAGCTACGTTTGTTAATATCTGAATCTGAAATTAGCGTTAAGAAGTCATCTTGGCTTTCTCGCCACTGTGCTTTTAATTCATCAATTTTTTTCAGATTTTCAGTATGAAGATCAGCCAAACTGCCTTTCATTGCCGGAACAGAAAGGCTTAACGGCGCACCAGTTAAGTAATTGCTGATGTCAGACAATAACGCAGATGGAGAGCCCCATAGCTGGCGAATTTCTCCAGCCAAGGTAAATGGCAACGGGTAGAAATTGCGGCGCCAGTAATCGGCTACAACTTGCGCTTTTAGGTGACTTTCATCGGTCACAAACTCGTTATTAAATCGGCTGCCAGATTCAAACGCATTTTGCGTTAGCATACGTTGGCAAAAACCGTGAATGGTGTAGACCGCCGCCTCGTCCATCTGACGCTCTGCCTGCAATAAAATTTCTGCGGCTTGCTTGTGATCGTCAAACTCATTAAGCAAAGGTTGGATCACCGGATCGGAACTCTGTCCACGCGCAAACGCGATTCGCGCGTCATGGATCCTTGCCCTGATACGATCGCGTAATTCCGCAGTTGCCGCTTCGGTAAAGGTTACGACCAGAATTTGGTCGACTGTAAGCGGTACGCGATGTCGAGTTTCCTCGCAGCCGTGACCAAGCAAAAGGCGCAGATATAAACCTGCAATAGTGAAGGTTTTACCTGTACCTGCTGATGCCTCGATTAACCTCGCGCCATGCAGAGGAAACGTCATCGGTTCTAGTGGCGTTGGTTGAGGTTGCTCTGTGCGGTCTAACGTATGTAGAGGACACTCTGCACCTGACATTTGATCCATAACGCTGAATCTCTCCGGATTATTTACTAGGACGTATCACCTAATAAATGTGATCTATAGTTAAAAATTCTATTAATATGTTTAACAAGTTGGATAATTTAGAGCTTTGTGAGATCTTTCTCACGGTTATCCATAAGACGTACCGTTAGTATGCGCCCCACGAGATAAGCCAAACCTTTTTGGCGACACAACTCAAATGAATTAAACAAAAGTATCATGGTCCCTCTGACCTTGTGGCCGTACAGCGAACGCCCTACAAAAAATAATGATTTTCTGACGGCCACCCTACTCTTCCTTCTCTTTATCCAACTTTCTTTATCACGCTTTTACATCATCAGCGTCTTGAACCGCTAAGCGCGCACCTTGCAGTACTAATGCTGTCAGCAAACGAACTTCTGAGGCCAACTCATCATTCCAAGCAGGCCAAATTCGAGAGATGTACGCATTACTGCCTTCGCCCGGGCTCATGAAGCCATCATTGAATGCGTCAGCCATTTTCTTCAAAGATTTCTCTTCGTCATCGACCCACTGACCGCGGCTAAAGCCCGCTTCAACACAAGCCAACGCCGTTTTCGGGAAATAAGGCATAGGCTTAGTCATGCCTTCGAAGAACAAGCGAACCAATTCAGTCAGTAGCTGTTTGGCATACTGCACATCGGCAATTTCTGGG
Source organism: Vibrio sp. 1159 (assembly GCF_033340395.1). Lineage (NCBI taxonomy): Bacteria > Pseudomonadati > Pseudomonadota > Gammaproteobacteria > Vibrionales > Vibrionaceae > Vibrio > Vibrio sp. 1159. Next base: position 234,659 of record NZ_JAWOWL010000003.1, on the reverse strand, counting down.
TAGATCAAATGCAGCGCGCCTTCTTTACGATCGTAACCAATGATGTGGGTTTTCTTAGCATGACCCGACGCCGACATGGCAAGGTGATCGATCCACGCTGCAAGGTAATCCTGCGATCGAATCTTACCGCTTCGATAGCGAATCAAACCGGATTGGTAGCATTGAGTTAGCCAACCTGTTAGGCGAACGTTTTTCTCTTCGCCTTCATTTCGCTCAAACAAGGAATCAAACGTCAGGTCGATTTCCAAATCGTCTTGAGGCGCACCAGATAAAAACGCCAGTTTATCCACCAGCTCTTCCGCCTGAACTCGGTTAGTTTCAAATTCGATATCACCAAACGCCCCCACCGGCAGTTTGCCTTGCGCGCGCTGTTGACTCATAAAGTGTTTAAGCACCTCTGTTTTTTTCTCTGGCTGCATCAATGTCGTTTCAAGCAAGGTTTCTAACAGCTCATCACGCATTTGATAGCTTTCCAAACCACCTAAAACAAAGGGTTCGTCGTCTTCCATCACCGGTAGCGGCGGTTCAAAGATTACTTTTAAACGACGATTGAAAAAATACTGCACAGGTAAGCGCCAGAAACGTTGCAACTCGACTAAGTCGAGCTCAAGTGGGAACGTCGCTCCTAACAGATAGTCGTCTAATGCCCGATTAAAATCACGACGAACATAGCCTTGCGATTGACTACTTTGAGTCAATGCCGCTGGAATCCACTCTTTCGCGTAGCTGGCGTGCATGCCTTGGAACGCACTTGGGCTAAACGGCACCATGGCGTGGGTATTCACTAACGCATTTAATAAGTTGTCGCCAGACTCATCAACGGGCAACGCTTCATCACCACTTAGACAATAGTTTTGGTGACAGTATTCCATCAGCTCAGAAACCAGAACCGAAGGCACTCGCTCGGTGTTGTCTTGGATTGAACGGCCAACATAACTGATGTAGAGCGTTTGCTGTGCAGACAACATCGCTTCGAGGAATAGGTAACGGTCATCATCTCGGCGCGAACGGTCGCCCGGTTTGGTTCTTCCTGTCATCAAGTCAAAGCCTTCTGGCGGCATGGAGCGTGGGTACACGCCGTCATTCATCCCCAGTAGACAAACGGTTCTAAACGGAATAGAGCGCATCGGCATCAGGGTACAAAAGTTCACTTGACCAGCAAGGAAGCGCTGGCTGACTCGTGTGCCAGATAATTTGTTTTGAAGGTATTGGCTGATGATCGACGGCGATAACGCATCATCAAATGCAGCATCAGCTAATTGCTCTTTGAGTTGGCTGAGCGTATCGCGAATGGATTTGAGCGCCATTTCGCCTTCTAACTCAACTGAGAAGAAGTCATCCAGCAGTAAAACTAAAGTCTCTCGCCAACCATCAATAGTCTGAACATGAGAAAGTTTGCTTCGATAAGTGCTAATTTGTTGGATAAAGTGTGCCAACTTGCCCGCCAGCTCTGCGCCCATGCCTTGCACTTCGTTGTACGGAGACAAACTGCCTTGCTCGGTTTCAAACAAACCAGCGGATTCTGGCATCGCGTAGCCAAGCAACATGCGTTGAATACCAAATTGCCATGTGTTTTGACGAGTTTCCGGCAGTTCAAATTCGCGTCCGGTATTGGCATCCAACCCCCAGCGAATTCCCGATTCCTCAACCCATTGTTTGGCTTGTAAGAAATCATCTTCGCTGAGTTCAAAACGCTTTAATATCGCTGGAGTTTCCAGAAGTTCGAGTAGTTCTGATGCCAAACAGCGCGTATTGGGTAAGTTCACCAACTGCATAAATGCAGCCAGAATTGGGCTCTCTTGATCGGCGGTTCGGTCAGAAATCGAATATGGAATAAAACGCTCACCCGGCGCGTTACCAAAGACCGCCTGAATCGCAGAGCTGTAAGCGTTGATGTCCGCGACCATCACGATAATATCGCGCGGTTTTAACGTTGGGTCAGCATCGAACATCGCCAACAGTTGATCATGCAGCACTTCAACTTCGCGCATCGGGCTGTGACAAGCGTGTAGGCTCAGTGATTTATCACCCAAGCTAACCACTTGTTTGTGATGACTGTTTTCAATCTGTTGATCATCTTGATGTTCTTCAAGATTGAGAATATCCGCTTGCAATTGATGGAGCAGACTGTCGCGCTCAACATCAACAAAGGCTTCGATTTCATGAGATTCCAGCTGAGACAACAGATACATATTGTCGCGCCCGAGTTTACCCATGGATGCCAACAGACTGTTTCCGACCACATCGGTGTGCAGCTCATCGATCACATTATCTTCCAGTGATCCTTTCAGTTGCTCAGTTTCACCTTGCACTTCCGAGTGATCGTCCTGCCACACAACGTGCTGACGATGTTTCGCCGCCAAACGAGCCAGATATTTGCGATCTCGAACTTCACCCCAGTAATAACGACACGGGTTGGTGAACATCAGATGCACGTCGATGTGTTCACCAATTGCTTTTAGCGCATCCATATAGCGAGGCGGCAACGAAGAAATGCCAAAAACAAACAAACGCTTGGGTAAATGGTCAAAATTGCCGTTAAAACTCTCTAACGTGTCGATAAAGTGCTCATAAAGGTTGGCACGGTGATATGGAGACTGTCCTAATGACACAGTGTGATCATACAACGCTTGCCATAAGATCGGCTGCCACGGATGCTCATCTTCCAGCTCTGGCACACTCTGCCCTGCTTCCCAACTTGCGATCCACTCCGGACGATACACCAAGTAACCATCGAAAATATCGGCAATTTTCTCAGCCAGTTGATACAGCTTAGAGTGATCACTGTCATCTTTGAGGTACTGCGCTAACGGCGAAAACACGTCTTGGTTGAGAAGCCCCGGCAGCAGATGCATCAACTTCCAAGTCATCGCTTCTTTGTTAAACGCACTGCGTTTTGGCACGTCTGGCAACACCTGCGTAAACATTTCCCAAATGAAGGTAGCAGGAAGCGGAAAATCAATGTTCGCGGCAACACCAAACTCTTTGGCCAATTCCATTTTTAGCCACTGGGACATGCCCGGACTTTGAACCAGAATTTGTTCTTTTTCGAACGGGTTTTCCAGCGGACTGATTCGAATCAGTTCGACAAGGAGTGATTTAAGAACGTCAACTTGGTTGGAGTGATAAACAGTAAACAAATTGGGAATACCGAGCGCCGATTGAAACTGTTAGCTAGCTTAGCACAGCCCCATTTAAACCCGCAGTGATCTCGCGTTCGGAAAAAACAAAAGGTTATATATCACTCAAATAGAGTATGAATCTTCTGAATTTTCACATGTCAATCAAGTCTGACACTTCCATACAAAATGTGACATTCGTCGCAACTATTCCATAATAAAAAACACTGTTTTATACTCCCTCTACCCATAATTTATAAACAAACAAAAAGTATGTTTCGCAAACTGTCTTCCAACAGCGCTTGGCTGATTGCTTTTTTTGCTTGCTTTGCAGTGTACCTGTCGATCGCTTGTTATCCTTTTGTGTTGTCTAACAATCAGAATGAACCGCTAACCTTGTTGCAAGGTTACTATTTGGTTTCGACTCAATATGGCTGGCTGGGCTTGATCGCTCTTCCATTTATGTTGTTGAGTTTATTGCTCTCTTTTCTACCGACTCGAGTATTCAAAGGCATCGTGATCGCTATCGCGATCTGTCTATTGATTATGTTTAAAGTCGATATTCTCGTTTTTCAGCAATACAAACTTCACATCAACGCTCTATTAATCCGTATGTTTTTCGAAGGTGGTGATGATGTCTTCGATATTTCGTGGATGAGTTGGCTAATCTTCATCAGTGAAATTGCCGTTCTGGTGATCGGGCTCGCTTGTACCGTTTGGGTAAGTAATCAACTGGCACAAAGCCGAGCTAAGTTCGTTTTGATCAGCGTCTGGTTTGCTGTATTGCTTAGCACGCAGATGATTCATGCGTACAAAAACGCACTTTACGACGATGAAGTCAGTCAGTTTTCGAATAACTGGCCACTTTACTACCCGCTGACGGCTCGTAAATTTATTTACAAACACGACCTAGTGGATGAGAACATTGCATCGAAGAACCGCGTAGAGTTAACCAACATTGAACGTAGCTCACTCAACTACCCGCTTGCGCCGATTCAAGTGCAAAGCAAAGAGAAACAGCCCAATGTTTTGTTTATCTTGGTTGACGCGTGGCGCTACAGTGATGCGACGCCGGAAGTCATGCCAAATGTCAGCAAGTTCGCCGAAAAAACGGTGAATTTCACACAACATATGAGCGGCGGCAACTCAACTCAAGCGGGTATTTTCAGCCTGTTTTACAGCTTGCCAGCGACCTACTGGGAAAGCTTTTACGCAAGTCAACGCTCTCCTGTGTTTATGGATACGCTGCAAGCAGAAGGCTACCGCATGGGCATTTTTGGCTCAGCACCGCTCACCAGCCCGCCACTTTCTCGCACGGTATTCAAAAAAGTGTCGGACTTGACCCTGAAACAAACTGGAGAAACAACTGTCGAGCGCGATCAGCAGATAACAGACAAGTTCATCGAGTTCCAAAAGCAGGACAGCGACAAGCCGTACTTTGGTTTTCTGTTCTACGATGCCGCCCACGGCACGGTGTTTCCTGAACCTGAATTTGCGAAATTCAAACCATACTGGGAACGCGTTGACCACATTTTGCTCAACAACGATTTTGACGCTTCGCTTTACCACAATCGATACAAGAACTCGTTGTACTACATCGACAGCTTGATTGGTGATGTGCTGAAAAATGTCGACTTAGACAACACCATTGTGGTGATTTCATCAGATCATGGTGAAGAGTTTAACGACCATAAGATGAACTATTGGGGCCACACGGGTAACTACAGTGACGTTCAAGTACATGTGCCTCTTTACGTGTACATGCCAAATCGTCAGCCAGAGCAAGTTGATTACCGCACGACCCATTTTGACGTCGTGCCAACCATGATGAATACGCTGTTTGACGTTCAAGGCACAACGAGTTCATACAGCGTTGGTCATAACTTGTTTGATAGCTCTGCCTCTCGCGATTGGTATATTGCAGGCAGCTACTACAACTATGCATTGGTCGGCAAAGAACTGATGCTTGTGGTCAACCCTGGCGGGCACTCTCAGCAACTGAATCGCCAGTTAAAAGTCGAGAAAGAACAGAAAATTCCTGTCGATATCATTCGTCATTCTCTGGATGAGATGTCGCGATTTTACAAAAAAGGCTAGTGTCCAACATCGACGCCGATTGAAATAAAAAAGCCTCTTGGTTGTAAGACCAAGAGGCTTTTTCCTATCTGCTATTTAAGCGTGATGAGCGTGCATCAAGCGTGGCTGAATCAATAAGTTGTTGATGTATTGTAAAGCCACATAAGAGACAACAAATGTTGCCACAATCAACTCAAGACCAGCTAAGCCTCGCACTTGTTGAACATAGTGCGCAGCCAATCCTTGCAACTCCATCCAATTCGCCATTTTAAACAGCGCCGTCGCACCGATCACCATCGGGAAGGTAAACGCTGCATAGCCTGGGCTAAATGGCAGTCTAAGCAATTTAAAGAACGCGAGATATATGATGGCTGTCATCAATACCGCGATACCAAATAGCATAGCGATGATCACTGGTGATGGTGTCGCAGTGACCGTTAAGTACCCTGCCAATGATAGACTTGCTGGCGCCGCCATAATTGCCATGGTTGGTTTTGCTGCATCCGGAATTTCATGGGTAAACATGAAACGGTAAATCATCATCGGCAACATGATCGCGTACGCCACCATACCAAACATCAATGCACCTTGTGCCACTGGTGCTAACATAGGGTTGCCAGAGAAAGACACATCCGCAACGATGATACCCACAGGCGGTACAAACCAACTAGGAACCATGTGGTGCAATTCAAAATCTTTGGCGCGATGGTAAACAAAGCTCACCAAGAATACGATGTGCAAAACCACCGCAATCAGCCAAAGCGCATCGCCAGCTAATGGGTAAAAATGGCCGAGAGAGTTCGATACCACCATAGTGCCCATCGCAAATGTCGGAACCACGCTGCCCACAACCGGATGAGCAAGATCTTGTCTCAATAGATGATTATGTAGCAAAAACTTGGTTGCCAATATAGCCAACAATATGCTCGCGATACCCGCACTAATCCACTGTCCGTAGCCATGTAATTCGGCGAAGTTTTCCCAACTCCAGCCCAAGCTTGCAATACCAAGAGCCAAACCCGCCATTGGAGTTGGCGCTCCCATTACTTTTGCTTTTGTTCTTTGAATCATGATGACCTCAACCAGACTCACTCTTGATGAGACGTATAATACGCTTGCACTTCGTTCCGATATATCTAATTATTTAAAACAAACGTTCAGAATTACTTAACGGTGGAGTATGGCAAGTCACATTTCTCTTAAACAACTGAAAGTGTTTACGACGATCACGCAGCACAAAACGCTCACAGCGGCTTCTGATAGTCTCTTTTTATCGAAAGCCGCAGTGAGCATGGCACTCTCAGAATTAGAAAAGCAGATCGGCCATCACTTATTTGATCGTGTTAATAACCGACTGATTTTGAACCAAGAAGGTCAAAAACTACTGCCACTGGCGGATGAATTACTCAACCGAGCCAAGGACATCGAGAGCATTTTCGATGGTGACCAAGCGCTATCGGGCCAACTTCGCATTGGTGCCAGCGACACCATTGGCAACCAAGTCGCGCCCTATTTGCTTAGCGAATTTCGTCAGCAAACGAACCATCGTTCTCAAAGTCTGTTCATTTCTAACTCCGCACAAATCTGCGACATGCTGACCGATTACGAGTTAGACATAGCCCTCATTGAAGGCAAAACACTTCACCCTGAATTGCAGTCTACCCAGTTTAGCGAAGATGAAATGTGCGTGATTTGCGCGCCCAATTCCCCAGCCGCGCACGAAGGGCCAGTAAACTTAACCGAGCTAGAAAACAGTGAATGGATATTGCGAGAGGCAGGCTCTGGTTCACGCGAATTTTTTATGCGCGTTGTCGCGCCGCGCTTGGAACATTGGCATGAAGCTTTTCAGCTCAATACCACCGAAGCGTTGATCAACTCAGTATCGGCAGGGTTAGGCTTGGGCTGTTTGTCACGTTTGTCTGCAGAACCTGCTATTCGTGACGGCCGCGTAAAACTGCTCGACATGCCTTTAGATATGAAACGTCGCTTCTGGTTACTGGTTCATAAAGAGAAATATCAAAGCCCATTGCTCAAAACGTTTATCGAATTTTGCCAAGATTGGGAGCGACCAACAAACCTTCCTTTGGCGGACAAATCCGCAAAGTGAAACCAAGATAGTTTAAATGCTAGTCAGTTAGTTGTACGTGTCTCTCATTCTGAGGCTTGTCGCTAGACTTGATTGGTCAAAAACTGTATAAAAAGCCAGTATCAATACACCAAATTAGGGGACCAACCATGGCTGTAATCGTCAAGTACGTGGTAGAACGCAATGGAGAAGAGAAAATGACTTTTACCTCTAAAGCGGAAGCTGACGCATACGACAAAATGCTGGATATGGCAGACGAGTTATTCTCACTGCTGGGTAAAAGTGAACTTCTAGAAGACGAAGGTAAGCAAGAAGATCTTGCAATGTACCTTGCGCAAAACAAAGAAGAAGTGCTTTACGCTCTGGGTGCAAAACGTAAACCTGCACCAAAAAAAGCAAAGAAGCTTGAAGCTGTTGAAGAAGATAGCGAGCAAGAAGACGCTGCATAAGCCTCTCATTTGTTTAGAAAAAACGTCGCATTATGCGGCGTTTTTTTATTCCTGAAGTTAAACACTCTCTATTTCATAAAAACTAACCCCGGTAAACTCGTTTTTAGTCACTAGATTTAAAAAGCTATTGTCGATATTTGAAGTATAGATGCTTATTGGAGAACCACTTAATTTGAAGAGCCTCGGGGTTGAAACTTTAGCACGATCAATAACAAAACGCTTATATGGTCTAGTTCTATGAACTCTGCCATTTGGCTTGTAGTTTATCTCGCACAGTTCAGTATGTAATGCATCCAATTTAGAAGTCACATTAAGTGCATACCAAATGGAGTTATCCACATTTACAGGTAGGAATTCACAACAATCTCCGAGCGTATCTTTGAACAAGCTCGCAATATCATGGCGAACTACGTACGTACAGCTACCCCAGGCAGCAATCATTGGTTTTATTAAGTCATCGGAATCATCATGCCGGAGCCAATCAAGTGTCAATGGTTGCCAAGTTGATATTTTTGAAGCTCCATTGAATATTGGTAAAACTTCATTATTCACGTCGTCTAAACCCAATAGGCTCGTGTGCTCTAGATATAAATATTTATCCACATCTGGCTGAATACCAAATACCTTAGTAAAAGTTTGTTTTTTAAACTGCAATTTCATTCGCCCTTATTTTTCTGGTTATTGGAAACATGCCCATTTTCAAGTCGTCTCCAATATCCTCTAAAACCTCAACGATATCTTCTCTATCTGCATCCTGAGCAATCGTATTTTCAAGTAAATGTTCAACGTTCAAATAGTAAAATGAAGTATGGATACAGGAGTGAGAATAAGCTTCAACCATTTGCGAATGGGGCACATGTTTATTCCATCTTGGTAAAAATACACCATTTTCCGCACTATCTATATCGATTCGAAATGCTGATAGCCTCATTCTGGACTTTGCAGCTCTAATGTCTTTCCATGATACAATATGATGAGCAGCTACATTCTTAGGACGACATTGCCCTGTTTTTTTAAGGATGTTTTTGGCCAAGCGATAACTATGGGCCTTATTATGCTCCCACCTTATATGTTGATTAAGTAAAAGATCATCTTTGGATATCACCCCTCTCTTATACTTAATAGAATCTATCACTGAACCTGCATAAAATATTTGAAATTGCGAAGCTTGCTTGGAAGCGAATAACTTATCACCAGTCACATTAAACAAATCTCTTTCCAGCTCAGACGTTGTAACCGTAACGACTTTTTTACCCATACTGATCTCATTGAAAATGCTTAAAAACGTAGATCAACCTTAATATGAATCAATATGAATATAAAGGATTATTTATCTCAAAACCGAGCCGCCTCAAGCTTGCGCCAAATTTATTTGAACTTATACGACACCTTGTTCTAAACAATTAAAAACATACCTCTGTATCTCGAAAGAACTCGCCAGAATAGGAAAACGCCCTTTCTTTCTAGAGCCGAGACAAGAAACTGCCTTCTATCGTTTCAGCAAAACTCCCCCAATAGACCACCTCGTAGCCACATTTCTCATCAGACAAACATATCTCTAAAAAGACAAAAGGTATCCATCTACGGACTTTCTCCATTTCCCCTCTTTAAACTCCCCAACACTCTCTTTATGATGACTGACAACTTAATTATTTCTTGTCAGTGAACAGACGAGACACAAGACTCAACACATGGAGATCAACTATGGCTTTCTTCTCTCTAGCCTTTGGTACGGCAACTAAAAACCGCGACGGCAAAATCATCGAAGCGTTTTTCCCAAACCCAGTTCTTAACCCAAGCGAAGCGCTTGTTAACGCACTAGCAGCAGTAGCAGGTTACGAGCAAGGCAACCAAGCTATCGAGATCTCTGCAGCACAAAGCGCAGAACTGGCAGCAGCATTTGAAGCAAACGGCGATGCGGCAAACGCTTCTTTCGCAGCAAAAGCAGCAGAATCAGCACAACCACTTGTACTGGTTATCCTTGCAACTGACGAGCAGCCACAAAGCGTTGCTGAAGGCTTCCTAAAACTTCAACTTATCTCTAACCGCCTAGTTCAACCGCACGGCACGGTACTAGACGGTATCTTCGGTCTACTACACAACATCGCATGGACTAACGAAGGTCCAATCGACCTACCTGAACTGGCAGAGCGTCAAATCGAAGCTCGCCTAGCGGGTCGTGCACTAAGCGTAGATTGCGTAGACAAGTTCCCTAAAATGGTGGACTACGTGGTACCAACTGGCGTTCGTATCGCTGACACTTCTCGCGTACGTCTTGGCGCACACGTTGGCGAAGGCACAACGGTAATGCACGAAGGCTTCATCAACTTCAACGCAGGTACAACTGGCGTGAGCATGGTTGAAGGTCGTATCTCTGCTGGCGTAGTGGTTGGTAACGGCTCTGACATCGGCGGCGGCGCATCTATCATGGGTACGCTATCTGGCGGCGGTAAAGTTGTGGTTTCTATCGGTGAAAACTCTCTACTAGGCGCGAACGCAGGTCTTGGCTTCCCAATGGGTGACCGTTGTACTATCGAATCAGGTCTGTACGTAACTGCTGGTTCTAAAGTGCGCATGCTAGATTCTGCAGGCCAAGAAGTAGAAGTTGTGAAAGCCCGCGATCTTGCTGGTGTTTCTGACCTACTGTTCCGTCGTAACTCTGTAACAGGTCAAATCGAGTGTCTTGCAAACAAGAGCGCGGTTGAACTGAACAGCGAACTGCATAAAAACAACTAATTCATTCGTGAATTAGCCCTACGAAAAATCCCCCAGCAGGAAACTGTTGGGGGATTTTTTAGCTTACAGCAAAATGCGTGATTACTGATTTAAAAAGCTGACCGCTTTATCTGGGAAATCAGTAAACAAACCATCCACTTTTACTTGGTTGTAGTACACATCCATCATGCCTTCAAAGCTGTCAGTGTACGCTGGAATGCGTCCTGGATCGGCGCGGAACGTGTATGGATGCACTTGCAAGCCAGCGTCTTTTGCAGCCTTCATCAACGGCTTGATGATGATATTGTCTTTGGTTGACTTATCATCCACCAGCATCGGCTTCCAAGGTCCAATTCCTTCCGCGTAACTCGCTACTTTCTTCATTCCGTCGGCTTCGAACATCCAGTCATAACTGTATGGTGTTGCCTTGTCGCCTTTGTACACCATAGTTTCGTTCCAGTCCGTGTAAGCCATAAGCTGAACGAGCTTTAAGTCCATGTCCATTGCAGGCATGAGTTCACTGTTGATGCGTTGAAGTTCATTCGCATCAAAACACTGAAGGTAGACTTTGTCGTCTTGAGAGCCGTAACCGTACTGCTTCAAGACTTTAAGTACTGCTTTAGAAATGTCCTTACCTTCATGACGATGGAACCAAGGCGCTTTAATTTCTGGGTAAATACCGATGTCATAACCCAGCGTTTTGTTTAAGCCTTGGATCAGCTCAATCTCTTCAGCAAACGTCGGCACGGTGAAGTCAGATTTCCACATAGGGAATCGGGTTGGATAGCCCGCTACTTTGTTGCCTTTCTCATCGATGTTGAACCCTTCGGTAACTCGCAAGGATTTGATTTCCGCCAGAGTGAAATCAATCGCGTAATAACGACCATCTTTACGTGCACGATCAGGAAAACGCTCCGCAACATCCGTTACGCGATCGAGATAATGGTCATGCAACACGACCAACTGGTCGTCTTTCGTCATTACCACATCTTGCTCTATGTAGTCAGGTTTCATTGCGTAAGCAAGTGCTTTGGCTTCTAGCGTGTGCTCAGGCAAGTAGCCCGATGCGCCACGGTGCGCAATGACAAGCGGCTTCGCAATCGCACCAGCAGAGAGGCTAAGTGCTAAAAAAGTAAGACATACTGACTTTGTTTTCATTGTTATTTCCTTGATAAAGCGAAGAGGCAGTATTCCACTGCCTCTTTAAATAAATATTACGCTAGCGCTTCCTTCTCACGCTCTTTTTGCTCGTGGTGCGCACGTTCACCTAAGAAGGCGTACATCAAACACACGATAGAAGTAATACAAGAACCCACTAAGATGATAAAGCCACCATCCCAGCCAAAGTGGTCTACGGTGTAGCCCAAAATCGCGTTTGCGGCAACTGCCCCACCCAGGTATCCAAACAAACCAGTAAGACCAGCGGCAGTACCTGCGGCTTTCTTCGGAGCGAGTTCAAGTGCGTACAAACCGATCAGCATAACCGGACCATAGATTAGGAAGCCAATTGCAATAAGCGCCATCATATCTACTGTTGGGTTGCCTGCAGGGTTAAACCAATAAACCATCACTGCAACTGTCACTAACACCATAAATAAGATACCAGCAGGTGCACGACGACCTTTGAACAATTTGTCAGAGATCCAACCACACAATAGTGTTCCTGGAATGCCAGCCCATTCGTATAAGAAATAAGCCCATGACGATTTATCTACCGAGAAATCCTTCGCTTCTTTTAGGTAAACAGGTGCCCAGTCCAGTACGCCGTAACGAATTAGGTAAACAAATGCGTTTGCAATTGCAATCGACCAAAGAAGTTTGTTGTTGAAGACGTATTTGAAGAAGATTTCCTTCGCTGTCATTTCTTGTTCATGGGACTTGTCATAGTCATCTGGGTAATCGTCTTTGTATTCTTCAATAGGAGGCAGACCACAAGACTGAGGGGTATCGCGAACCGTCATCCAAACAAACACAGCAACCAACGTGGCGAAAAATGCAGGAACATAAAATGCAGTGCGCCAATCATCGTTAAATGCCCACAGGCCAAGAATAAATAGTGGACCAATCAAGCCGCCACCCACGTTGTGCGCCACGTTCCAAACCGAAACGATCTCACCACGCTCTTTACGTGACCACCAGTGCACCATGGTTCGGCCACAAGCAGGCCACCCCATCCCTTGGAACCAACCGTTCAAGAAAAGCAAAATGAACATCGCAGTGACGCTACCAGTCGCCCATGGCATAAAGCCAAAGCAAAACATCACTAATGCAGACATCAATAGGCCGCCACTAAGGAAATAGCGAGGGTTGGAGCGGTCTGAAACGCTGCCCATTAGAAACTTAGAGAGACCATATGCAATGGAAACAGCTGCCAAGGCGACACCTAAGTCTCCGCGGCTAAAGCCTTGCTCGATAAGATAAGGCATCGCCAAACTGAAGTTTTTACGAACTAGATAGTAACCGGCGTAGCCAACAAAGATACCGATAAAGAGTTGCCAACGGAGGCGAGAGTAGGTGCTATCGATGCTGCCAGGGGACAGACGATCAATGTGCGCCTTAGGTTTGAATATTCCAAACATAGGAACCTCATTATTTTGTATGCGATGGTAAAAACACAAAAGGAGCGAACGAAACAAAATAAATCTTCGTTCGAAAGTTCATGAATTGTATGGAGTTAGGATTTTATTTCTGTGACAAATGTTGCACATGGATTAAATATAAGTAAATACAGTAAATTATATGAGCATTAATTAGATCATCGTTCAACTTTACTCAAGATTCGTTAATATGAAACTGATATTCAAACCTCTCACTTGAGCATTCCAATTCGAAACCTTTGAAACAAAGGCTCGAATTAGAACATAAACTAACCGTAAAAAGGGCGATTTACGCCTGCCCTACTCGCTCCGAACCAACTAATAACTAAAAAGCTGAAAAACGATCACGTTTAGCATCAAACGAAATAAAAAAAACAATTTTTATTTGAATACAAGCCGAAGCAATGATTCACAAACACAAGACATTAACAGCGTTTATTCTCTTCTCAACTCATCCTATTGGTACCAATGGGATGACGATTTTTTCTAAAAGTCCAAACATGACAGCGTATTTTTTATATCACTGCTATCCCTTGATACATTTGACATTCCGCTACTCCTTTAGGGTTAATTGCTACACAAGTTCTGTGCAATAAGTCTCCAAGCACGTAGCAGCTTCACAAAACTCCTCTTACCAGTTGTGCATTCTTTTTCACATCGGTAATTTGAGCGCTCTCAACACTGGCCTCGTGACAAATAAATTATTTTCGTTGTGTTCTTTCCCGGTTAAAAGATGCGCCATTTAACAAAAACGAAGACTTTGATTAACAAATTTATGCTCAAACGCTCATTTTTAACGCTCGTTTGTTTTCGCAAACGTTTATATATGCACAATAGTATCGTGCTAGACAGGCAAAAATGATCAAAGGACTTTTAACATGACAACGAACAAACACCCCTCTCTGCTTGGAGAATGTTTGGCCGAGTTTATCGGTACAGGACTACTTATTTTCTTCGGCGTAGGCTGTGTTGCAGCCTTAGTTCTAACAGGCGCATCATTTGGACAATGGGAAATCAGTATTGTATGGGGCTTCGGTGTCGCCATCGCTATTTACTGTACGGCTGGCGTCTCTGGTGCACACATCAACCCTGCCGTTACCATCGCACTTGCTATGTTCCATGGTTTTGATAAGGCGAAAGTGGTGCCATACATTATCGCTCAAATGCTTGGGGCATTCTGTTCTGCTGCATTGGTATACAGCTTATACAGCAACCTTTTCACCGACTACGAAATCGCTCATAACTTCGTTCGCAGCAGCCAAGATGCACTAGCAACTGCTGGTATCTTCTCAACCTATCCGCATGCCTCCCTCTCTTTCTTTGGTGCTTTTGCTGTGGAATTCGTTATCACTGCTGTGCTGATGTTTGCGATTCTGGCTCTGGGCGATGAAAATAACGGCGCGGCACGTGGCGCAATGAACCCTCTATTGATCGGTATTTTGATTGCCGTCATCGGTGGTTCACTTGGCCCACTAACAGGCTTTGCGATGAACCCTGCTCGTGACTTTGGACCAAAGCTGTTCGCTTACTTCGCTGGTTGGGATTACGCTCTGACAGGTGCTAAAGACATTCCTTACTTTATCGTGCCTTTACTTGCTCCGATTGCAGGTGCGTGTTTTGGTGGTTGGTTGTATCCAAAAGCGATTGCCGCTTACCTTCCACAACAAGGTCACGGTTGCACGATTCCAAACCAATGTGAGACGGAAGAAGAAACAGAAGAAGCTAGAGCTTAAAACTGACGTAACTCGAACATTTACTAAAATATAAATAACGAAACAAAAGGATTCTTACCATGACTGAGCAAAAATACATTGTTGCCCTAGACCAAGGTACAACAAGCTCTCGCGCAGTGATTCTTGATCATGATGCGAACATCGTAAGCGTCGCGCAACGCGAATTTACTCAGATTTATCCAGAAGCTGGTTGGGTTGAACATGATCCAATGGAGATCTGGGCAACACAAAGCTCTACCTTAGTAGAAGCTCTAGCTAAGTCTGGCATCCGTAGCGACCAATTAGCGGCTATCGGTATTACTAACCAGCGTGAAACGACTATCGTCTGGAACAAAGAAACAGGTAAACCCGTTTACAATGCGATTGTATGGCAATGTCGCCGTACTGCTGATATCTGTGAAGATTTAAAAGCACGCGGTCTCGAAAACTATGTACGTGACAACACTGGTTTGGTGCTTGACCCTTACTTCTCCGGTACCAAAGTTAAATGGATTCTGGACAATGTTGAAGGCGCACGAGAAGACGCAGAAGCAGGTAAGCTGTTGTTTGGTACTGTCGATACTTGGTTAGTTTGGAAGATGACTCAAGGTCGCGTTCACGTAACCGACTACACTAACGCATCGCGTACCATGCTGTTTAACATCAACGATCTATGTTGGGATCAAAAAATGTTAGATGAGCTTGGCATCCCAGCATCTATGATGCCAGAAGTGAAGCGCTCATCGGAAATTTACGGTAAAACCAACATCGGTGGTAAAGGCGGTACTCGTATTCCTATTTCTGGAATCGCAGGTGACCAACAAGCGGCGCTTTACGGCCAAATGTGTGTTGAAGCGGGTCAAGCGAAAAACACTTACGGTACGGGTTGTTTCTTGCTAATGAATACTGGCCAAGAAAAAGTCACTTCGACACATGGCCTTCTAACTACTTTGGCTTGTGGTCCTGCAGGCGAACCAGCTTATGCACTTGAAGGCGCCGTATTCATGGGTGGAGCTTCTATCCAATGGCTACGCGATGAATTGAAAATCCTAAACGGTGCAGAAGACTCTGAATACTTCGCGACAAAAGTGGATACATCAAACGGCGTTTATGTCGTGCCTGCATTTACTGGTTTAGGCGCTCCATACTGGGATGCCTACGCACGTGGCACGATTGTCGGCCTTACTCGCGGTGTGAATTCAAACCATATCATCCGTGCAACATTGGAAGGCATCGCTTATCAAACTCGTGACGTACTGGATGCGATGCAAGCTGACTCAGGCATTAAGCTTGCGAACCTTCGCGTCGATGGTGGTGCAGTAGCGAACAACTTCCTAATGCAATTCCAATCCGATGTATTGAACACAGAAGTACACCGCCCTCAAGTAACTGAGGTTACCGCTCTTGGTGCAGCCTACCTTGCCGGCCTTGCAGTTGGTTACTGGGATAGCATTGATGAGTTGCAGAATAAAGCGGTACTTGATCGCACCTTTGAGCCACACGATGATGAAGAAAAACGCAATCGTCGTTACAAGGGCTGGAAACGTGCAGTGAAATGTGCACAAACCTGGTCTGAACTTCACGACGAAGAAGATTAATCTCATCTCCATAAGAAAAAAAGAGCGCCATTTGTGCGCTCTTTTTGCGCTTTATCCCCGATTCCTGAACTCGCTTACTTCTCACAACGAGCAAATTCGAGCACAATAGAGCTTCGAATTTGAAGCATTGGCCGTTACCAATGCACAAGGGAGTGGTAAGTGAAGCAAATACCTCGACACCAGCAGATTGTTGAGCTGGTGAAAAAACAAGGCTATGTCAGCACGGATGAGTTAGTAGAAAGATTCAATGTCAGCCCACAAACCATCCGACGCGATCTCAATGAACTCGCCGATGACAACAAAATTCGTCGTTATCACGGTGGAGCCACTATTCCTCTCAGTTCTGAAAACACATCTTACAACACGCGTAAAGCGCTCAACTTCAATGAAAAAGATGTCATTGCAGACGAGGTAGTCAAACACATTCCAGATGGTGCCACACTATTCATCGATATCGGCACCACACCAGAAGCAGTTGCGCGAGCGCTCAATAAAAACCATAAACAGTTGCGTGTTGTCACCAACAACATCAATGTTGCGACCATTCTTTTCCCTAACCCTGAAATCAAAGTCATCTTAGCGGGTGGAGAAGTCCGCAGCAGAGACGGCGGTATTGTTGGCGAGGCTACCCTCGATTTCGTTAAACAGTTCCGTCTCGACTTTGGTATTCTCGGCATTAGCGGTATCGACTTCGATGGCTCGCTATTAGACTTTGATTACCACGAAGTCCGGGTCAAACAAGCGATCATTGACAATAGCCGTAGTGTATTTCTTGCCGTAGACCACACCAAGTTCGGGCGCAATGCTATGGTGAAACTAGGCAATATTGCACAGCTCAACATGATCTTTACCAATAAGCAGCCACCAGAAGAAATCTTGTCAATTTTGAAGGAAGCTTCTATCCCACTTGAAGTGGTTGAAGCTAACGAATCAAACTCCGAAAACGAGTAACGTCAATCGTATAACTCCCCCTCAAATGACCTCTGTCTTAATTAGACAGAGGTTTTTTTGTGTCTAAATCACACAAAACGCTCACAAACGAAAATAATAGATGATCACAAACGAAACCTGAGCTAGGATTACATTATGTTCTAAAATGCTCGTTCGCTCACCAAGAGGTCAAATTTATGAGTATACAAAATAATGCTTCCACTACTAGCTCATCCACTACCTTAGACTTGATCGTAATCGGTGGCGGCATTAACGGAGCTGGTATTGCAGCAGACGCAGCTGGCCGAGGTTTGAGTGTTGGCTTATACGAAGCAAATGACTTCGCATCTGCGACTTCTTCAGCAAGTTCTAAACTGATACACGGCGGTTTACGCTACCTTGAACACTACGAGTTTCGTTTAGTTTCGGAAGCGCTCGCAGAGCGTGAGGTTATTCTTCGTAAAGCACCACACGTCGCACTACCAATGCGTTTCCGTTTACCGCATCGCCCATTCCTACGCCCAGCTTGGATGATTCGTTGTGGCCTTTTCCTTTACGATAACTTGGGTAAACGTACGACGCTGCAAGGCAGTAAAACCGTCAACCTTGCGAAATCTGGCTTGCTAAAACCAGAAATGAAAACGGGTTTCGAATACTCTGACTGTTGGGTTGATGATGCACGTTTAGTATTACTGAACGTTCTTGCGGCTCGCGAAAACCATGCTGAAGTGCGTAACTACTGCCGCGTGGAAAAAGCACACCGTGAAGGTGGTATCTGGCACGTTACTATTCACGATGTGATGACAGACCAACGTTTCGAACGTAAAGCGAAAGCGTTAGTCAATGCTGCGGGGCCTTGGGTAAAACAGTTCTTTGATGATGGATTAGAGCAAGCCTCTCCTCGTAACATTCGCTTAATCAAAGGCTCGCACATCGTTGTTCCTCGTATCCACAACGAACCGCAAGCCTACATTCTTCAAAACAAAGACAATCGCATCGTATTTATGATTCCTTACTTAGATAAGTTCTCAATCATTGGTACAACAGATGTGGAATACAAAGGTGACCCACGTGAAGTGTCGATCTCAGATGACGAAGTCGATTACCTCATTGATATCGTAAACCAACACTTTGTCCACCAGTTGACTCGCGAAGATGTAGTTTGGACCTACAGCGGTGTTCGTCCTTTATGTGACGATGAATCTGACTCTCCGCAAGCAATCACACGAGACTACACGCTAGAGCTCGATGCGGAATACGACCATGCACCTCTGCTTTCTGTTTTTGGTGGTAAGTTAACGACCTACCGTAAGTTAGGTGAAGCAGCAATGAAGAAACTTGCTCCGTTCCTACCTGAAATGGGTAAAGACTGGACGGCCAACCAAACCCTTCCTGGTGGTAACTTCAGCTGTAGTCGTGAACAATTAGCGAAACAAATTCATGCTAAATACACTTGGGCGCCAGAAGCATTGATTCTTCGTTATGTCACTCAGTTTGGTACCCAAACGTGGAACTTAATGGAAGGTACAACAAGTGAAGCTGACTTAGGACAAACGTTCTCGACACAAGCCGGTGGTGTTTACCAACGTGAGATCGATTACTTAATGAACCATGAAATGGCAATGACCGATGAAGACATTTTATGGCGCCGTACTAAGCTTGGTCTTTACATGAACGAGGAAGAAAAACAGGCCTTAACGGACTATTTAAAGAAAAAGCTACAACAGAAAGTGGTTAATCTTTCTCAAGTTGGCTAACAGCTCCCCTCCCTCCCCCCACAATAAAGCCTGCTTAGTTGCAGGCTTTATTGTTTTGTTGTTTAAGCACAACACCTTGGTGCGCTCCACTCGATTGCAAATAAGAACAACTATTCATAGACATTTGGCGTTAAATACAATCATACTCATTTGAAAAATAATGCATCAATGACTTCAGAGTACCGTACTCAGAGCATTGCCTCTGTATGGCAATGCAATTCTCGCGAAAGAAGTATCTTGAGGTTATTTTGGTATCGGCTCAAACAAGGAAAAGAAAATGGGTTTTATGATTGAACATTGGGACTTCTCAACCCCAGAAGCAACTCAACAATCCACCACGGCAGAGCAAATTCAAGCTAAGCATTGGTACCATTGCGAACGGCTGCATCCTGATATTCGTGGTTGGCTGGAGCAAAACCAAGTACCTCGAGCTACGGTTGATCATCTATTAGCCGACGAAAGCCGACCATCTTTCCATCCTTTAGATGACGAGAACTTCATGTTGATTTTACGAGGCGTCAATATGAACGGCAATGCATCACCAGAAGATATGCTTAGTATTCGAATTCTCTACTTTCAAGGCGCACTCATTTCAACTCGTAAAATTCCATCACGCGCGATCATGGAGATTCGCCAAGCATTAGCGGAACACAAAGGCCCAAAAAGTCTTGCTAGTTTACTTCATCAGATCATTGAAGGATTAAACAGTAAAATAGACATTTACCTTGATACAATTGAAGAAACACTAAACCAGTTCGACGTGAATGATGAATCGACGTACAAACATATGGCGACTCAAAAAGCACTGATTTCTATCAAGCGTTTTATTCGCCCTCAGCAGTACGCTATCCGTGATCTTGTGGAGTCAGAATCAGAATTGATTGCTTTGAGACCTCATCAATATCGCTTCGCACACAATAATATTACGCGCATAAATGAAACACTTGAGTTTTATCTTGGAGAAGTGGCGCTTTTCCAAGAAGAGATCAAACATCATCGTGATGAGAAAACCAATAAAAACAGTTACCTGTTTACTTTGGTAGCAACGATTTTTCTACCAACCAGCTTCTTAACAGGTTTACTCGGTATCAATGTTGGTGGAATGCCAGGCGTGGAATCCACCATGGCATTCACCTGGTTCTGCATCGCCTTAATTGTCATTTTTGGTCTAGAGTGGTGGCTATTTAAACGCTTGGGGCTCACGAATAAAGCGGACGACGAAGACGAATAAACACTAAACCTATAAAGAACAAAAACCAAAAGAGGAGCACGCGGCTCCTCTTTTCTCTACTCACATTAGAATCTTATCCGGGGTGACCATCCACACGAGGGGTCACAAGCATCACACCAAAGCGCCACACAAACAGCCCAAACGCAACAATCCATAATCCGCCGCTGATATCAATCCACAGCATCATGTTCGCCGGGTCAAAGATCACGGCGAAACTGCGAACCAAAGCTGCCGCGGTAATCGCTGTAAACGCAAGGCTCATGTTTGGCCCTTTGTAGATCATGCGACCAGTATGTCCCATCGTCACCCGTGCAATCATCGCTAAAATCAAACCGCCTAACGCACCTATCGCAAACAGGTGAATGAGGTTATGGCTGGCAAATGCATCTCCCCAGACGCCTCGCAAAATTAAGCTTAGTGGTAAACACAAATACGCAGCATGCAGCGACCACACTAAAGGCTCGCTCAGGGTTAACCAAGGTTTCCAGCGAACAAAACGCACCAACTGAGCAACACCTGCAAATAGCATCAAAGGACTACCTAGTTCTGCAAACGTCACAGGGAAAAAGCTCAGCACAAATAGCATTACCAATGGCAAGTTCGCGAACCACTCTAACCAAGCCAATGGTTGCGCTTTTTCGAAATTAAATCGACGCGCAGTAAAAAATGGAATCACACGTCCGCCCATCACTGACAACAGCAAGGTAAACCACCACAGCATTGCTTGCCACACCGCTGAAGAGCTAAAGGGCGGCATACCTTTTATCGTTGCGTAGCTTGCAAAGTTCGCAAAGATGGCCAAAAGAAACAGTGGAACGAAAAACAAATTACGCCAACCTTTGGCTCGATACACACGAATGCCCACCTCATAGGCGATAAACAGTAAAAATACCGCTTCGATACTGCTGGTTAACCATAACGGTGCTTGTGTCCAAAGCAATATGCGGGGCACTAACCACAAGCCAAATAAAGCCAGAAGCATGTAATGCTTGGTACCATTAATGCCAGTCCAGTTTTGTACCGCGGTCAGTACAAAGCCAACTACGATTGCCATCGAAAAACCGAACAACATTTCATGTACGTGCCACCATAATGCCGGTACAGCTAATGCGTTTGGCTGTCCGCTCTGGAACATCCACACCCACAACGCGATCGCAACAATGGCGTAAATCGACCCAAACAGAAAAAACGGCCGAAAGCCTAATCGCAGCCATGCGGGGATTTTTTCTTCCACTTTTTTATCGGTGATATTCAGCATTATCTTGCCCTCAAGCGTCTCTTGATGCTGGTTGACTCAACTACAATATTGATGCTACCACAAACATGCATAAAAAATACATGTTTATAATTAAGATTATACTTAAGAGGTAAAGTTGTGCTTCAGAGGCGGGTTAGGTATAAACGGTGAGAGACACAACCATCAGTTAAGGGATGCAACGAAGATGTACATATTTGGCTATGGCAGTTTGATTAATTCTGCGTCACGTAAGTTAACCGGACAAACGGGAGAAGCCATTCCCGTCATTGCTCATGGACTGGTGCGCTACTGGGGGAAGATTGACGACAGCTACAGCCTCTCTCCATTAGTGGTGAACCAAGGCGATGGACAGGTTAATGGCGTTTTACTCGAAGTGAATAAAGAAGCGCTCGCAGAATTCGATCGCCGTGAGCGAGGTTATCATCGTATTCAACTGCAGCCAGATCAAATCGAAACAGATGCGAGTTTTAACCAAGAACACGACAT
This sequence comes from Vibrio sp. 1159, assembly GCF_033340395.1. Taxonomy (NCBI): domain Bacteria; kingdom Pseudomonadati; phylum Pseudomonadota; class Gammaproteobacteria; order Vibrionales; family Vibrionaceae; genus Vibrio; species Vibrio sp. 1159. The sequence goes on along the minus strand of NZ_JAWOWL010000003.1, from coordinate 212,645 downwards.
TTGGGTTTACGTAAAAGACGAGCCACTACCACCATGCGCAAAGAGCCCAATCATGCAAAGTTATGTTGATACCGTACTGGCAGGTTGCTTGGAAGTTTCCCACGCGTTTGCAGAGCATTTTGTGCGTCACACCATTGGCTGGCAACACGCGAAAGAAAATGACCGCCACCAACCCAAATATGGCAACCTTGCAGGCGTACAAGATCACCATTATGAGTTGATTGATAATCTAATAAAAAAAGGAGCCTAACGGCTCCTTTTTAGTATCTATGTTTTGCTTACGCGAGCTTAAAACTTGTAATCAACACCAACGTACAGGCTGTCAAAATCAAAATCTTCGCTGCCACCGTTTTCGGCATCAATACTTACCGAAGAAGCACGGTAGCCACCAGATACAACCAAACCTGAAGCGAACTCATAACCAGCCTCAACACCGTAGTTAAAGCCTACATCACGACCATCATCGGTAACAGTGCTAGATGATTTCACTTCATAAGAAACACTCATTACACCAAGGCCAGCAATCGCACCAACATAGAAGCCTGTACCTGCAAATTGGTATTTAGGCTTCGCATTGAAATTGAACGCAGAAGCATCAACACTAAATTTAACCGGCCACCCCATGTAAGAAAATGTTTCTTCAAAGTCGCCAAAGTATATGTACTCACCTTCAAAAGCTAGTTTGAAGTTTTCTGAATATTGAAGCTCTTTACCTACAGCAAGGCTAAGACCTGTCGCAGAAAGATCTTTTGACAAGCTTTTAACTTTAAGATCTGAATTTACCAAATCAGCACCAACATACCAGTTACCTTTTGCTTGAACTGATGCTGAAGCAACCACTGCACCTAAAGCCAATAATGGCAATACTTTTTTCATTATAATTTCCTAATTTTTCATACTGTTAGACAGCTTTTAAAAGCGCGGAGATTATAAATAGAGTTGAATACTTTCCTATTGATTTGTTTATAAAATGAGACACAAAACATAAACATGAACAATAAAACGTTTGCTTGATTAAACTCTAAACAGCTCGAGTCCTATTAAGTACTAGAGTTACCACAAGTAGCAAGTTTCCAAACCAGTCGCGTTTTTCAGTATTTTTACAGCAATATAATCCTTACGTTTACGGCTTTATTTATTACTCAATAGAGTCTATTTCATGAAAACAATTTGGCTTGATATGATGATTTAAAGTGTTTAGGACTGTCTTACTAAAGGTTTGTGCATATCTAAGTAGCTGTTTAAAATAGTCAGATTATTGAGCTCACACTTGGGCAGTGCCAACGGGAAATTTACATGGCAAAGCTAAAAGATATCGCCATTGAAGCAGGCGTCTCACTTGCAACCGTATCGCGGGTTTTGAACAACGACCCAACGTTGAGCGTTAAAGAAGAAACCAAATACCGCATTTTGGAAATTGCAGAAAAACTGGAGTACCGCACCAGTAGCTCGAAGAAAGGCATCAAAGAAGCTAAGCAAAAACATCACTTTTTAGCCTTATATAACTACAAACAAGAAACAGAGGTGAATGACCCTTACTACTTATCAATTCGTCATGGGATTGAAACGCAATGCGACAAATTAGGTATTACGCTAACCAATTGCTATAACAGTGAAATTGATGTTGAAACGAAAAAGATAACAGGTGTCCTTTTAGTCGGAAATGTCGACCAAAAGGTAGTAGATAAATTACCTAAACGTCTAGCCGATAGCATTTGCTACATAAACTTTTCAGATCCAACCTGCCCTTATGATTGCGTTGATGTCGACCTTATTCGAATCAGTAGGCAAGTAGTTGATTTCTTTGTACAACGAGGCCACCGCCGCATCGGTTATATTGGCGGTCAAGACAAGCACGACGCAGCTGACACTCGTGAAAATGTGTTTTTGGACTATGGCTATCTAAAAGGCGTGGTCGCAGAACATGATATACACTATTGTGCCTGCTCTAGTTTGTCCGGTTATAACTTAGCGAAAGAGATGCTAGCCAAAGGTGACTTCCCGAAAGCAGTATTCATTGATTCAGACTCCATCGCGATTGGCATAGTACGTGCAATCCATGAATTTGGCTTAAAGATACCAGAGGATATTACGCTGATTAGTATGAATGATATTCCTACTGCTCGCTTTACCTTTCCGCCGTTGTCTACAATTCGTATTCACTCTGAGTTGATGGGAACTCAGGGAGTGAACTTACTAGTGGAAAAATACCGAGATGGACGCTTACTCCCTCTTCATGTATACGTTCAAACAGAGCTTAAACTACGTGGTACAACTCAATGATACCTTTTCCATTAATTTCTTTTATGAATTAAATCTGGAACATCCCCCCTAACCCAAGATATTCATTTTGCACAATCAGTACTGTTTCGGCGTAACGCCGATAACTCAGCGGGTAGTAAGAAGTTCAACAACAAATCACTCTAAGCACCATGAGTGCCCCAAATGTTTATCATTTAGAGGTGATGGTCGAAGAAACCAACTCGCGTAGCCAAATGCCTTTGTCTTCATTGTTTCGGCTGGAATGCCACAGCATGGCAATATCAAAATCCGCAACGGCGATCGGCGGCTTAACAGTAATGAGATCGTCCGAAAAGCCCTCCGCCAACGCCATTTTTTCTGGCACGATGGCAATGAGATCGCGCTTTTTCAATAGATGCCGAATAGTGAGAAAGTTGCGCGACGCCACGGTGACTTTGCGGCTCAAGCCATGTTCTGCGAGCTTTTGGTCTACTTGTGTCTTTAAGCTCCCATCGGGACTTACCAGAGCTTGCTCGATGTTCGCGAACGCTTCCAGAGACAGCAGTGTTTCCCCTTTCAACACCTGTTTATCACACATGCACACGTGTTTTTCGGTGTACAAGTACAAGCTCTCAAAGTTGTCATCCAACACCGGCATGCTGCCAATAATGACATCGAGCTTTTCGTGCTCAGTTAATGCCACGTAGTTGCTACGATTGACGTTAATAAAACTGATCTGCGCCTCTGGGGCGCGCTGGCGTATTTCGTCATAAAGCCGAGGAGCAAAGATAAACTCGGCATAATCCGTTAACCCGATGCGACATACACCCGCGTAATTTTCAGGTTGGAAGGCAGACTTAGTGAGCAAGTCTTTGGCGATAGAATCCAACAAGTGATGCACAGTTGGCGCGATGTGGTGAGCGTGCTCGGTGGGCTCCATATTGTGCCCTTTTCGCTCAAAAAGCGGGTCGTCAAACAACAACCTTAAACGAGACAAACTATGACTCATCGCCGACTGGCTAACGTAACTTTTCTCTGCCGCGACGCTAACGCTTCGATAGCGATACAAGTAGGAAAACGTCACCAATAAGTTCAAGTCAATGTTGCGCCACTGAATGTCCTCTTTCACTCCAACATCCTCATCCCATTTCATTCATAGATGAAATTAAAATCATCAATTTGAGTCATTTTAGAGCATTCGATAAATTAGCAACAATGCTTTTTAGATAAACAGGCTCGACATGTTCACCATATTCAAAACTTTTTTCTGGCTGGGTTGGTTCAGCTTCGGCGGCCCGGCGGCTCATATTGGTTATTTTCGCCAAACCTTTGTTGAGAAACTGAAATGGCTTGATGACAGCGAGTACGCGCAAATTGTCGCACTCAGTCAGTTTTTGCCGGGACCGGGCTCAAGCCAAGTTGGCTTTGCTTTAGGTTATAAACGCGGCGGTTTAGGTGGCGCATGCGCAGCATTTGTCGGATTCACTCTTCCTTCGGTGATCATCATGTTGGCGCTGGCGATGGTGAGCAGCCAAATCACCGACACCGCAGTGTTCCAAAACATCGTTCACGGCCTAAAACTGCTCGCAGTCGTCGTCGTGGCGGATGCGACTTGGGGCATGTACAAAAACTTCTGCCAAAGTAAACTGACCGCGGGTTTGTGCGTCGCGACTGCGATTGCGTTGCTGGTGGCACCAAGCATCATGACGCAAATGTTCGTGTTGATCGCAGCAGGTTTTGTCGGTACGCGATATCTGAAGAAAGACTCCGCGTCATCAGCCGAGCCGTTTAAACCGTCTATCGCGCCATTGGCTCTATTTGCGGTGCTTTTACTCGGCTTACCATTAGTGGCTCATACGTTACCTTTGCTTGGGCTGTTTAGTGATTTTTTCCAAGCTGGTAGTTTAGTGTTTGGTGGCGGTCATGTGGTGCTGCCGCTTCTGCAAAACATTGTTGGCGACCAGCTCAGCCAAGATGCATTTTTAACAGGCTACGCCGCTGCACAAGCTGTACCGGGGCCAATGTTCACCTTTGCGACTTTTATCGGTTATGAGCTTTCGGATACGCCAATTTTAGGCGCTCTGATCGCAACGCTTGGCGTATTCCTCCCAGGGTTTCTTTTACTGCTTGGCGTTCTTAAAAACTGGCAAGCACTGGCAGGCAAACCGCTGGTCTCCGGCGCCATCAACGGTGTAAATGCCTCGGTAGTAGGGTTGCTACTCGCGGCACTTTACCAGCCAGTATTTAGCAGCGCAGTTGTTGCTCCCATCGACATGGCGTTAGTGATTGCGGGTTTCTATCTACACAAAAAGCTCAACCTTTCGGTACTATGGATGATCGTGTTTTTTGTGGCAGCAGGCCTTGTCACGGGCATGATGTAGCCTGCTGATACGCCAACTATTGAATCTAGATAAACCACGGGCACTCAAATACGAGTGCCCTTGCTTAGATTAGATAGTGAAAACGGAACAGACCCCGATAAAAAGAGCATCACAAATTGTGACTTAACTTCTCTCGGTTAAGCCATTGTTCATTCTTACCAACTTAACCGCATCATGACGAGAATGGACATCGAGTTTTTTGTACAACTTGTATATATGGCTTTTCACTGTACTTTCAGATAAAAAAAGTCTTGAAGCAATTTGTTGATTTGAAATGCCGTACACAAGTAGCTCTAGAATCTGTTTTTCTCTGCATGTTAACTCATCATGCTGCTGTTCTTCGGACAAATTTGCATGCCGATAATTGAGGACTAACTTCTCTAGGTACATTCTTGGTAGCCACAACCCACCTTTCAGTACGTATTCCGCGCCATCACATATATGTGTCACTGATGCACTTCGGAGCAAAATTCCTTTTAACAACTTCCAATGCAGTAAGTCCGTTTGTACTTTTTCACAAGGGACGTTGTGAAGCATAAAGGACCACCCAAATAGATCAAAATCTGGTAACTTTCCTTGTACTTCAAGCTGACGCATAAAATCGTAATCAATAAACATCAAATCGATACTGAGTGAGTGACTTCTGAACACCACTTCATCTGGTTGCATTATCTTTACATCGACATCATGAATGGAAGACAGCTGTTTTTTTATTAAGTTACTTTGTAAATTACTCTCAGCTAGCAGTATCAAGTGCTTCTTTTCCATAGTCCCACCACATTAACTTACCTGTTTCACCAACCCCCGTTAGAAAATTAATTGGGGATAGCAAAGAGAATTTATCTTCATTTTAAGTAGAAAATATAGCACTTCAGAATGATATTGCATTGCTTTTCAGCACCGAAAAAGACTTAAAAAGTATGAACATGTTATATTTTTATCCATACTTTTCAACCTGTGTTAGCATAAGGATATGATTTATAATATTAAATAATAAAGATAATAATTGGATAAAATACCATTTATAAAAAATGGATGACTGCTCCGCTCAGTGCAATAGAACGAATTACTTCTTTATATTGGCTTCATTTCATACTTGATGAGTACTTAAAGTAAATACAAAAAATAACATTATGATTATGTTATTTTTTTCTTTAACACCTTAAAGAGACGCACCTAAATACTCCCTTCCAGCCTGAATCATTCTCAATAATGAGAACAGCTTTCACTGATCCTTTCTTATAATTTCATCGCTTCCCACAACATTTGAAGGAAGCAGCAAGAAGTTAAGTGCAGTCATTTTTAATCAGGAATAACAGGAAATGGAGTAATCGTTATGACTCTAAACAAAACAGGGCTTGCTTTAGCAATGTCAGCAATTTTATTTAGTGGCTCTCTGATCGCGAATGAGATCGATGATGGAGACGACAACATGCAATGGACTGACAGCGCTAATACCGATATCGGTTTATCTGGCAGCTTCAATGATAACAGTGACAATAGCGCATCTCTCGGTGTTGGTGATAGCTTCAACGACAACAGCGATAATAGTGCGTCACTAGGTATTGGTCATAGCTTCAACGACAACAGCGACACTGACAACAGTGCAACTCTTGGTGTTGATGACAGCTTTAATAACAACAGCGACAACTCAAACTCGAGCACTAACACAGCTCAAAGCCACAACGACAATAGTACGTCTAACGCTAACGACAACAGTACCAGTGCTGATCTTGATGTGAGCCTAAATAGTGATAGTAGTGACTCAAGTACTAACACAAATAGAAGCCACAACGACAACAGCGACTCTAGTACTACTGTAAGACGTAGCAACAACGACAACAGTGACTCTAGTATCAACAGTAGCTTTAACGATAACAGCGATAATCGTAATCAAAGCGACAACCGTAACCAGAGTGATAACCGTAGCTACGCTGATTCAAGCACAACAAACTCGAACAGCTTTAACGACAATAGTAACTATCAAAGTGACTCGAGCTCAACAAATGTTGATAGCTTCAATCAAGTCCATATGGATACAGATATGGTTGTTGCGAGCTCAAGCCTAATGGGTGGTGTTACAGGTGCATCAGTTATTTATGCAACTAACGCGGATGATACTCGAGTTCGAGTTGAAAACATGAACACCCTTGGTGGTCTTGGTGGTGCAGCTGGTATTACTACCGTTGGTCAAAATGCTGGTTCAAATTCACTTGTACAACAATCTGTTACAACTAATGCAAGTGTGTTTACTGGGGGTGAGTAACCGACTAGTAGGAGAAAGCGATGCGTTTGGCAATCTGTACTTTGAGTATGATAGTTGCCTGCACTGCACTCGCTGATGACATTGCATTATCTGGCGGAGAAGTTAGCTTGGATATCATGAATGAATCAAGAGGTGGACAAAATGTTGAACTCGACTTGGTTTATGCAGAATCAGATATCAATGGTATTTCGTCAGATAATGTCGCGTCAAACACCGTGAGTGGTAACAATATACTATCAAGTGGAGCGTTCGCAGACAGTTCGGGTATATCCAACGTAATTCAGAACAGCGGAAACAACGTTTTAATCCAGAACTCTACCGTCGTTAACCTGACACTCAAGTAAACAATATGAAAGTATTAAATAACTTAATTTGGCTGATGCTCGTTTATTCAGCATCAGCCATTTCATTAGAACTGCTACCTTACCGAGCACATTACTCTGTTCCTGTTAAAAGCTACAAAGAAATAGTGTTCGGTGATGTTTTTCGCCAACAGTATGACTTCAGCTGTGGCTCTGCCGCCCTGGCTTCTCTTCTCACTTTTCATTATGCAACAGAGTCATCTGAACAAGATATCTTCAAAAGCATGTTTGAAAAAGGTGATAAAGAAAAAATCAAAGAGAAAGGTTTTTCTTTGTTGGATATGAAGTTTTACTTGGATTCCATAGGGTTACGTTCTGACGGCTTTCAAGTAGGATTGGAGAAAATTAAAGAAGTCGGCGTCCCTGGGATTACTCTCGTTAATTTCGATGGGTATATGCATTTTGTTGTCATCAGAGGTATAAACAATCACTCAGTTATTCTAGGAGACCCTTCTAGAGGAACCATGATAATGAAACTGGATGAGTTTGAAAAATATTACCAAGGAATTGTGTTACTGGTCCGTAACGAAGCGGAAATGGGAAGGTCTAGCTTTATAACCAATGATAATTTCACCGTATATCAAAGATCACCATTAAAAACAGGAGTGTCTAGAGATTCCTTAGGGGTATTTAGCATTACTCTCCCAGTTTCCGGTGAAAATTAATATACCATTGTTTTAAATAACTTTAAGAACTAAACAACCTGAAAGGCCTGCATTATGAACTACAATAAATTTTTGTTAGTGCTTTGTATGCTAATACCTCATTTTAATGTGAATGCTAAAGATGTTGGCCTGCAAGAACTTACTCCTCTTTCAAATTCATCTTTAGAAGAATATCGAGGTGGTTTCCAAATTACGGACGAGTATATTATTAATATTGGATTAAGCATTACTACGACTATAAATGGCGATGATATTTTGAACACAAACATTGCCAACTTAGTAATTGAAAATGGTAATTTAAAAAACATTAGCGCAAATAGTGAAAATCAAAGTGGAGATGTTTTCAACCAGGGTATTGTTAACATCATACAATTTGGTGAAGGCAATATTATTGGAGATGATTCTATAGATTCACCCAAAATGCCTTCGTCTCAAAATCCTAATATAATAAGTTCAGACTTTATAAATTCAAGTATTATCAATATTATTCAAAACACGAAAGATAACAGTATTATTGGACTTAGCACGCTCGTAGACATTGATGCTCAAGTAAATGGGGTAATACGGGAAATCAAAGCAAACCAACAATTAGAAGACGCCTTATTGAACCACCTTCAATGAGCATTTCCATTTTTATCTGAAAAATTGTCACGTTAAGCTTCTTTGATATTAGAAACGACTGATATCTATGATTACATACCAAAAGAAAGTTCGATATATCAATCGGCCACCATCATTTAAAGAATATATACCTACTTTATCCAATATAATCCAATCAATTTATAATGCGAACACTAGGCGCTAACGATAAATTAGGCCCAAGACTCAAGGGCCTAGGCCTAATATCCATTTTACAAATTAAAAGGTACTCGTACTGTTAATTGAAAGTCGGGAGTATCTTCTGTAAGACCAGCTTGAGCACTAACATTGATAGATGAGCGTTCACTAAAGGCATAGTTTATACCAAAAGTTAATGCATCTAATTGAAGCAACTTAGCATCATCTGCCGATCTGCCATTTACTTTGCTTTTTAAAATAGTTTTATGGCTAAGTCCTAAAGAGAATGAAAGATCGGGATTCACCGCAAACCCCATTCCCCCTGAAAGAGAAATAGTGTCTCCAAGTTCAACATCAGCTTTTGTGTCGCCAACTGTAACAGTATCCTCTAAGTTATAAATATAACTTAGACTAGCGAACAAGACCGCAGGATCAACAGGGTGAATAAGAGATAAATTAGGCTCAAAACTCCAAAAACCCGAACCTGTAGGGACATCACTAAATGAGTTGCTTCCATCTTCAATAGAAACATCATAAGGCGATCGTCCTGTATCCGACTTTACTCTAAGGCCACCTACCCAGTATGGCGCAGACTCAAAGTTAAACTGGTGCCTCAATGCGAACTCTACATCACCAAGCCCTCCGCCATCCACCGTTGTGTTTACTACTTCACTGTTTGAACCATCTTGAATGGGGCGCGTAGAAACTTGGTCATTACGATACACATACGGCACTCTAACTTCTAACTCTGTGGCGTTTGTTAAACCGTACCGAGCAGTTAATCCAACGGTTACTGTAGTCCTATCCGAATCACTCACTTCAATTCGCCCAACAATCAGAGTTGGTAAGACTGTATACCCAACAACAGATACTTTGTTTGAAGAGTTTTGTGTATAGCTTAAAGACGAATCAAATGACCATTTACCTTTAGGTGTGAGAACGCCTGGGCGCTCAATAACATCACCAACCGTTTGGGCGCGCTGAGGAATATCATCTCCTTCAGCACCATATGCATTCCCCGCAATGAATAAACTACAAAGATAGGTACCCAGTAAAGTCTTCCGTAACATCACATCTTTCCTTTTGCTGATGATCGTACCCAAGTAATCTCAGGCAATAGCTTGAGGTGAAGCTCCTAACTTTCCAAAGTAAGATTAGTATAGCTACTTCAAAACCACGACATACCTTTAAGTTTGGCGCTTTGAAGAAATTAGGAGACATTTATACTTATCTTCAACACTAAGCCACTAGTTAATAAATAATTAGGATAGATTCTATGTTTTCGCAATATTATTAATAAAATAAATTGCTTACCTGTGCTCTTAGTATGAAGTCGGTATGACATAACAGCTGAAAAGCCTGTTCTCTTTTGCGTAGCATCAATCACATTGCTTTTTAGATCGAGTCGCTCCGACTTCAACCATAACTAACGCTATCTTCCCCACATATTTCATCAAAATGCATTCCCGTGTCGCGATTTAACATGCTAAAGTTAACAATGCGTTAACAATTATAAATACAATGAGAAGACATGGAGTCACTTAAAATGAATCAGCCGAATCTAAATAGCGCTGCTGGTTGCGCTCTCCCACCACCAAATGAAATGATCCTCAAATGGGCTCAAGAGCGTCCAAATGAGGTCTACCTAAAACAAATTATTAACCGACAATTTGTTGAGTACACATTCTCTGATGTTGCAGATCAAGCCTTAAAACTTGTCAGCGCACTACGCTCACTTGGTGTAAAGCCTGGCGACAAAGTCGCATTAGTATCTAAAAACTGTGCAGAATGGTTTATTTGCGATCTTGCTATGATGCTTGGTGACTATGTCAGTGTGCCAATCTTTCCTACCGCCGGTGCAGGCACCATCGAATACTGTGTGACTCATAGTGAAAGTAAAGCGATCATTGGCGGAAAACTCGATGATCCCAAAGCAACTCAGCAAGTCATTGATGCTATGCCTGAACTCATTAGCATCGCTCTACCTTATGACACGGCACCAAAGTGTAAGCACGAATACCAAGCGCTCATTGCTGATGCAGTGCCAAGTAAAGAGCGTCCGCAGCATTACGATGACAAGCTAATGTCGTTGGTGTATACCTCAGGCACATCAGGGTTACCGAAAGGCGCGATGCTAACTTACGGCGCATTCAGTTGGTCTGTTCAGCAACTGATCAATCATATTGGTATCCAAGAAAACGACCGATTGTTCTCTTATTTACCGCTCGCTCATATTACAGAGCGTGTTTATATCTTCGGTTCATCGATTATGGGTGGCGTGCCAACAGCATTTCCAGAGTCACTGGACACTTTTATCGAAGATGTGAAGATGCACCGACCAACTCTGTTTATCTCCGTCCCACGATTATGGACGCTATTCCAGCAACGTATTCAAGACAAACTTCCACAGAAGAAGCTCAATATTCTGTTGAAAATCCCATTCGTCAATTCTTTGATCAAGAAAAAGCTAGCAGATGGTCTAGGTTTAGATCAGGCTCGAGTATTAGGCTGTGGCTCTGCACCTGTCTCGCCAGCGCTGTTGGAATGGTACCACTCAGTGGGCCTTGATATCACAGAGGCTTGGGGGATGACGGAATCATTTGCCTACAGCACGCTCAACTACCCATTTAGAGCTGACAAAATCGGTAGTGTCGGTAATGCAGGACCAGGCATTGAGTTAAAAATCGCAGCTGATGATGAAATCATGGTGCGTGGCAAAGGGCTATTTTCTGGCTACTACAAAAATGACATTGCCACCCAAGAGTCTTTTGATTCAGAGGGCTGGCTACACACAGGCGATATCGGCGCTATCGACTCAGATGGTTATCTAACGATTCAAGGCCGTAAAAAAGATAACTTCAAAACCGCCAAAGGTAAATTTGTCTCTCCGGTTCCTATCGAGAAAAAGCTTTTCGAGTACAGTCGCGTAGAGATGATGTGTCTCATCGGTTTAGGGCTACCCGCTCCGATTCTTTTGGTTGTGCCACATGACTTCCCTAACTTTGATCGAGAGCGATACGCACGTACCACACGTAAAGTTATTGCCAGGATGAATCAAGAACTCGCCTCTCATGAGCAAATCAAAGGTGTGTTAATGATTAAAGAACCTTGGAGTATAGAAAATGGCGTACTGACGCCAACGCTTAAAATTAAACGTCATGTGCTCGAACAAAAGTATCATGAGATAGGCCACAATTGGCCAAAAGATGAATTGGTCGTGTGGGAAGAAGACTTGTAATTTTGCTTGCACTCCTCAACACCATTGGGGAGTGCAACTTAACTTTGAGCTTGAATCAAACTCATAAACTACTCTCTCCAGAATGGCTTACTCACTTCACAACTAATCTCCCTTTCACCTAACCCAATATCGTCCCAAAGGTGCTTTGGTAACTCTCTCAAGTGACGACGTGTCTTATAGTTCCTTCTCCAAGCCGCCAGTTTAGAATAAATTAACTGTAACCCGCTCTGATGGGCAGTAGGTATAGTGCGCTCACAAGTGTGTGTCATGTTTTCCATTTCAAAGATCCCTATACAATGTTGACCACTTAATAATCAGCGACTACGCTGATATCCTCAAACGATAGAATCTGCCATAGAGTTAAGGAAAACTAATGTGAAAGATCGAATGCCTCCCTTACAGGGCTTGTATTACTTTTTCGTTGCAGCAAAGGAAGGAAGCTTTAAAACGGCAGCAAAAGAACTCTTTGTTACGCCAGCGGCCATTAGTCAGCAAATTCGTCATTTAGAAGAGTTCTTAGGCACGGACCTATTTGTTCGTCAGCACAGAAAAATCGTGCTCACACCTGAGGGAGAGCTACTGTTTAGTCAGGCAGAAAGAGGGTTTGCTCATTTGCAGCAAGGGGTTAGATTAATCAATCAAGATCCAAACCCGAACCACCTTTCGATATCAACACTCCCCTCTTTCGCTCATCATTGGTTAGTCCCGAAAATTACGGCTTTTCGTCAGCGTCACCCTGATATCGCCTTGCTATTAGAACCAACCAATGATTTGGTGTCTTTTCAAGATAGCCAGATAGATTTATGTGTTCGTTACGGTTTAGGAAAGTACCCCAATTTAGAATCACAATGGCTAATGGACGAAGCTTTTTATCCAGCTTGTCATCCGGTGTACCAGAAAGAGCACGGGATCTATAACATCGAGGATTTAAGCAAAGCTGAGCTGATTGAAGATGTTTGGCCTGATCTTGATTGGAATATGTGGTTAGCAACCTTGGGTCACTGCGCAGCAAAGCCTACCTTAAAATACAGTGGATCACATCTCGTGCTTGAGGCTGCACTATCACTTCAAGGCGTGGCATTAGTAAAACACAGTTTAGCTCATCAATATTTTCGTTCTGGCAAATTGGTCCGAATTGGAGATATCGCTATCAAGCCCAACTTTGCGTATTACTTGTGTGCGCCAAAAGGCTACTTAAAAAGACCTAAAGCTCAATTGTTTGCGCAATGGTTGAAGGAAGAAATAGAAATATTTGAAAAGTCAGTGGTACCAGACTTTAAGACCATTGACCTAAAAGGCAACAGCACTAGAACGGCATCATAACAATCGTCAAAACAAACGCTAAATAGGAATAAAACAAAAACGCTCTGCGTATAAGACTGCTAGATACAAAAAGCCCCGCACTAAGCGGGGCTTTCAAGTTATAGAGTTAACTTAAGAATTACTTCTTAGCGTTACGCTCTTTAACGTCAGCAATTACTTGCTCTGCAACGTTTGTTGGACATGGTGCGTAGTGTGAGAACTCCATAGAGAACTGACCACGACCAGAAGTCATAGTACGTAGAGTACCGATGTAACCAAACATTTCTGATAGAGGTACATCACCCTTGATACGTACGCCAGTAGACGCTGCTTGTTGGTCTTTGATCATACCACGACGACGGTTAAGGTCACCGATTACGTCACCAACGTGATCTTCTGGAGTGAACACGTCAACTTTCATGATTGGCTCAAGAAGTTGCGCGCCAGCTTTAGGCATAGACTGACGGAATGCACCTTTCGCTGCGATTTCGTAAGCGATAGCTGAAGAGTCAACTGCGTGGAAACCACCGTCGAATAGTTCAACTTCAACGTCTAGAGTAGGGAAGCCAGCTAGAACACCGTGCTCCATCATTGACGCAAAGCCTTTCTCAACTGCAGGCCAGAATTCTTTAGGTACGTTACCACCAACAACTGTTGATTTGAACGTGAAGCCAGAGTTTGGCTCACCTGGTTTGATGCGGTAATCGATCTTACCGAACTGACCAGAACCACCAGACTGTTTCTTGTGCGTGTAGCTATCTTCGATTGCTTGAGTGATAGTTTCACGGTAAGCAACCTGTGGAGCACCAACTTCTAGCTCAACGCCGTAAGTACGCTTAAGGATATCTACCTTGATGTCTAGGTGAAGTTCACCCATACCTTTCAGGATAGTTTCGCCTGAATCTTCATCAGTCTCAACTTGGAATGATGGATCTTCTGCAACCATTTTACCGATCGCAATACCCATCTTCTCAGAACCGCCTTTATCTTTAGGCTTAACTGCGATAGAGATTACTGGATCTGGGAAGATCATTGGCTCAAGAGTACATTCGTGCTTAGGATCACATAGAGTGTGACCAGTTTGAACGTTCTTCATACCAACTACAGCGATGATGTCACCAGCTTGTGCTGAATCGATCTCGTTACGCTCGTCCGCGTGCATCTCAACCATACGGCCGATACGCTCTGTTTTACCAGTTGCAGAGTTAAGGATTGTGTCACCTTTCTTCATCTTACCAGAGTAGATGCGGATAAAGGTTAGAGCACCGAAGCGGTCATCCATGATCTTAAATGCAAGAGCACGTAGTGGCTCGTCTGCAGATACAGTCGCAACTTCACCAGTTGGCTCACCAGTCTCTGAATCAGTTAGAGGCTGTGGATCAACTTCTGTTGGAGATGGTAGGTAATCAATTACCGCGTCAAGAATAAGTTGGATACCTTTGTTCTTGTACGCTGAACCACAGTAAGTTGGGAAGAATGCTAGATCACGAGTACCTTTACGGATACAACGTTTGATGTCTTCTAGAGATGGCTCTTCGCCTTCTTCTAGGTAAGCCATCATTAGATCTTCGTCTTGCTCTAGAGCAGTTTCGATTAGCATTTCACGGTATTCAGCAGCTTTTTCTACCATGTCTGCTGGAATATCTTGAACTTCGTAGTTCTCTGGTTGGCCAGACTCATCCCATACGTAAGCTTGTTGGCTTAGTACGTCTACAACACCTACGAAATCTTCTTCGATACCGATAGGTAGAGTCATAACTAGAGGTGTAGCACCTAGTACGTTCTGTACTTGATCTACAACTTTGTAGAAATCTGCGCCCATACGGTCTAGTTTGTTAACGAAGATCAGACGTGATACGTGTGATTCGTCAGCGTAACGCCAGTTAGTTTCTGACTGAGGCTCAACACCACCAGAACCACAGAATACACCGATACCACCGTCAAGTACTTTTAGAGAACGGTAAACTTCGATAGTGAAGTCAACGTGTCCAGGAGTATCGATGATGTTTAGACGGTGATCGTTCCAGAAACAAGTTGTTGCTGCAGACTGGATTGTGATACCACGCTCAGCTTCCTGCTCCATGAAGTCAGTAGTAGTTGAACCGTCGTGAGTGTCACCGATCTTATGGATCTTACCAGTTAGCTTTAGGATACGCTCTGTAGAGGTAGTTTTACCCGCGTCTACGTGAGCAAAAATACCAATGTTTCTGTATTTTGATAAATCAGTCATTGTCTTACTCTGTTAATAAGGTATAAAGTGCGCGCAGAGTATATCACATTCTGTCAATACTGATACCCTTGCGTGCGGATGGAAGAAAAAAAATTTTAACGTGAAATTTCCGTCCCCAAAGCATAGTCAAACACAGCAATTTATGTACTTTATTCGCATTTTATTGAGGACGGATAGAACAGTTTGTGATTGCACAAATACCATTCTTATGAGCATTACAGCTCGTCAAAAGCCTCTATAGCTTCCGACAATTTCTTAACGCCGTGAATTTGCATGCCAGGGATGCCACCTTTCGGCATGTTGGCTGCTGGCACGATGGCTTTCTTGAAACCATGTTTGAACGCTTCATTCAAACGCTCTTGCCCACTTGGCACTGGACGGATTTCGCCCGCAAGCCCTACCTCACCAAAAATCACCACATCTTTAGGGAGTGGACGGTCACGAAAACTCGATAAAAGCGCCATAACTAAAGCAAGATCAGCGCTCGTCTCCGTCACCTTAACACCGCCAACCACATTAACAAAGACATCTTGGTCTGCCATTTGTAAGCCACCATGCTTATGCAACACAGCAAGCAAAAGTGATAGGCGGTTCTGCTCCAAGCCGACCGCAACACGACGAGGGTTGGCTAACTGCGAGTAATCCACCAGCGCTTGAATCTCTACTAGTAGAGGGCGCGTGCCTTCCCAAACCACCATGACGGAAGAGCCTGATGTTTCTTCTTCACCACGAGAAAGGAAGATCGCTGATGGGTTACTCACTTCCTTCAATCCTTGGCCTGTCATTGCAAATACACCAAGCTCATTCACAGCACCAAAACGGTTTTTATGACTACGCAAAGTGCGGAATCGGCTATCCGTTCCACCATCGAGTAGTACCGAACAGTCGATAATGTGTTCAAGAACTTTGGGGCCCGCAAGGGTACCATCTTTTGTTACGTGACCAACAATAAATACCGCAACATTATTCTGTTTTGCGTATCGTGTCAGAGCCGTCGCAGATTCACGTACCTGAGCAACACTGCCAGGCGACGATTGAACATCAGAAACGTGCATCACCTGAATCGAGTCTATTACCATTATACGAGGCTGCTCTTTTTCGGCGATTTGGCAAATTTTGTCGACGTTCGTTTCCGATAGCATTTTTAAATGATCTTTCGGCAAGCCCAATCGGGAAGCACGCATTGCCACCTGCTGTAACGACTCTTCACCGGTTACGTAAAGCGTTGGCATTTGCGCAGATAAACTACACATGGTTTGCAACAGAAGGGTTGATTTACCTGCACCAGGGTTACCACCAATCAAAATTGCGGCACCTGGCACAACACCACCACCCAACACGCGGTCAAGCTCTTTAAACCCACTGGTGAAGCGAGGTACTTCTTGCAGATCAATTTCGGATAGCGTTTGAACCGTAGCTTCTGTTGCGGAACCAGCGTAGCCGCTTAAGCGTTCATTGCGAGCAACGGTTGGCGATGCAGCGATACGTACTTCTGTTATCGTATTCCATGCACCACATGCGTTACACTGCCCCTGCCAACGGGGAAAGTCCGCGCCACAATCATTACAAACATACGCTCGTTTTGCTTTCGCCATGATGCCTCAATTTTTTCTACAAATGTGACTAAGCACAGCCAAGTCAGACCTGAACTGAAATGAACTATTGATATACTTAAGTATTACTTCGCTTAGCCGATACAATTTAAAGTAACGACATACTCTAACAGAAATAATGCAGCAATCTGAAATTCTCTCGCTCGCAGAACGACTCATTCCCGTTTACGGTACGAATGACTTTGACTTTGTCCTTGGCCAACTGACCGAGGAAGAGCCGCCTTCGGCCAAAATTTTGGTTAAAATGGAACTTAACCGCTTAATGGCTCCATGCAAAAAAAGCATTGATTTGCGAGGTCGCGTTCAAGGCGAATGTCGCGAGTATATTTTGGATGGTATTCCACATTGGTTGGATGATGTTGCTTTCAACGCTTACCATAAAAACATCAAAAAGTTTGGCTGCTACACGGAAGGAATGTGGGAAGCATTGGTCAACACGCGAAATAACTTTCGCGTAATGAGCAAGCGCCTTACTCAGCAAAAAACGCAATCGTTAACGGATCCTAAAAGCCCGTTCTTAGCAGAACCCGTTCACCTAGGCTACGATTTAAAGCGCCAAGAAAAACGCTTGAAAGTCCAATCTCAAGTTGAAATTTGCCGTTCTAAAGGACAGCTTCTTCATGGATTAAGCATTGATTTATCTAGCTCTGGCGCAAAGTTCAAAGTCCCTAGCGCATTTAAATATAACCTTGGGGAAATTATTCAGGTCACGTTTACTGAATTTGCCAGCAAATCTAACGTTGCAGGTATAGAGAAACCGCTTGCATACCGCATACTCGCGGTTGATGACTGTTACGAAAATGACTCAGTTCGATACCTCAGAACCATACGCTTAACTGACACCAATGTCGTCACCAGAGTGATAGATGAAGCGCTCAACAGTGCTGCTAAAAGGGCTCGTCACGACAATCAAGACAAGATTATTCGAGCTCGAACTCGCGGTTATGAGCACATCGCACTAAAGCACACCAGCAGCTTGCCTCTATTCTTTGATGGTAGTGACCTAAAATTAGCAATGTTAACGCCAAACAATCAAAAGCTTTGGCAATACTGGCACGATGAGAGAAACCAGCAAATGTTTGGTTCCTTATTCAACGAGCAACGCATCGCGTCACTCATTAAGCCTGGTGTGAAAGGAACAACCAATGTCCTTTATTCATTTACTCACGAGCACGAGAATCGAACCTATTTCTATTCGATGTTTCGCCCTGAAGCAACTCGCGAACAGCGCCAGCTATTTTGGCATTTAGGTGGCAAACGAGAGAGTTGGCGCGCCTTTAGAATTTCAATCTTTGAACTATCTGAGCAAGAACAGGAAGACCTAGCAGCTTTCTCTCCAGAGTTAGCAGAAACGTCTCAATCACTGACTCATATTGGTATTTTGCAAGAAATTGCTGACGAAAAATCAGGGCAGGATTACCTGCTAACTGAAAAGCCGCGCTTACCCGCTAATACGTTAAACGCGTTTCGTCATCCGAGAAGAGTTATCGGCAATCCAAAGGGCATTTATTTTGATGCAAAGTCTCGTCGAAAAGAGCCTCGTTATCGTTTTAAAACACCTTTAGAGTTGTACTCAGGACAAACTAAAACAGGCGGCTGTACTGTTGACCTTTCCAAACGAGGACTCGGAATTAGGCTAAGTGAGCCTACGATGTTACGTTCTGGGCAAGAGGTAAGAATCAACTTTCGAGAATTACAACTCTACGATAAAAAATTGCCGTTAATGTCGGTGCCATACCGAGTAATTCGTGTAAGCCCAGACGGTTGTAGCGTGCAGCTAGTTATTGATGAAAGCAGCCAAACCATGAAGGTAATCGCTTTTTTCAACAGCATTATCGAGCACAATCAAGACAAGCTAATCCCGCAAAAAGAGACGCTACCAAGTAATGCTCTACTTGAAAGGCTGCACTGCATGTTGCTCTCGCGTACGCTGAGCACGCCCATTTTTATCAGTAAGAGTACGTCATCTTCAATCAAAACCCCCGTTATCGGGGTGAACTTGCCGCTACCTAAACACATTGAGCTTTTTGCCCGTCTTGGGCATGACCAACTGTTGTCACTTGAACCTATCTTTAAAGGCCGGACAAGCACATTAATCGCAGAGCCAATAAAACGTGTAGAAGGTGCTCAAGCCAGACATCAGGATATCTACATAAGCGCCGCAAAAGTAGGCAATAAAATTACAGGCATTGAGTCAAAGCTTCATCAAGAGTTCAACAGCGTAAAAGAGCGGATTCAATTTATAAAGAAAGCGCGAATGATGGGTGACTTTTACGTGATTCGCCTTTCTACTGCGCCAATTTTCGATCCGATGACATCATTACTGCAACAAGATTTAAGTGACTTAACCCAATTTGGTGTACATCAAGCAAGCAAGTTAGAAAAAGAGTTGACGGCGCTCGTTGGTTACAGTGAATTTGAAGACATTACTGAAGAGGTTGTAATTAGATTGGAGTTAACCGAGTAAATTCAAAGTCATACCAAATTGAAAAAAAACACCGCCTTTCTGGCGGTGTTTTTGAATGGATGGTTAAGGTTTAGCTTTCCAGCTAACCTTTTGCTGCTTCACCAATGCGCCAGATAAAATACAGAGCACACCGCCTAACCCAGCAAAGCGAATCGCAGATTGCGCTTGAGCTTCCACTTTTGGTTTTGCGTGATACGCAATCCCTAATCCTGCCACCGACATCATCACAAGATCATTAGCGCCATCACCGACAGCGACCGTGTTGTGCTGCTCAATTTCATATTCATCCGCCAATTCCACTAGAATGTCTGACTTCATCTGCGCCGTTACCACATCGCCAAGTACGTTACCCGTGAGTTTGCCGTCAATAATTTCTAATTGATTGGAACGAGCAAAATCTAGGTCGACTTTATCTTTGATGTAATCAGAGAAGTAAGTAAAACCACCGGAGGCAATCGCTGTTTTCCAGCCCAAGGCTTTCAACGTCGCAATTAGCGCTTCAAAGTCCGGCATGAATGGTAACTGGGAACGAACTTGTTCAAGAATTGATTCATCGGCACCTTTGAGCTTACCAACTCGCTGACGTAAACTTTGCTCAAAATCCAGCTCACCTTGCATGGCACGTTCAGTGACTTCAGCGACCTCATCCCCTACTCCTGCCAGTTTCGCGATTTCATCAATACACTCTATCTGGATCGCCGTTGAATCCATATCAAATACAATCAACCCTTGGGTTGATAGATCGGGCACTTCATTAAGCGAGGCGTAATCTAGGTTGAGACTTTGTAAGATCGTTTCATGTTGAGGAGTCAACTCTCCGGCCATCAGGGCTACTTCATATTGGCCAACTTTCCACGTTTCTAGTATTGAGTTGTAAAAGCCGGTGAAGAAATCAATGTCTTCGAAGTGACTTGGCGAAAGGTACTCAGCAAATACGATCCAGTTTGCTTTTGCTTTATCTAATTGGGAGGCAAATCGAGTCTCGGGTAATCGTTTTAAAAGTGTCGTATGTTTTCTGATAGGCAAGCTTTTTGACGCGTCCATGTATATAATCCCTTATGACTTTGCTAAAACGTTACCTCAACAAACTAAAAAGGCAAGTCTTTGTTTTATTTTAAATGGATGAGTAAAGAGCATGAGTGAATCTTTGTTCTCAGTAAGGAATGCCCTAAGAATTCTGGCACTAATCCTACTGTGTGTGATGTTGTTTATCACAATAAAAAACAGTGTTGTGATCAGTAAGGGTAATGAGAAAATTCAAGCACAACAGCTTGAAACGCTCACCAAAGTTTTGATTTCACAGGCGTCTCTTTCTGCCAGTGAGATGATTTTAACTAAAGATCAAGAACGATTACTTCAGCTAACAAACCAGCTAGCACAAGACCGTTTAGTGTTTGATGCAACAATCTACGATGCACAGGGTGTACGTTTAGCGTCTAGTGAAGAGGCATTATCGGTACGCGAAGTTCTTGGCCTGGATACGCCTTTGGCAACAGCTTCCATTGGTCGCCAGCAGTTGGTTGAACCAGTTTTTGCAGATGGTGCGCTTATCGGTTTTGTTCGCGTGACCTTTGAGACGGGCCGGGTGACGGCTATTTCTGACCACCACTATCGCAAGAGCGATCGTTATATGTACATGATGGTCTTAATGAGCTTTGTCTGTGGTATGTTGTTCATCTTGATTTTACGTCGACAACCGATACGTCGTAAAAAAGCGCCAAACCTGCTGCTAACCAAGTAACTAGGTAGCGCTAACAACTCATATAAAAACAGCCCGCAATGTGTGGGCTGTTTTTTTAGCTCTTGAGAGCGAAAAATAGAATGACTCTTCGTCGCTTACTCTTCGTCACCAAGCAATACTGAATCTAGTGCGATTAGCATCATGTCATTGAATGTCGTTTGACGCTCGTCAGATGTAGTCTGTTCGCCAGTCTTGATATGATCAGAAACCGTACAGATTGTCAGAGCTTTTGCACCGTATTCTGCCGCAACACCGTAAATACCAGCCGCTTCCATTTCAACACCAACAATGCCGTACTTGTCCATTACATCGAACATTTCTGGATCTGGCGTGTAGAAAAGCTCTGCTGAGAATAGGTTACCAACTTTAACGTCAATACCGCGAGCTTTTGCAGCGTCTTCTGCCGCACGAACCATGTTGTAGTCTGCGATTGCCGCGAAGTCATGACCTTTAAAGCGGATACGGTTCACTTTAGAGTCAGTACATGCACCCATGCCGATCACAACATCACGCACTTTGATGTCTTCATTCACTGCGCCACAGCTGCCAACACGGATGATTTTCTTCACGCCGAAGTCTTTGATTAGTTCAGTCGCGTAAATCGAGCATGATGGGATACCCATACCGTGGCCCATTACCGAGATCTTACGGCCTTTGTATGTACCTGTGTAACCAAACATATTACGAACGTCACACACTTGAACGACATCTTCAAGGAAAGTCTCTGCGATGTATTTTGCACGTAGTGGATCACCAGGCATCAGTACGACGTCTGCAAATGCACCCATTTCAGCATTGATATGTGGAGTTGCCATTTTCTTTTCCTTAACCTTTCTCTAGCGCTCCGCGCTTAAGGCGATATAAGCCAGAGTATTCTCATTTCCGACAAGCAGCATTTACATACTGCAAACATAAAACTAGGAGCAATCAAGCTCCTAGTTTTCAAAAACCTAACTAATTATAGGAAGTTCTTACCGTAATCCATTGGAGAAGTACCGAAGTAACTTGCCAATGTTTGACCGATATCTGCGAATGTTTCGCGGCGGCCAAGAGAACCAGCTGGTACTTTTTGACCATAAACCAATACTGGGATGTGCTCACGAGTATGGTCAGTGCCTGGCCATGTTGGGTCACAACCGTGGTCAGCCGTTAGGATAAGCACATCGTCTTCTTTCATCATCTCTAGCACTTCATTGATGCGACCATCGAAGTACTCAAGTGCCGCTGCGTAACCCGCTACGTCACGACGGTGACCGTAAGCTGAGTCGAAGTCTACAAAGTTAGTGAATACGATCGTGTTGTCGCCCGCTTCTTTGATTTGCTCTAGCGTTGCTTCGAACAATGCAGGGATACCTGTCGCTTTCACTTTCTTAGTGATGCCGCAGTTTGCGTAGATATCAGCAATCTTACCAATAGAAACCACGTTGCCTTGCTTCTCTTCAACAAGTTTCTGTAGAACCGTTGCTGATGGTGGCTCAACAGAAAGATCACGACGATTACCTGTACGCTCAAATTGACCTTTACCAGCACCAACAAATGGACGCGCGATAACACGACCAATGTTGTAATCTTCTAGCTCTTCACGTGCGATTTGGCAAAGCTCTAGTAGACGGTCTAGACCGAAAGTCTCTTCGTGACATGCGATTTGGAATACAGAGTCCGCAGAGGTGTAGAAGATTGGTTTGCCAGTCTTCATGTGCTCTTCACCAAGATCGTCAAGAACTTGAGTACCAGATGCGTGGCAGTTACCTAGGAAACCGTCAAGACCTGCACGCTCAAGAATGCGGTCAGTCAGTTCTTTCGGGAAGCTGTTTGCTTTGTCAGTGAAGTAACCCCAGTCAAACAGAACAGGAACACCTGCGATTTCCCAGTGACCAGACGGCGTGTCTTTACCTGAAGAAAGCTCTGCTGCATGACCGTATGCACCAATGATTTCAGCGTCTGCGTCTAGTCCAGGTGCGAAGCGACCTGTCGATTCTTTATGCGCCATTGCCAAACCAAGTTTCGATAGATTTGGAAGGCGAAGTGCACCTTGGCGATTGTCGTTATCTGCTAAGCCTTTTTCACATTGGTCAGCGATGTGACCTAGTGTGTCTGAACCTACATCACCAAATTCTTTAGCGTCGGCAGTTGCACCGATACCGAATGAGTCTAGTACTAAAATAAATGCTCTTTTCATTGCTCGTTCCTTAGGCCCACTCGGCTTTTTATTATGGTTGAGTAGGCCTTGTGTAATTGCTTGTTCTATTAGATATCTTCTGCACGAATTTGGCGGTAAACCTCTGGAGTTGGTGTGTATTCACCACCTACTTTGATTGCACTGCGCAGTGCTTTTGCCGCTTCTTCCCATTGCTCTTCAGTGCGAGCGTGGATGACCGCAAGAGGTTTATCACTGTCTGCGACCTCACCTAGGCGGATGAACTCGTCGAAACCAACTGCGTAGTCGATTTCATCAGTAGCAACACGACGACCACCACCCATAGCAACCACAGCCATGCCGATAGCACGTGTATCCATTGCAGAGACAATGCCCGTTTCTGTTGCGTAAACTGGCTTGATGATTTCTGCTTTTTCTAAGTAGTTGTTGTAGTTTTCTACGAAGTCCGCAGGGCCGCCTAAGCCAGCAACCATCTTGCCGAAGCACTCAGCCGCTTTGCCGTTATCCAGCACTTCCATCAGTTTTGCGCGTGCGTCTTCTGTGTTCTCAGCAAGCTTGCCAAGTACTAACATTTCAGCACATGAAGCCATGGTCACTTCAAGTAGACGAGGGTTACGGTATTCACCTGTTAAGAAACGAACCGC
Source organism: Vibrio sp. 1159 (assembly GCF_033340395.1). Taxonomy (NCBI): domain Bacteria; kingdom Pseudomonadati; phylum Pseudomonadota; class Gammaproteobacteria; order Vibrionales; family Vibrionaceae; genus Vibrio; species Vibrio sp. 1159. The sequence goes on along the minus strand of NZ_JAWOWL010000003.1, from coordinate 188,560 downwards.
TTCACGAACTTCTACTGCGTTACCCGCTGAAGACGCCAATACTTGGTTCATGTCCGTAAGAATTGCCGTAGTCTTAGTGCCAGCACCGTTTGCTACCGCAACGATTGATTTTGCTAGCTCTTCAGACGCTTCGTAAGTTGGCATAAATGCACCTGAACCCACTTTTACGTCCATCACTAGCGATTCCAGACCCGCCGCCAGTTTCTTAGAAAGGATCGACGCCGTAATCAGGGAGATATTGTCTACCGTTGCGGTAATATCACGAGTAGCGTAAACACGCTTATCCGCAGGAGCAAGGTCACCAGTTTGACCGATGATCGCCACACCAGCGTCTTTGGTTACTTGACCAAAAACATCGTTGCTCGGCGTAATGTTGTAACCAGGGATAGATTCAAGTTTATCCAGCGTACCGCCTGTATGACCAAGACCGCGGCCAGAGATCATAGGTACGAAACCGCCACACGCTGCCACCATTGGGCCAAGCATTAAAGAAGTTACGTCACCCACACCACCGGTTGAGTGTTTGTCGACAATTGGACCACCGAAGTTCATGTGGCTCCAGTCGATAACCATGCCCGAATCACGCATTGCACACGTTAAGGCGATGCGCTCATCCATGGTCATTTCATTAAAGAAAATCGTCATAGCAAACGCCGCAATCTGACCTTCAGATACCGTGTTGTTCGCTACGCCTTGAATAAAGAAGTTGATTTCGTCTGCGGTAAGTACTTCACCGTCACGTTTTTTACGAATGATTTCTTGTGGTAAATACATTAGTGCCTCCCAAGCTCTTTTGAGCCATGGTTGTAGTAGGATAGAAGAGGTTTGGTAGCACCCGTTTAGGTGCTACCGTTCAGACGTATTATTGGAATTAGTACGCTGTTGGATCAGCGACGTCGTCCGATACTTCTAATGTATTTAGTAGGTTGGTTAGCAGGCTAGACGCACCAAAACGGTAGTGACGAGCATCAACCCAGTTGTCACCTAGGATTTCGTCAGCCATTGCTAGGTATGCTGCTGCGTCTTCAGCAGTGCGCACACCACCTGCTGGTTTGAAACCAACAGTTTCTGCAACACCCATGTCGCGAATAACTTCAAGCATCATGCGAGCGTATTCTGGTGTTGCGTTTACTGGCACTTTACCAGTTGAAGTTTTAATGAAGTCAGCACCTGCTTCAATACAGATTTGAGATGCTTTCTTGATTAGTGCTTCTTCTTTTAGTTCACCTGTTTCGATGATCACTTTAAGAAGAATGTCACCACAAGCTTCTTTACATTGCTTAACTAGTTCGAAGCCTACTTTCTCATCACCCGCCATTAGCGCGCGGTAAGGAAAAACTACGTCAACTTCGTCTGCACCGTAAGCAACCGCCGCTTTTGTTTCAGCAACTGCGATTTCAATGTCGTCGTTACCATGTGGGAAGTTCGTTACTGTTGCAATACGAACCTCTGGCGTACCTTGCTCACGAAGTGTCTTCTTAGCAATAGGAATAAAGCGAGGGTAAATACAAATTGCAGCTGTGTTGCCTACTGCTGTTTTCGCGTCATGACATAGTGAGATCACTTTTGCATCAGTGTCATCGTCATTCAACGTAGTTAGGTCCATAAGTTTAAGTGCACGTAGCGCTGCTGCTTTTAAATCGCTCATTTCTATCTCCGATCAATATTCAAAAAATTCACTACTCAGCCTTACATCACGTCTTTAACTATAATCAACAAGTCGAGACAATGTGAGTAAATGGCTAAACAGTCTATTAATGAACGGACTTGGTTCCCTGAAGACTCGGCATATACAGCGAAAATTTATCATATGCCAATTGCTATCCTTGTCACCGCACAGTACCAGTTTGGCCTATGGCACAACAATCTATGATTGCGGTGTCTTTAATATCACATCACAAAGCAAAACGCCTATTAGATCTGATATTGCAGGGCAATTCATTTGCCCATCGATTATGTAATATTCATTACGTGATTAAGAATCAAGCTTAACCACTATCCTGTGATTAATACATTATAGAGTTTCACCGCAAAACTGTAGCACCAAATAGAGCGCAAACGGTTTGTATCTCAAAATTTCCTAGCCCCTATTCCATTGACTGCGTAATACCTCGACTAAGGCAAACACCCGATGAAATTTTGGAGCCCGAAAAACGAAAAATGCCCCGCAGCAATCTCTTGCTACAGGGCATGATGTAAAACGGCGTCTATATATTAAGAACCGATTCTAATTATAGTGCTGCAAGGCTTAAGCAGAAGCCTGCAATTGTCGCTGCCATAAGGTTAGACAACGTACCTGCAAGAACTGCTTTAACACCCATGCGAGCGATGTCACTACGACGGTTTGGTGCAAGGCTACCTAGACCACCAAGTAGAATCGCGATAGAAGAAAGGTTCGCGAAACCACATAGTGCGAATGAGATGATAGCTGTTGTCTTCTCAGACATTACTTCACCAGTTGCCGCGATTACTTGAGCGTTTTCACCTAGATATGGTGTGAAGTTCAAGTAAGCAACGAATTCGTTCACTACGATTTTCTGACCGATGAATGAACCAGCTGTTACAGCTTCTGCCCATGGAACACCGATTAGGAATGCTAATGGAGAGAACGCGTAACCTAGGATTAGCTCTAGTGTTAGTTCTGGCATGCCGAACCAACCACCGATGCCACCTAGCATACCGTTGATTAGCGCGATTAGACCAACGAATGCGATTAGCATTGCACCTACGTTAAGCGCAAGTTGTAGACCAGAAGCCGCACCGCCCGCAGCTGCGTCGATTACGTTAACTGGTTTGTCGTCACCGCCGTCCATCGCTTCTTCGATACTTTCGTGAGGCTGGTCAGTCTCTGGGTGAAGGATTTTAGCGAACAGTAGACCACCTGGTGCTGCCATGAATGATGCCGCAACTAGGTACTCTAGTGGAACACCCATAGATGCGTAACCTGCTAGTACACCACCAGCAACAGAAGCTAGACCACCACACATTACCGCGAATAGCTCTGATTGAGTCATTTTTGGAACGAATGGGCGAACAACTAGAGGTGCCTCAGTTTGACCTACGAAAATGTTAGCTGCAGCTGACATTGATTCCGCACGAGAAGTGCCTAGCGCTTTTTGTAGTGCGCCACCAAGAATCTTGATAACCCATTGCATAACGCCAATGTAGTAAAGAACTGAAATCAGTGCAGAGAAGAAGATCAGTGTAGGAAGAACACGGAATGCGAAGATGAAACCGCCGCCGCCGAATACTTCGAACATCTTGTCAGAAACAAGACCACCGAACAGGAATGATGAACCATCGTTACCGTAGTTGATAACGTTAGAAACACCTGAAGAGAAACCGTTTAGTAGATCACGGCCCCAAGGTACATACAGAACAAATGCACCTAATGCGAATTGGATAGCGAATGCGCCACCCACAGTTCTAAAGTTGATAGCTTTTCGGTTGTTAGAAAATGCCACTGCAATCGCAAGAAGCACTACCATACCGATTAGGCTCATAAACAGGCTCATAGTTTATGACTTCCTTATAAGTTATTTATTGGCGTGTTACAAAATGGAGCTATAAAGCGGGGGCAATTATACTCATGCAGAATCAATTAAAGTAATGCCAGCCTCACACTTTCCTATAAGATTCATGATTGATTCAACCAGCTTTGTGAGTTAATTCACAATAAGCAGGAAAACGTTTTCGATTTCAAACCACATCTTTAGATTTTATTCACATATCGAGAAAGCAAAATTGCTATTTTTCCACAGTTGAGAGGCAATCGATTGCTTTCGGCCGTTATGCAACTCTACGAGCTCATTAAAGACGTGAATGAGTTTGGCTGGGTGATTTGACTCCCCTTGATATCCAAGTATAGGCATATCTGGTGCGTCTGTTTCGATTACTAGGTTTTCGAGTGGTAATTTTTGAATTGCGTCGCGTGTTTTCTTGGCTCTTGGGTAGGTAATCGTTCCTCCTACACCGATAAAAAAACCTAATTTGACCCACTCCATGGCTTGCTGATAACTCCCAGAAAAAGCGTGTAGCACACCACCTCTAGGGAGATTCGCCGCTTTCACCATTTGAATGAGGCGATTGTGCGCTTTTCGGCTATGTAAAATAACTGGGAGTTCGAAGCGTCTAGCCAGCTCAAATTGAACTTCAAGTATCTTTTCTTGCAACTGTGGATAAACATCAATGGCAAAATCTAAACCACACTCTCCTATTGCTACGCACTGTGGTACTTTTTGATTTAGATAGCCTTCTAGCTCTGTAAGGTGCTGCTCAACGTTATCTTCAAGAAAATACGGATGAAAGCCGAGCGCATAATACAAATTGGCATGTTGCTCTGCCAAAGTTTGAATACGAGCCCAGTTTTGCGGACCGACGGAAGGAATCAAAATTCTTGCGACGCCTTGCGTTTGAGCAAGCTCAAGTTGATGCGCAAAGTCATCTTGAAACACATCAAAATCAAAGTGGCAGTGCGTATCAAAGAGCTTCATCTTGACGCTTTTTATCTGTATCTGCGGGCAGAAAATCAGAGGATGGTTGGGCTTCACTCTTCTCTTCAGTTTGATGGGCTGGGTCTTTTCGATATGGGACACAACTGCGTTTCTGATCGGGAGTTAACCCCATCTCTTTACACCAGTTGTCGTAACGCTTTAGCCCACGTTTAAACCAATTCATATCTTATCCTTATATAAAAACGCCCTTGGCTAAGTTTATAGCCAAGGGCGTTTTAAAATCTAGTTTGCGTTAAGGCTTACCCTAACCGCGCAAATTAGTGCTCACGCGTCGCACGGAAATCAACGTCAGGGAAACGCTCTTTCGCCAAGTTTAAGTTAACCATTGTTGGAGCGATATACGTTAGGTTATCACCACCATCCAATGCTAAGTTCGCTTGATTCTTGCGTTGGAACTCATCCAGTTTCTTCGCATCACCACACTCAACCCAACGAGCAGTTGCAACGTTAATGCCTTCATAAATCGCTTCAACGTTATACTCAGATTTCAAACGAGCCACAACAACATCAAACTGAAGTACACCAACGGCACCAACGATCAGATCGTTGTTCTGTAGAGGACGGAATACCTGTACCGCACCTTCTTCTGATAGCTGAACCAAACCTTTGAGAAGCTGCTTCTGCTTTAATGGATCTTTCAGGCGAATACGACGGAATAGTTCCGGAGCGAAGTTCGGAATACCAGAGAACTTCAGTGATTCACCTTGCGTAAAGGTATCACCAATCTGAATAGTGCCGTGGTTGTGTAGACCAATGATGTCACCGGCGTAAGCGTGTTCTGCACGTGCACGGTCACCAGCCATAAAGGTTACTGCATCAGAGATACTCACTTGCTTGCCAAGACGAACGTGGTTCATCTTCATACCTTGCGTGTAAGTGCCCGATACAATACGCATGAATGCGATACGGTCGCGGTGTTTTGGGTCCATATTCGCTTGGATCTTAAATACGAAACCAGAGAACTTCTCTTCAGTCGCTTCAACTTCACGTTCAACCGCTTGACGAGTTTTCGGCGCTGGAGCCCATTCAGTTAGACCGTCTAGCATATGATCCACACCAAAGTTACCTAATGCAGTACCGAAGTAAACTGGCGTCAGGTCACCTGTTAAGAACATTTCCAAATCAAACTCAGGGCAAGCACCCATAACAAGCTCAAGCTCTTCTCGAACACTTTCCGCAAGGCCTGCACCAACTTTTTCATCAAGCTCTGGGTTATCGAGACCTTTGATGATTCGAACTTCTTGAATCTCATGACCGTGACCTGATTCGTATAAAATCGTTTCATCACGGTGAATGTGGTACACACCTTTAAATTCTTTACCACAGCCGATTGGCCATGTAATTGGCGCACACATCATGCCCAACTCGTTTTCTACCTCGTCCAATACTTCCATTGGATCACGAACGTCACGGTCAAGTTTGTTCATGAAGGTTACGATTGGCGTGTCACGCAGACGCGTTACTTCCATCAGCTTACGTGTACGATCCTCGACACCTTTCGCCGCATCGATAACCATCAGACATGAGTCAACTGCCGTTAGAGTACGGTAAGTATCTTCCGAGAAGTCTTCGTGTCCAGGCGTATCAAGTAGGTTTACCAGACAATCGTTGTAAGGGAACTGCATTACAGAAGTAGTAACCGAGATACCACGTTCCTTTTCCATTTCCATCCAGTCTGATTTTGCGTGCTGTGCGTTACCACGACCTTTAACCGTACCTGCTTTTTGGATCGCGTTTCCGAATAACAGTACTTTTTCAGTAATGGTGGTTTTACCCGCATCCGGGTGAGAAATAATAGCGAACGTTCTGCGCTTAGACACTTCGCCTAAAAAAAGGGGATTTGACATTAGTTAATCTTCTAAATTACTTTCATGCTCACAAAATAGGCAAGCATATCTACTATTCGATATTGTGCGGTATTCTCGCTTATTATCGCTGTGCTAGCAAACTGGAAAGACATGAACTGAATTTACTCGGCTCACCAGCCTTTACCTGCAACTAACAAGGGAAAGCCAGCTCCACACAAAGAGATGTAAAAATTCAAAAAATTATTATTACATATTCAAAAGCCTCGAATCCGGATACGCATTTAAAGCATAAGTGTTGATGAGGTAATTAGTAACGGCCTAAAACTAACTCAAAAATAAGTAACTCATGATAATGGCGTCTTCCTTACCATTTCCCGATTTAGCTGGGTAATAGTTGTAACGACGGTCCACTTCATTAAAACCTGCTTGCTCATAAATATGGATAGCTGGGTGATTACTTTCACGCACTTCTAACCAAGCACTCTCTGCTTTGGCTTGTTCACAGTATTCAATAAACGCGTCCAGCAATTTTTGCCCTAGCCCTCTGCCCTGTTGAGAAGGCGCTACTGCAATATTTAATAGTGTCACTTCTCCAACAATATTCTGTCCATAGAAGTAACCAACCACTTGAGAGCCTTCCAGCATCACATGATGGCAAGCACCGCGACTGGATAAGTCACGAACCAAAGATTCGGCCCAAGGGTGAGAATGTGCTTGCTGCTCGATTTGCCAAACTTGGTCGAGGTGCTCTGCACGCATCGGCGTAATTTCAATTGTCACGCATTAGCTCCGTTAAGAGTACGAACAGATTTGTTGCCACAATGCGCGGCGCTGTTCGTTATTACCATCAATATCTTGTAATAGTGGCGAGACCAGGTGCTTTGCCTTGATGCTTTGATCAGCCTCACAGCCTGCAAACCACACCCACTCTAGCTGATGTTCACCCAGCATGGATAAGCGCTCAGGCTCTAGGTGTAGCGCATCATCAAGCGTGAGCTTAATGCTTTTTAATACGCGCTCAAACATCAATGCCGTCTCGTTTTCTGGACATATTGGCGATACCAATAGGAGTTTACATGAACTTTGCAAATCCAATAATGGCGATTGATAGCCTTCCAGTCTTTCAGGGTGTACCAGCTCCCATGTGCTGATCCCCATTTCACGTAAATACTGTTTCTCGTTAATTGACATTTTCCGTCACCTATTTGAACGAGGGCAATCCTATCAAATTATCGCGATTATACCTAAAGGACTTCAAGGAACACCTGAACACAATGAGATGGTTTGGATATTCCTGAACATAGCGTTTTGCCAACGGCCACACATTGGGTATGACATATGAGGTACATTATGAAATTCTTAAATACGCTACTACTTTGCACACTGGTAGCCGCCACCAGCGTGAGTGTTTTTGCTAATAACAGCGATGAGTGGGAGCTGATTGCAACGAAAACCGTTAACTTTCATACAGAAACAGATACCGTGACACCAAATAGCCTATTCCGAAACCGAAGCTTCAGTAAAATAAAACTAAAATGTGTGCAAGGAACGGTAGACATTAATGGTTTAAAAGTCGTCATGACAGATGGTAGTGAGAAAAAGCTTTCCTCTATGGGCGTACTAACAAGCGGATTGTCGACTCGTGCCTGGAGCCTTCCAGGTACAAAAGAAGCCAAGCTAAAACGGATTGAAATGACTTACAGTAGCTGGGGAAGCACAAAACTTAGCCTGCTAGGGGTAAGTAAAAAAGCGAAAATAGAGGTCTGGGGCAAAAAGAAAAGTAACCAGTCATCCTAACCTCCCTATCTCAGTTTTCAGTGAATAAGAAAGAAGCCCACTTAGTCGTGGGCTTCTTTCATTTACAGTTCAGAGAACTCTGGCGCATAGTCTATGCGTCCGGAGCGTCCAGCACATTGACCTTCGACCAACTCTGCGACTCGAAATGCACCTTTAGGGACATCCCAAGCACATTCAAAGCCCATCTCGTCGCATGATTGAAAACCCTGGCGCGCGTAATAATCAGGATCGCCCAACACCACACACACTGGGTAGCCAAAATCACGCAGTGAATCAAAACCTTCTTTGATCAACTCTGCAGCGATGCCTTGGCGACGGTAATCTTCATGAACAGCTAATGGCGCTAGCCCTTGCCATGACAAATCTTCACCATTTAAGGTCACAGGGCTAAATAAAGCATGGCCTATCACCTCTCCCTCATCTGTACACGCGACTAAGGAAAGCGTGAATTTGCTGTTTTCGCGCAAACGCATCACAAGCTCAGCTTCAGCTTCCGTCGGGAAGGCGTGTTTCAATAAGCGGTCAATGGTAAGAATGTCCGCTGGGGCTTCAGTTCGAATAAGCATTCGCTACTCCGGTTGGTTGTGCAGGCGCTTGAACTCCTTTCTGAACAAAATCAGCCAATTGATTCAAAGCGACTTGCATTGCTTTCGGTAACTGCTCTAAGTCGACACTGTCCATTAAGTTTTTCACTTCTAAGCCAAGCTCAGTATCACCTTCAATTGAAAGGCGACGTTGGAAGAACAGTGTGTCAGGGTCTTCTTTACGACCAGCAATCAGTACTAGGTCGTTTAGATTACCACTAAAACTCACATCTTCCTGAACTGGTTTTTCAGCTACCACCAATTTTTCGTCTTGATAGCTGATGTACCATGCTAAGTTCAAGTCTTTAATCGCAACTTTTAACCACTTGTCTTCAAGGAACTCAAAGTCACCATCTTCCAAGGCTTCTTTAAACACCATTTTTAGCCCTTCCAGCAACGCTTTTTGCTGAATTGGCTGTGGTAATAACTGGACTGGAGAACGCAAAATATTAGCTGCGTTCTTTACTAGTTGACTGCGAATCTTGTTTAACACGTTCATTATCCGTTACTTTGTCATTAGGTTGCTTATATTAAGCAATCGTGGCGATGAGATTACTGTTATGTATCAATAAAGTGCTTATTTTAGATTGGTGGTTTATTGCTCACTAACGCTTCTTTTTTTGAACTTACGTGTATTATTGATGCGAACAGGTGGATAAACACTTTTACAACCGTATTTTCAAAGTTATAGTTATCTGAGCGTATCCATGTGATTGTCGACTGCACAGCTAAAACCGCGAGCCCTTTAATGGCAGGTAACACTTTAGCTTGGTGGTAGACCGCCGCAGGCTTATCAGGGTGTCGCTTTTTATACACGGACGAATAATCTGGCTCATTGGAGATCGGTAATACCCTAATGCCTTCCCAGCAATTAAAACATTGGTTTGCCACGCTAACCTCAAATAGCCCTTTCTTCTTTGCCATTCTTGATAAAAAACACAATTATCGAATGGTAAGTGACCGTTACTGCGATATCGCAGGTTTAAGTCATGAGGAAATCGTCGGCTTAAACGATTGCCAAGTGCTGGGTGAACAGTTTTATAAGAAGCTTGCACCATACTATCAGCGCGCGTTCAAAGGGGCACATGTCGAAGCCGAAATCACGCTCGATGAAACCGACCTTGAAACCAGTCTTCACTTTAGTCTTTCGCCAGTTTTTGAAGGTAACGACATTCGCTTTGTTGTTTTTCACGCTGTCGATACTTCAGAAAAGCAGATACTCGTTCGCTCCTTAGAAGAGTCCGAAAGTAAGTTTGCGAAGTTAACACAACTGCTACCAGACGGCTTACTGCTTATCGAAGATGATATTGTCATCTCTGCGAACCCCGCATCAGCGCGCCTTCTCGGACTTAACTCTCCTCATGAATTGTTGGGCGAAGAGCTAAGTCGTTTATTCATCGATGAAAACAGTAAAAAGGTATTTAGTCATCGATTGAGTACATTAATTTCTGACAAACCTTTTGTCTGCTTAACCAGTGCAAGATGCGGCTTTGAACGGAAAGTTCAGCTACACGCGGATTCCACGGCGATATTAGGTAGCGAATCTCAAATTATCCTAATCCAAGATGCTGATGATGCGCCCAAAAACCTGTCTTCTGCATCGAATGAAGACATACACATTGACTCGCTCACCAAACTCTACAACCGCTTTGGCTTCACCAAACGTTTGGAACAGCTGATCAAAAAGCAAACACCGCTTCTGGTGTTCTATTTGGATATCGATAACTTCAAAAACATTAATGACTCACTTGGTCACCATATTGGCGATAAAGTGATTCAAGAGGTATCGGCCCGTCTTAAACGGTTACTACCAAACCAAGCGATTATTGGTCATTTGGGTGGCGATGAGTTTGGCGTCATTCTGCCGGAGCCAGAAAATACCCGCATGGCTGAAATTTTGTCCGATCGCATTATCTCGTTGATCAACCAACCTTTCGACTTGCACCACTTCAGCAAACGCCTTGCCTGTTCAATTGGTAGCGTTCGATACCCTGAAGACGGACAAGATGCACGAATCCTACTACAAAATGCCGATACTGCGATGTATGAAGCCAAAGATCGTGGTAGAAATCGTCTGATCAAATTTAACGATCAAATGAACAAAGAAGCGCGTATGCGTTTGTGGCTTGAAATCGAACTGCAAAAAGCATTGCAGCAGAACGGTTTGGAAGTGTGGTATCAACCTAAGGTTAACGCGCGAGACTTCAGTATCAACGGCGCAGAAGCGCTCGTTCGTTGGAAGCATCCAGTCGAAGGGTACATTAGTCCTGGCTCATTCATTCCTGTCGCCGAGCGCGCTGGGTTAATCGAACACCTTGGACGTGTCGTGATGCGTGATGTTTTCAATACGGTAAAACGTTGGAAGCAACAAGGCATACTGCCAGGCCGTGTCGCCATCAACCTCTCTCCCGAGCAATTTGGCAACCCACAGCTGATCGACTTTATGGAAAAGCTGCTTCGCACTACCGAGCTTGATCCAAGCTGCATTACCTTCGAGCTAACCGAAAGTGCCGTGATGAGTGATAGCGAACATACACTGCAGATGTTGAATGCGATTAAAAAGCTTGGCTTCGCTCTCTCTATCGATGACTTTGGTACCGGCTACTCTTCTCTTTCCTACTTAGCGCGTTTCCCTATTGACGAGCTAAAAATCGACCGCGCTTTTATTAATGATATCGACACACTACCGAAACAAGTCACTGTGATTGAAAACATCATTAATCTGGGTAAGTCGCTCGACTTAACTGTCGTTGCCGAGGGGGTGGAAACCCACCAGCAAGCTACTTTGCTCTCTAACCTTCAATGTAATGCGATTCAAGGATTCCATTTTTATCGCCCGCAGCCAAAACATGAAATTGAAGAGCTGTTTGTACAGAATCGTCGTCACAAGAACTAACCCCGACCCGATACCCTTACTCGCAAGGGGTAAATATCGACTTTATTGAGCTAAACCTAACTTAGGTCAATTTCGCTATTCATAATTCTTCATAAAATGCGGACACCTTTTTATTCTCAATGATTGTGAGCATATGGAACTCTTGTGTCCCGCGGGTAACCTGCCTGCGTTAAAAACTGCGATTGATTGCGGTGCCGATGCCGTCTACATTGGTTTCAAAGATGATACCAACGCCCGTCACTTTGCTGGCCTCAACTTTAACGGCAAGAAATTAGAAAAAGCGGTGCAATACGTTCATGACCGCAATAAAAAAATTCATGTCGCGTTGAATACCTTCGCTCATCCCAATGGCTTCGAGCGCTGGACGAACGCAGTAGACAATGCAGCGGCACTGGGTGTAGACGCGCTGATTGTTGCAGACATTGCAGTGCTGGAGTACGCGGCTCGCAAATATCCCGATCTGGAACTACACCTTTCAGTGCAAGCATCAGCGACCAACGTCGCAGCCATTGATTTTTACAAACAAAACTTCAACGTAAAACGGGTAGTATTACCTCGCGTTTTATCGATTCATCAGGTCAAACAGCTTTCACGCAACATCACTAGCGATGTCGAGTTAGAAGTCTTTGCTTTTGGTAGCCTTTGCATCATGTCTGAAGGTCGCTGCTACCTATCGTCATATATGACAGGCGAGTCTCCAAACACTGTGGGAGCATGCTCTCCAGCTAAGTACGTTCGCTGGCAAGAAACAGAAAATGGTCTGGAATCCCGCCTTAACGACATTTTGATCGATCGCTACAGCGCCGGTGAAAATGCGGGCTACCCTACCTTGTGTAAAGGTCGTTTCGAAGCAGAAATCGAAGGCGAGAAAAAACGCTACCACGCACTGGAAGAACCAACCAGTTTGAACACCCTCTCTATGCTGCCAGAACTATTTGCTGCAAATGTGGCGTCTGTAAAAATTGAAGGTCGCCAACGTAGCCCAGCTTACGTAGAACAAGTCACTCGAACATGGCGAGCCGCGATTGACCGTTACCAAGCAAACCCAGAAGCTTATCAAGTCGAAGCGGCTTGGGATGCCGCATTGGCAAACGTGTCTGAAGGTACGCAGACCACACTTGGTGCTTATCACCGCAAATGGCAGTAGAGGTTAAGATGGATAATTCAATGAAATACGCGCTTGGCCCGCTGTTGTACTTCTGGCCAAAACAAGACATCGAAGCGTTTTATGAACAAGCGAAATCAAGATCCGCGGACATCATCTATCTTGGGGAAACCGTATGTTCAAAACGTCGAGAAATGAAGCCTTCGCATTGGCTTGAAATCGCAAAAGAGCTGTCTGCATCTGGCAAGCAAGTGGTGCTATCAACGATGGCACTACTAGAAGCTCCGAGTGAAGTAAACATAATGAAGAAGTACATCGACAACGGTGACTTCGCGATTGAAGCAAATGACGTATCTGCTGTTCAATTGGCATCAGAGCATAAAGTGCCTTTCGTCGTTGGCCCTGCAATCAATACTTATAACGCACACACGCTCAACTTATTTTTGAAGCAAGGTATGATGCGTTGGTGCATGCCTGTCGAGCTCTCTCGCGAATGGTTAAACGATACTTTGGTTCAGTGTGACGAGCTTGGTATTCGTAACAAGTTTGAAGTTGAGGTATTTAGCCACGGTTATTTGCCTTTAGCGTATTCCGCTCGCTGTTTCACAGCCCGAGCTGAAAACCGAGCGAAAGACGATTGCGAAACCTGCTGTATCAAATACCCTACGGGTATCCAGGTCAGCAGCCAAGAAGGACAAGAAGTCTTTAACCTTAACGGCATTCAGACACAATCAGGGTATTGCTACAACCTCATCAATGACTTACCAAGTATGAAAGGACTGGTTGATGTGATCCGATTAAACCCTCTTGGTATCGATACTTTTTCAGAGTTAGAGCGTTTTCGCTCAAACGAATACGGCGATAATCCTGAAAAGCTCGAAAGCCGCCAATGCAATGGCTATTGGCATCAACTAGCGGGCTTAGAAGTAAAAAACATTTAATCCTTAAAGAAAAAAGCGAGGTCTACCCTCGCTTTTATCTGTTAGCTTTTGTTAGCAGGCTTGCACCCTTGGTTCGACAGAACTCTCATTAAGCAGCTTTTTCACATCTCGCCACAACATACTGATCACGACCAAACTCAATGCAATGTTAGACAATGGGAAAGCTAACCAAATGCCTGTCACGCCGAAAAGCTTCGGCATAATGAATAAGAATGGCAACTGGACCAGCATGTTGCCTAGTGTTACAAACATGGCTTTGCTGCCTTTGTTTACTGATTGATAGTACGCGGCCGCCACAACTAAAAAACCATCTAAGAACAACGCAAACATGTGTAAACGAATCCCGATCACCGTGCTATCAATCAACTGTTGGTCTGCATTATTAAACACCGCAACCAGTTCGTACGGGAAAAGGTTCATCAAAACAACGAACGCCACCCCGCCAAGCACAGATGTCCCCATCGCGACCTTTAATAACTTTCTAATGTTATCCTGATTACGTGCACCGTGGTTGAAGCTCACTAAAGGCTGCATACCATTCGCAATTCCTTCGGCTATCAGATAGTAAACCGTCACGATGTACCCCAAAATCGCGTACGCTCCGATCAACATTGCACTTCCGTATTGAGCAAATAACGCGTTGTGCAGTGCCACCATCACAGAGCCGTAGGCGTACATAAAGAAACTTGATGTACCTATCATGATAATCTTTGGTGCAGCATCAACCTGAACTTTGAAGTCGCTGATACGAAGGCGTAATGTTGCTTTTGAAGTAAAGAAGTAACCAATACCGAGCACAGTGACCACTAATTGTGCAAGTGCAGTGGCAATAGCGGCTCCGGTTAACTCCCACTCCAACCAAGCAATAAATACGTAGTCTAATGCAATGTTAATAACGGCACCGATGACCATCAAAATCGTTGCTAAGTTCGGGCTGTCGTCATTGCGTAACAGAAACGGAACCGCGATAGAACCCAACGTGAATACGCACGCGACAATCAGAATATGCAAATATTGCAGCGCAAGTTCAAACACTCGCCCTTCCGCACCTTGCCAGCGAATAAATTCATCCGAAAACAAGAACAATATTGTAGCAACGACCGGCATCAATGCCGCTAACAACGTCAATCCGGTCGTTAGGATTCGCTTAGCGCCTTCATGATCGTTCTCTCCTTGCTTGATCGAAGTCAGCGCGCCAGTCCCCACCCCAATCATCATTCCTATACCTAGGATCGAGCCGATAATAGGCCACGCAACATTGATCCCAGCTAATCCGTCAGCGCCAACATAACGGCCAATAAAAATGCCATCAACTATTTGATACAAACCGTTCACGAGCATTGCTGCGACGGTTGGAATCGTATATTTCCAAAACTGTCTATAAATTGAGTTTTGCATGACTGTCACCAGTAGTTAGCAAAGCTAACCATTTAATTAGCAAGACTAACTAAATGGTTAAATTAAATAAAAGAAAAATGAAACACCAAAGGCTAATGCGTACAGCGGAGGCCTTTGGTTTAGTTTAAAATGACTTATTACTCAATGCTTTATTCAGTAAAGCTTGTAACTGCTCAGCTTCTTGCTGATTTAATTGTTGCATCATTTGGTCAGAGATATCTTTGTACACTACCTGCTCCAAAGACATTTTTTCTGCGACTTCTTCCGTAAGCAACACACGCTTAGCACGAGCATCCTCATTACATGCGATGCGTTTCACCAAACCCTTTTTTTCCAAACGCACAACCATTGTCGATGCGGAAGGCTTAGTCACTTGCAGCTCTTCTGCAAGATCGGTTATTCGCACACCCTCAGGGTAAACCTGAATCACACGTAAATAATCGAACTCATTAAAGCTTAGATGTGATAATGGATCTTCTTTGGCATAGACACGCCAAGCTTTGGCGCAAAAACGCTCTAAATCAATCAAGCTTTCTTCTAATGCCATAAAAGCCACCACCACTTAGTTAGCAAGACTAACTATTTTAAATGAGTCACTCATCAAGTTCAATCATAAAAAAAGCCGCTCTCATCGAGCGGCTCTAAATCATTCAATTTCCAGCTTCTTGGCAGCCTTTAACTTGGCCAATCTATCTTGCTGTAATTGATCGTAAATTTGCGCCAGCTCCAAGAAAGAATAGCGATGCTCAACATAATCGTAAACGTTGAACGAAATCGCGAGCTTATAAAGTGAGATGGCACTTGCGATATCACCTTCAAGCTGATTACGCTTTCCAAGGTAGAAATACGTTTCCGTCAATCGTTCAGCTAGACGATAATTCTCTCTCGTTCCATCCATAATTGCTTTAAGCGCGTCTTCGTCCGAGACGTCTCGTAGCATGATGGCAACAAGAACCCATCCCCACTCTTCACTACGATCTCGTAAATAACGCTGTCGAAGATTGGCTTTTGCTTGCTCTGGATTTTGCTCAGCTTCGATGATGTACAGCCATAATGAACGAAAAGGATCCGTTGGCATTTCTTGATAATGCTTGGTCATATCTTCTAAAGCGAGATCGATTCGGCCACCATAATACAGTGCAATCGCACGGTTGCGCTCAGCATAGGTATTATCAGGAGCCAACTCTATGGTCGAGTCAAACGCTTCATATGCCGCATCAAACTCTCCTACTTGGGTAAAGTATACTCCCAAAAGATTGAAGATGTCCGGCTGAGCAGGATTCAACTGCAAAGACTGGTTAAAGTCCAAACGGGCAAGATCACGCAAACCAACGCTGTCGTAGTAGCTACCGCGCTCATAATGCATTTTAGCGCGCACTTCATCACTAAGGTCGGGACGTTGTAGCAACTGCGATAGACGCGCGATTTGTACTTCTTGTTGAACACTAGGCTGAAGTGGCACCGCCATCGGTGGATATAACCACTTTTGTGCTGATTGTTGAGAAGTATTTGCACAACCGGTCAGCGCGATAGCAACACATAAAATTGCGGTTTGAAACCATTTCACTAATTGATACTCCTGTTTGGACCGCTCAAGATTTGTTTCTCTTAATGCAATATAGGCGATAACCTCGTTTGAGGTTAATACATCGAAACAAACCAAAAAAGGGGAGCGAAAATGCTCCCCTTTTATAACATGCTTTCAGGCCCTTAATCTAATAAAAGGCTGAAAGTCTCATTTTGTCTTACTCGTCTTTAGCAGCCGGTGCTTCAGCAGCAGCTTCTTCAGCTGGCTTTTCTACCGCTTCTTTCATGCTTAGACGTACACGGCCTTGGCGGTCGATTTCAAGAACTTTAACTTGAACTTCTTGACCTTCAGCTAGGTAGTCAGACACTTTCTCTACGCGTTTTTCTGCGATTTGAGAAATGTGTACAAGACCATCTTTGCCTGGAAGAACCGTTACGAATGCACCGAAGTCAGCTAGACGTGCAACTTTACCTGTGTAGATACGGCCCACTTCCACTTCAGCAGTGATCTCTTCGATACGGCGGATAGCTTCTTTCGCAGCAGTGCCTTCAGTTGCCGCAATCTTGATAGTACCGTCGTCTTCGATTTCGATAGTTGTACCAGTCTCTTCAGTTAGAGCACGGATAACTGCACCACCTTTACCGATAACGTCTTTGATCTTCTCAGCGCTGATCTTCATCGTGTGAATACGCGGAGCAAATTCAGAGATGTCTTCACGAGCACCAGAGATAGCTTCATCCATTACAGATAGGATGTGCTTACGTGCGCCTTGAGCTTGGTTAAGCGCAATTTGCATGATTTCTTTAGTGATGCCTTCGATCTTGATGTCCATTTGAAGTGCAGTGATACCAGTGTTAGTACCTGCTACTTTAAAGTCCATGTCACCTAGGTGGTCTTCATCGCCAAGGATGTCAGAAAGTACAACGAAATCATCACCTTCTTTAACAAGACCCATTGCGATACCAGCAACAGATGCTTTGATTGGTACACCTGCGTCCATAAGCGCAAGAGAAGTACCACATACTGAAGCCATTGAAGATGAACCGTTAGATTCAGTGATTTCCGATACAACACGTACTGTGTATGGGAACTCATCAACAGAAGGCATTACTGCAGCAATACCGCGCTTCGCCAGTTTACCGTGGCCGATTTCACGACGCTTAGGAGAACCTACAAAACCAGTTTCACCTACACAGTATGGAGGGAAGTTGTAGTGCAGTAGGAAGTGATCTTTACGCTCACCAGTTAGCTCATCGATGATTTGAGCATCACGCTGAGTACCTAGCGTTGCAGTAACGATCGCCTGAGTTTCACCACGAGTGAATAGCGCGCTACCGTGAGTACGAGGAAGAACACCAGTACGTACATCTAGTGCACGAACCATGTCTTTTTCACGGCCATCGATACGAGGGTTACCTGCAATAATACGGCTACGTACTACTGTCTTCTCTAGATCATGGAAGATAGTGTGGATTTCTTTTGTATCTGCTTCAGGATCTTCAGCAAGAAGAACTTCATTTACTTCCGCAGCGATCTCATGGATGCGGTCGTAACGAGCCATTTTCTCAGTAATTTGGTAAGCTTCAACAAGTTTAGCTTCTGCTAGATCAGCAATCTTATTTTTAAGCGCTGTGTTCTCTTCAGGAGCAACCCAATCCCAAGCAGGAGTTGCAACTTCTGCTTTGAATTCGTTGATAGCTTGAATAGCAACTTGTTGTTGGTCATGACCATAAACAACCGCCGCTAGCATTTCTTCTTCAGTTAGGTTGTCCGCTTCTGACTCAACCATCAGTACTGCTGACTCTGTACCTGCAACAACAAGGTCAAGCTTAGAAGTTTCTAGTTCAGTTTGGCTAGGGTTAAGTACAAGCTGACCATCGATATGACCAACACGCGCCGCACCGATAGGGCCGTTGAATGGAATGCCAGAGATAGCAAGAGCAGCAGAAGTACCGATCATTGTAACGATATCTGGCTGAACATCTGGGTTTACAGACATTACTGTCGCGATAACCTGAACTTCGTTTTTAAACGCGTCTGGGAATAGCGGACGGATTGGACGGTCGATTAGACGAGCTGTTAGCGTTTCGCCTTCAGAAGGACGACCTTCACGTTTGAAGAAGCCGCCTGGGATTTTACCCGCAGCGTAAGTACGCTCTTGGTAGTTAACCGTTAGTGGGAAGAAGTCTTGACCTGCAACGGCTTCTTTTTTACCTACAACAGATACGAATACAGACGTATCATCCATTGTGACCATAACTGCTGCTGTAGCTTGACGTGCAATAACGCCAGTTTCTAAAGTAACTGTGTGGTTACCGTACTGGAACGTTTTAACAACTGGTTTTTCGAACATTGTTATTCCTTGTTTCTAATCTTCCTTTAGTGCTTAAAGAAATCTTAGATGTGTTAATTGACACTCAAGGCATTACGAATCGCGACTAGTAAAAAGAAACTCGGAAATTCCTTTTGAATAGTCGCGACCTTTTGGTCGACGTGGTTGACTGTAATGCTATGAGCTTTTGAGAAAACCTCTTACAAGGTTTAGCCGCCAGTATTATAACGGCATAAGTCTAATTTGGCTAAATTTAGGCAACAAAAAAGGGGCATAAAGCCCCTTTTTAGACAAACTGCTATGCAGTCGCTGATTAGCGACGTAGGCCTAGACGTTTGATTAGGTCTTGGTAGCGAGCTAGGTTTTTACCTTTTAGGTAATCTAGAAGCTTACGACGACGAGAAACCATGCGTAGAAGACCACGACGGCTGTGGTGATCGCCTTTGTGCGCTTTGAAGTGACCTTGTAGGTGGTTGATAGAAGCTGTAAGTAGAGCTACTTGAACTTCTGGTGAACCAGTGTCGCCTTCGCCTTGTGCGTATTCTGCAACGATTGCTGCTTTAGTTTCTGCATTCAGAGACATAATTCTCTCCTAATAAGAGTAGGTTTAAAGTTGTAGCAGCCAATCTCTGATTCAGCCGCTACGCGAAGCGCGGATTATAGGGAAATTTCCTATCTCGTGCAATATAAAAATACCGACACTCAGGTCGGTATTTTCAATCATTTACTTGGATGCAACGTCATCTCGGAACACGACCAATCGCTTAGGAGCGATTTTGCCATCTTCGTTCATTTCGCCAACGCCAATAAACAAGCGTTCTTCACCCATAGTAAGGCGAAGTGAGCCCTCAGTCGGAGCACCAAATACTTGAACGGGCTGCCCATGTTGGACCATATTCGCCAGTTCAGGCACCAAGTTGACTTCTGGTAAGTCTTCTACCGCTGTATCCATTGGCAAAAGCAGTGGGTCCAGTAGTTCTCGAGGCGCTCGTTCCTCGCGGTGAGCTTGCTCTAGCAACTCATTTAGTTGCTCAAGTGTTACCATATTCTCGTAAGGGTATTTAGCAACACCAGTACGACGAAGCATAGTTACGTGCGCACCACAACCTAACATTTCGCCCAGATCATCAACGATAGTACGAATATAGGTACCTTTAGAGCAGTGCACTTCCATCTCTACTTCATCGCCTTCAAAACGGTGAAGAACAATCTCATATACCGTGATCTTACGAGATTCACGCGGAACTTCGATGCCTTTACGAGCGTATTCATACAAGGGTTTACCTTGATACTTCAACGCAGAGAACATGGAAGGCACTTGATCAGATTCACCACGGAACTGATCGATGCACGCTTCTAGCTTGTCTAACGTAACATCGACTGGACGCGTCTCTACAACTTCACCATCCGAGTCAGACGTATTGGTACGTTCACCCAGCTTTGCGATCACGCGGTAGCGTTTATCAGAATCAAGAAGAAACTGAGAAAATTTTGTCGCTTCACCCAAGCAAATTGGCAGCATGCCTGTCGCTAATGGGTCCAAGGCTCCAGTGTGGCCTGCTTTCTCTGCAAAGTAGATTCGCTTTACTTTTTGCAGTGCATCATTGGAAGAGATACCTGTTGGTTTGTCCAACAGTATAACGCCATTAATTGGACGACCTTTACGACGACGAGCCATTATTCTTCGTCCTCACGACCAGAATCTTTTTGCTTTTGTTTGTCTGAACTAACGACTTCAGACACTAGGTTAGACATACGCATACCTTCAACAAGCGTATTGTCATAGTGGAAGCGGATTTCTGGCGTTAAACGTAGACGAATACGCTTACCTAACATCATGCGAATGTGCACTTCGTGCTCACGTAGCGCTGCTAGACATGATTCAGGTGTTTGCTCACCCACACATAGGAAGGTCACAAATACTTTTGCGTAAGCTAGGTCACGAGAGACTTCTACGTCTGAGATCGTCACCATGCCAAGGCGAGAGTCACGAACTTCACGTTGAAGGATCATCGCTAGTTCTTTTTGCAGCTGCTGTGCAACGCGCTGCGTGCGGCTAAATTCTTTTGACATATCTTTACTCTTATATAGAAAGAATGGGGGGTTGGTCAAAGCCAGCCCCCCATGGTGTATTCAACAACCAATTACTACTTATCTTTCAAAGACAATATTAGTAATTTTAGTCAATTAGTCTAGAGTACGTTTAATTTCAACGATTTCGAAGACTTCAATTTGGTCACCAACGCGAACATCATTGTAGTTCTTAACGCCGATACCACATTCGTAGCCATTCTTAACTTCTTGAACGTCATCTTTGAAACGACGTAGTGACTCTAGTTCACCTTCGTAAATAACAACGTTATCACGTAGTACACGGATTGGGTTGTTACGCTTGATCACACCTTCTGTAACCATACAACCAGCGATAGCGCCCAGTTTCGGTGACTTAAACACGTCACGAACTTCAGCAAGACCAATGATCTCTTGCTTGAATTCTGGAGCAAGCATACCGCCCATTGCTTGTTTCACTTCATCAATCAATTGGTAAATGATTGAGTAGTAACGTAAGTCAACAGCTGCGGCTTCAACAGCACGGCGAGCAGAAGCATCTGCACGAACGTTAAAGCCAAGGATGATTGCGTTTGAAGCTTCCGCTAGTACTACGTCAGTTTCCGTAATACCACCTACACCAGAACCAACGATGTTCACTTTAACTTCGTCAGTAGATAGCTTAACTAGTGAGTCAGCGATTGCTTCTACAGAACCTTGAACGTCTGCTTTAAGTACAACGTTAAGTTCAGCAACTTCACCAGCAGTCATGTTAGAGAACATGTTCTCTAGTTTAGATTTCTGCTGACGAGCAAGTTTCACTTCACGGAACTTACCAGCACGGTAGTTAGCTACTTCACGCGCTTTACGCTCGTCACGAACTACTGTTGCTTCATCACCTGAAGATGGTACACCTGAAAGACCTAGGATCTCTACAGGGATAGATGGGCCAGCCGAAGTAATTTCTTTACCTAGCTCATCACGCATTGCACGAACACGGCCGTATTCTTGACCACAAAGAACGATGTCGCCTTTGTTTAGTGTACCTGATTGAACAAGTACTGTTGCAACTGGACCACGACCTTTATCTAGGCGAGATTCAACAACAACACCAGATGCCATGCCCTCAGCTACAGCTGTAAGTTCAAGAACTTCAGACTGAAGAAGGATTGCTTCTAGAAGACCATCGATGTTTGTACCCTGTTTAGCAGAGATGTGAACGAACATGTTCTCACCGCCCCACTCTTCAGGAATAACGTCGTATTGAGCAAGCTCGTTCTTAACGTTATCTGGGTTCGCGTCTTCTTTATCGATCTTGTTCACAGCAACAATTAGAGGAACGCCTGCCGCTTTCGCGTGCTGAATCGCTTCTACTGTTTGTGGCATTACGCCATCGTCTGCTGCAACTACAAGAACAACGATATCTGTCGCTTGAGCACCACGAGCACGCATTGCAGTAAACGCTGCGTGTCCAGGAGTATCAAGGAACGTGATCATGCCGTTGTCTGTTTCAACGTGGTACGCACCAATGTGCTGAGTAATACCACCCGCTTCGCCAGAAGCAACGTGTGTGCGACGGATGTAGTCAAGTGTTGACGTTTTACCGTGGTCAACGTGACCCATGATAGTAACAACTGGAGCACGTGGAACTGCTTCCGCGTTAGTGTCACGGTCAGATAGTACCGCTTCTTCCAGTTCGTTCTCTTTACGAAGAACTACTTTATGGCCCATTTCTTCAGCAACAAGTTGTGCTGTTTCTTGGTCGATCACTTGGTTGATAGTCGCCATAGCGCCCATCTTCATCATTACTTTGATAACTTCTGTCGCTTTAACCGACATCTTGTTAGCAAGTTCTGATAGAACGATCGTTTCGCCAATTACAACGTCTTGCTTAGCAACCGTTGCTGACTTATCAAACCCGTGCTGCATTGAAGTCGGCTTAGCAAGTTTGCCCTTACGACCTCTACCGCCACGTTGGTTGTTACGGCCACCGCGAGCTTGGTCGTCTTTACCCGAAGCTGCTTTTTTCTTCTTACGACGACCGCCTTCTACTTTGCGATCTGCTTCATCTTCGGCTTCACGTGCGTATTGTGAAGTCGTTACATGGTAATCTGTATCTTCCATATCACCCTTTTTCTCTTCTGCAGCAGACCAACGCTCTTTATTCTTTTCAGCCAATTCGCGAGCTTCTTCAAGCTTGCGCTGACTTTCCTCTTCAGCCTTACGCTTAGCTTCTTCTTCCTGACGACGTTTAAGCTCGTCGGCCTCTTTTCGCGCTGCTTCTTGCTTAATTTTCTCTTCAGCATCACGCTTTGCTTTTTCTTCAGCATTACGTTGTGCATTCGTATCTACGTCTCGCTTCGCTTTTTCTTCAGCTTCACGTTTCGCTTTTTCTTCCGCTTCACGTTTTGCAGCTTCTTCAGCTTCACGTTTCGCAGCTTCTTCAGCTTCACGTTTTGCAGCTTCTTCTGCTGCACGTTTTGCTGCTTCTTCTGCTTCACGTTGTGCTGCTTCTTCAGCTTCACGTTTCGCTTCATCTTCAATTGTGCTGCGCTTCACGTATGTACGTTTTTTGCGCACCTCAACCTGAACATTCTTACTCTTACCACCACCCGCGTTCACACTAAGTGTACTACGAGTTTTACGCTGAAGCGTAAGGCGAGTCGGCTCTGAATCACCTGATTTATCACCGTGTTCTTTCTTTAAATGAGAGAGAAGCTTCTGCTTCTCTTCATCAGTAACATTGTCAGAGCTCGCCTTTTTAATGCCAGCGTCAGCAAGTTGTTCAATCAAGCGGTCGACTGGCGTACCAATCTCATCACTCAGTGCTTTAACTGTTAATTGTGTCATGCCGCTTCCTCCTTGCCGAAAATTATGCTTCTTCGCCGAACCAACAGATGTTACGTGCGGCCATAATTAGCTCACCTGCACGTTCTTCGGTCAGGCCTTCGATACCTTCTAAATCGTCAATACCTTGGTCAGCAAGATCTTCCAGTGTCGCTACACCTTTCGCTGCCAATTTAAATGCCATCTCACGCTCAAGACCTTCAAGTGCAAGTAGGTCCTCAGCTGGTTCTAGACCTTCAAAAGACTCTTCTTGTGCTAGTGCGATCGTCGTTAGTGCATCTTTTGCACGTCCACGAAGCTCTTCGATTAGTTCTTCATTCAAACCATCGATTTCTAGTAGCTCGTTAACTGGCACGTATGCGATTTCTTCTAGCGTTGAGAAACCTTCTTCAACAAGAAGTTGAGCGAAGTCTTCTTCAATATCTAGGTACTTCATGAAGTTTTCAATAGATGCTTGTGATTCTTCAGCGTGTTTCTTCTGAAGATCAGCAACTGTCATAACATTCAGTTCCCAACCTGTTAGTTGAGATGCTAGACGCACGTTTTGACCGTTACGACCGATAGCTTGCGCTAGGTTGTCAGCTTCAACTGCGATGTCCATTGAGTGTGCATCCTCATCAACGATGATAGAAGCAACATCAGCTGGCGCCATTGCGTTGATAACGAATTGAGCTGGGTTATCATCCCAAAGCACAATATCGATACGCTCCCCACCAAGTTCGCCAGAAACAGCTTGTACACGTGCACCACGCATACCAACACACGCACCTACAGGGTCGATACGTTTGTCATTTGTTTTGACAGCGATCTTAGCGCGAGAACCAGGATCACGTGCCGCGCCTTTCAACTCGATAATATCTTCTGCGATTTCAGGCACTTCAACACGGAACAGTTCTGCCAACATTTCTGGCTTAGAACGAGTGATGAACAATTGGAAACCACGTGCTTCAGGCGCGACTTTGTAAAGAAGGCCACGTACACGGTCGCCTGGACGGAAGTTTTCACGAGGAAGTTGGTCATCACGCAGGATTACCGCTTCAGCGTTATTACCAAGATCAAGCACGATTGTGTCACGGTTTACTTTTTTCACGACACCAGTGATTAGATCACCTTCATTGTCGATGAACTGTTCAACGATTTGTGCGCGCTCAGCTTCACGAACTTTTTGTACGATAACTTGCTTAGCAGTTTGAGTCGTAATACGGTCAAACGTTACTGATTCGATTTCGTCTTCTACGTAGTCGCCAAGCTCGATTGAGTCATCTTCGTATTGCGCTGCTTCTAGTGAGATCTCTTTTGTAGGGTTCTCAACGTCATCAACAACTAACCAACGGCGGTAAGTTACAAACTCACCGGTTTTACGGTCAATGGCAACACGTACGTCGATTTCGATTTCGTATTTTTTCTTTGTAGAAGTTGCTAGAGCAATCTCAAGAGCCTCAAAGATACGCTCACGAGGTACCGCTTTTTCGTTCGATACCGCTTCTGCTACCGCTAAAATTTCTTTACTCATTGTATTTAGCCTCTAAGCTTAAACTTTTTTAGGGAACTAAAATTTAGGGATCAGGTTAGCTTTGGAAATGTTACTTAGAGCAAACTCTTCTTGCTGACCGTCTACAGTAATTGTCACTGTTTCGCCATCAACACCGTGGATAATACCTTTCCACTTACGACGGTTTGCTACAGCCATTTTCAATACGATGCTGACCTCGTGACCAATAAATTGCTCGTAATGTGCTGCTTTAAAAAGTGGTCTTTCTAAACCTGGAGAAGACACTTCTAGGCTGTAAGCAACAGAAATTGGATCTTCAACGTCTAAAACTGCACTAACTTGGTGGCTAACTTCTGCACAGTCGTCTACGTTAATACCATTTTCATGGTCAATGTAGATACGTAACGTTGAGTGCGCGCCTGCACGAATGAATTCTAATCCAACTAACTCATAACCTGATGCCGCTACTGGCGCGTCAAGCATTTCAGTAAGTTGTCTTTCTAAACCAGTCATTTAACCACTCCAGAAACAAAAAAAGGGCTCAGAGCCCAATCAAAAAACCAAGCAGTATCTGAGCTATTTCAAAAAGCTCAGATAACAAAAAACCCCGATAGTCGGGGTTTTATGCTGCTGGACCCTGATACGTTAAGAATAGCCAACAATTGCTTTTCTTAACTCGTAGTGTGGTTAGCACTACGCAAACTTGCCAATCTACGATTTCCTTTTAAAGAAAGAGATTGGTTGCGGGGGCCGGATTTGAACCGACGACCTTCGGGTTATGAGCCCGACGAGCTACCAAGCTGCTCCACCCCGCGTCCGACTTGCTGAGCATTATACTCGCAAACAAGTGATTTACAAGTTTGTAAATACATGGTGCCGAGAGAGGGACTCGAACCCTCACACCTAAGGCACTAGCACCTCATGCTAGCGTGTCTACCAATTTCACCATCTCGGCATCAAAACCTTACAGCTTATTGAGGAATTTCATCACCCGCTGGGGCAGGAACTTCACTCGCTGCATCCTTAACTTGTTCAACAACTGGTTGACCTAACGTTGGGTCTACCCATTGTGATTCAGTCTGGTGCGTAGACATACGACCAAGTAACAAGCTAACGATAAAGAATACGGTTGCTAAAATAGCAGTTGTTCGGGTTAAGAAATTACCTGAGCCGCCAGCACCAAACACTGTGTTTGAAGCACCAGCACCGAACGAGGCTCCCATATCTGCGCCTTTACCTTGTTGAATCAACACAAGGCCAATCACACCAAGCGCTGCCAACAGGTAAATCACAAGTAGAACTGAAAACATTTTTTCCACCTATGTTCCAAATTGTTGAGCCAGCGCCGTTCAAAAGAATAAATCATTATGAACAAGGCTAGCGACCTCCTAACGGGAGGCGGAGCAATACTAGCGAAAGCCAGTAACGCTGACAAGGGAAAATTAGTAAAAAATCAATGCCAATGCGTTAAGCGCTCAAAAAAAGGGCAAAAGATGCCCTTTTCATTCAAGACATGCTTTAACGCAATGATTAACAACTTGCTTTAACAGCCTCAGCGATTTTCAATGCTGAGTGTTGAACTAGTTCACCATCTTCGCCTTCCACCATAACGCGGATCAAAGGCTCAGTGCCAGACTTACGCAGCAGTACACGCCCTTTATCACCAAGTGTCGCCTCTACTTCAGCGACAGCGTTTAATACAGCTGTAGCTTCAAGAGGGTTACTTTCTCCTGAGAAACGGACATTTTCTAAAACCTGAGGATATAGTGTCATTCCTTGCGATAGTTCATATAAAGACATATCGCTGCCAATTACAGAAGCAAGTACTTGAAGTGCAGCAACAATCGCATCGCCGGTTGTGACTTTATCTAATAAGATCACATGGCCTGAGTTTTCAGCACCAATTTTCCAACCTTTTTCTAGCAGTTGCTCCATGACATAACGGTCACCAACAGCGGCACGTACAAACGGAATGCCTAGCTGCTTTAAACCATTTTCCATACCCAAGTTAGTCATTAGTGTACCAACAACACCACCCTTTAGCTCACCACGACGAAGAGCATCACGAGCGATGATATAAGCAATTTGGTCACCATCAACTTTGTTACCTAGGTGATCGACCATAATGATGCGGTCACCATCACCATCAAATGCGAGACCAAGGTGCGCTTGCTCTTCAACAACACGCTGTTGAAGTGCTCGTACGTCTGTTGCGCCCACTTTTTCATTAATGTTGATGCCGTTAGGCTCTACGCCCATAGCGATAACTTCTGCCCCAAGTTCTTTGAAAACATTTGGAGCGATGTGGTACGTTGCACCGTGCGCACAGTCTACTACGATCTTAAAG
This sequence comes from Vibrio sp. 1159, assembly GCF_033340395.1. Classification (NCBI taxonomy): domain Bacteria; kingdom Pseudomonadati; phylum Pseudomonadota; class Gammaproteobacteria; order Vibrionales; family Vibrionaceae; genus Vibrio; species Vibrio sp. 1159. The sequence continues at coordinate 160,922 of NZ_JAWOWL010000003.1, read as the reverse complement.
TTCGCAAGGCTCAACTCAGATGGGAAAGTACTCTTACAGAATTCGATGTAACGACCAGCTGCATCATTTAGGCGGGTTGCTTTACCAAGCTCAGCAGACTCCACACATTCAATTTCTTTATCTAACTCAGCTTCGATCGCCAATTCGATATCGTCAGGTAGCTTAGTACCCTCAGAAGAAAAGAATTTAATGCCGTTGTCGTAATATGGGTTATGTGATGCAGAAATCACAATACCAGCCTCGGCACGGAAAGTCTGAGTTAAATATGCCACAGCTGGAGTTGGCATGGGACCAGTAAATGTTGCTTTAAGTCCCGCAGCTGCAAGGCCAGCCTCTAGTGCAGATTCAAGCATATAACCTGAAATACGTGTATCTTTACCTATGATAACTTTCTTTGTGCCTTGTTTCGCTAGTACACGACCAGCAGCCCAGCCAAGCTTAAGTACGAAGTCTGGAGTGATTGGGTATTGTCCTACTTTACCGCGCACACCGTCAGTACCAAAGTAACGTCTTTCATTCGACATAAACTTTCCTTTATTATTTTTAAATATTGTTTTTCGTCATCTCAACAACTTTCATCGCTTCGATTGTCTCTTCAAAGTCATGCACGCGAATGATCTGCGCGCCTTTCATCGCGGCAATCGTAGCACAAACGACACTTGCGTTCGTACACTCAGCCGCTGGCTTGTCTAACAGTTTGAAGATCATGGATTTACGAGACATGCCAGCCAAAATAGGCAGGCCGAATTCATGAAACTTTTCAAGATGAGCAAGCATATGATAATTGTGTTCGATTGTTTTGCCAAAGCCAAACCCAGGATCGAGAATCAGTTGAGATTTATCAATCCCTGCTGCTTCACACGCCGCGATACGTTCTTCTAGAAAAGCCGACACGTCCCCCATTAAATCATCATAATGAGGGTCAACTTGCATGGTCCTAGGCTGACCTTTCATATGCATCAGACAAATTGGAAGGTTTGCTTCTGCTGCGACTTCCAGAGCACCTGGCTCTTGCAGCGAGCGGATGTCATTGATCAAATCAGCCCCAGCATCAATTGCTTGACGCATCACTTCTGCTTTACTGGTGTCAACGGAAATCCATACATCATATTTTTCACGAATGGCTTTGATTACTGGGACAACACGCCTAAGCTCTTCTTCCAAAGACACATCCGGTGCACCAGGTCTTGTTGATTCACCACCAACATCAACAATACTTACACCAGCCTTTATCATTTTATCAACTTGAGCAAGAGCAAGTTCAATTGAGTTGTATTTACCGCCATCCGAAAAGGAATCCGGTGTCACATTTAGAATGGCCATGACATGTGGACGCGAAAGGTCCAAAGATTTGTTATTTGCTGTAATCATCATCATAAACACAAAAACCCCGAGATAACTCGGGGTTTAATATTATCGATACTCTTTATTCAGAGTCTTTCTTTTCAGGCGCTTCGTTAGAAGTTGTTTCAGAAGAGCTAGGCTGTTCTGCATCTTTCGCAGTCTCCGTTGCTTCTTCTTTAACTTCTTGCTTTGCTTGAGGCTTGTCGCTGTCTTCTGGTTTGCTTGCTGAGTTATCACTCCAGCCCGCAGGCTCACGAATTTCAGCTTTGCGCTCCATTAAGTCATCAATCTGGCGAGCATCAATGGTTTCATACTTCATCAGCGCATCTTTCATCGCATGCATGATATCCATGTTCTCTTGAAGAATCTTCTTCGCACGATCGTAGTTGCGGTCAATGATCTGACGAACTTCGTCATCAATCAACTTCGCTGTATCGTCAGACACATGTTTAGTCTGAGTTACACTACGCCCTAAGAACACTTCGCCTTCATCTTCTGCATACAGCAGAGGGCCAAGCTTTTCAGAGAAACCCCATTGAGTAACCATCTTACGAGCAATATCTGTTGCGCGCTCGATATCATTAGAAGCACCGGTTGATACTTTGTCAGCACCGTAGATAAGTTCTTCTGCTAAACGACCACCGTACAAGCTAGAAATCATTGATTCTAGGTGTTGGCGAGACATACTCACGCGGTCCTGCTCTGGAAGGTACATTGTTACACCCAACGCACGACCACGTGGAATGATAGACACTTTGTACACTGGATCGTGTTCAGGAACCAAGCGACCAACAATCGCGTGACCCGCTTCGTGGTATGCGGTTGACTCTTTCACTTCCTCAGACATCACCATTGAACGGCGCTCAGCACCCATCATGATTTTGTCTTTCGCCAGTTCAAACTCAACCATAGAAACGTTGCGCTTGTTACCGCGCGCAGCAAACAGGGCTGCTTCGTTAACTAAGTTTGCTAGGTCAGCACCAGAGAAGCCTGGAGTACCACGTGCGATGAGAGAAGGCTCTACATCACCCGCTAGAGGGACCTTACGCATGTGAACTTTTAGGATCTGTTCACGGCCACGTACATCTGGAAGACCAACTACCACTTGACGGTCAAAACGACCAGGACGCAGTAGCGCAGGGTCTAGCACGTCCGGACGGTTAGTCGCAGCGATAACGATAATACCTTCGTTACCTTCGAAACCATCCATCTCAACGAGCATTTGGTTTAGTGTTTGTTCACGTTCATCATGACCACCACCAACACCTGCGCCACGTTGACGACCTACCGCATCGATCTCATCGATAAAGATGATACAAGGTGCAGCTTTCTTTGCTTGTTCAAACATGTCACGCACACGAGATGCACCAACACCAACGAACATTTCTACGAAATCAGAACCAGAGATAGTAAAGAATGGTACTTTCGCCTCACCGGCAATGGCTTTCGCTAGAAGCGTTTTACCCGTACCAGGAGGACCAACCATTAGAACACCCGTTGGAATCTTACCGCCCAGTTTTTGGAAGCGGCTTGGATCGCGTAGGTAGTCCACCAGTTCTTTCACGTCTTCTTTTGCTTCGTCACAACCAGCAACGTCAGCAAAAGTTGTCTTGATTTGTTCTTCGCTCATCATTCGAGCTTTACTCTTACCAAAAGACATGGCGCCTTTACCACCGCCGCCTTGCATTTGACGCATGAAGAAAATCCATACACCAATCAGTAAGATCATTGGGAACCAAGAGATGAAGATAGTACCAAGCAAGCTTTGCTCTTCTGGAGGCGTGCCTTGTACTTTCACGTTTTGGTTAATTAGGTCATCTAGAAGCTTTTGGTCATACACTGGCATGTAAGTGACCATTTTGGCACCGCCGCCACGACGAACAAAGCTAATTTCACCGTCTTTAAAAGTTGCTTCTTGAATCTGGCCTTGGCCAACTTCCTGTACAAACGTGGTGTAATCCACGGTTCTGCCATTGCTTTCTCCAGGGCCAAAGCTCTGGAATACCGACATCAATACGACGGCGATAACAAGCCACAGAATTAAATTTTTTGCCATGTCACTCAAGGTGTAAGCCTCTCGATAACTAATTGTAATTAAAGGTAGGGTACTACAGTTCATTAACTGTAGCTATAGTGTTAACACGCTCTCAAGAGAGCAAAATGGTTAACCTTTGTAACCAGTGGCTACGACGAAGACCTCTCGAGAGCGAGCTCGCGATGAGTCTGGTTTTCTAATTTTTACGGCTTTAAACATGTCTCGGACTTCTTTCACATACTGATCGAAGCCTTCCCCTTGGAAAACCTTTACGACAAAGCTACCATTAGGCGCTAGAACTTGTCGACACATATCTAAAGCTAATTCAACTAAATACATAGCGCGAGGTTGATCAACAGAATTGTTTCCCGCGATGTTAGGCGCCATATCAGACATTACTACGTCTACCATGGAAGGTTGGATCCTTTCTAGCAAAGCTTCCAATACCGCATCATCACGAAAGTCGCCTTGTAAAAAGCTAACGCCAGCAATCGGGTCCATAGGAAGCAAGTCACACGCGATGATCTGACCGCTGTCCCCTACTATCTTAGCAGCATATTGAGACCATCCGCCCGGCGCAGCCCCCAAGTCGACGACTGTCATTCCAGGCTTTAACAATTTATCTTTCGTTTGAATCTCATCGATCTTGAAATAAGCACGTGAACGGTAGCCTTTTTTTCGGGCTTCATTCGCGTATTTATCATCAAAGTGTTCTTTCAACCAACGACCAGAACTAGCCGAATGTTTTTGTTTACTCATTTTAATCCCAACAAGGCACAAATTGGAGCTATTGTTTTAATAGGCGCTACCTATTACTCAATAAATTATAGTCTTCAGCAATAGATGGCGTTAAAATAGCTTTTTTCAACCCTTATTTTAAAGAAAATTGGCCGCGTAATGAACCTAAGCACCAAACAAAAGCAGCACCTTAAAGGCCTAGCTCACAGTTTAAAACCTGTTGTGCTAATGGGCGCAAATGGACTTACAGAAGCCGTGCTAGCAGAAATTGAAATCGCTCTTAACCATCACGAACTTATCAAAGTAAAAGTTGCTTCGGAAGATCGTGAAACAAAACAGCTAATCATCGACGCTATCGTACGTGAGACGGGCGCTGAAAAAGTTCAGACTATTGGTAAAGTGCTTGTGCTATACCGCCAGTCTGAAGAGCGTAAAATCGAAATCCCTCGTAAGTAACTCTACTTACGTTGCTGAAGAAAAAAGGTCGCCTGAGGCGACCTTTTTGCGTTTTATCAGAGTAATAATGCAACTCCAAACGACTTAGATATATTCTACTCGGTCAATTTCGAAGTCTTTCGCGCCACCCGGAGTTTGAATAGCAACTTCATCGCCTTCCATCTTACCAATCAGGCCACGAGCAATAGGTGAGCTCACTGAAATGCGACCTGCTTTGATATCGGCTTCGTCATCACCAACGATTTGGTACGTTTTTTCTTCTTCGGTGTCGATATCAATCAAGGTTACGGTTGAACCAAAAATAACTTTACCCGTGTTCTCCATCTTCGTTACATCAATAACTTGAGCAACTGACAGTTTGTATTCAATGTCACGGATTTGTGCTTCACAAATGCCCTGCTCTTCACGAGCGGCGTGATATTCAGCATTCTCTTTTAAATCACCTAGCTCACGAGCTTCAGCAATTGCCTCTGAGATCTGAGGACGTAGTTTAAGTAGACGATCGAGTTCTGCACGTAGCTTTTGCTCGCCACGTAGTGTCATTGGAACTTTTTCCATTTTATAACCTCAAGCCCAAATGGGTCTTTGGACAAAAAAAGCCCACCCTGTCATAGGACTGGGTAGTGCGCTTAAAGATGTATTTCGTTTAGTGTAAACAAACTCCCGGACGAAATCATCTTAATTCGAAAGACAGCAAGACTATGCCTTTTCGGCATAATGATATAACTCACTTTTAGAGCGGCTCTAGGGCGAATCACCTTCTCAATTTATTGAAAAACAACACTGTTCATTACACCAAAAACCTCAAAAAAGATAAAAACTAATCAATGTCAGGCCAATGTCATTGCCAATAATTTCAATCAAAAACAGTAATTTAAATAAAAACAACGCACAATTGAACAGTGTTCATCATTGGGATTTATATCATTTTACTAACTCATACGGAAACTTTAGCAGTAAAACATGTCCAGCGAGTTGTTAGATCAATGGCTTACAAGTGCGAACTATATCGCTCAATTAGCCAATTTTGGACCAACAACTTGTGAGAGATCACCTCTCCCCCATACAACAATGATTATGGACAGCTAACTAGGACAAATAAGATGAAAAAGACTCTAATTGCTCTTTCTGTATCTGCAGCAGCTATGGCAACTGGCGTAAACGCAGCTGAACTTTACAACCAAGACGGTACTTCTCTAGAAATGGGCGGCCGTGCTGAAGCACGTCTATCTATGAAAGATGGCGACGCTCAAGACAAATCTCGCATCCGTCTAAACTTCCTTGGTAAACAAGAAATCAATGACAACCTATACGGTGTTGGTTTCTGGGAAGGTGAATTTGAGACTGCTCAAAACGGTACTGTAGACGGCGACGACAAGAGCGATCTAGAAACTCGTCTTGCTTACGCTGGTCTTGGCGGTGCTTACGGTGAGTTCGCATACGGTAAAACTGAAGGTGCACTAGGCGTTATCACTGACTTCACAGATATCATGGCTTACCACGGTAACTCTGCAGCAGACAAACTAGCTGTATCAGACCGTACAGACAACATGATGGCTTACAAAGGCCAGTTTGAAAACCTAAGCGTAAAAGCAAGCTACCGCTTCGCTGATCGTATGGAAAACAAAAACACTGGTGAGTACTACGACAACAAACAAGACGGTTACTCTCTATCTGCAATCTACGCTCTAGCTGACACTGGTCTTGAGCTAGGTGCTGGTTACGCAGATCAAGACAAAGCTAACGAGTACATGCTAGCTGCATCTTACACAATGTCTGATCTTTACTTCGCTGGTGTATTCACTGACGGCGAGAAAATGGAAGATTCAAACAACAGTAACACAGTTGATTACACTGGTTACGAGCTAGCGGGTGCTTACACTCTAGGCCAAACAGTATTTACAACATCATACAACAATGCAGAAACTAACAACGAAACTTCTGCAAACAACTTCGCTGTTGATGCTTCTTACTACTTCAAGCCTAACTTCCGTGGTTACATTTCTTACAACTTCAACCTGATTGATGCAGGTGACAAGTTTGGTTCAACTGACACTAGCAAAACAGTTGCAACTAAGATCGATGCTGAAGACGAGCTAGCTCTAGGTCTACGTTACGACTTCTAATTCCGGTCTTTGACTAGAATATCGAATGCCCGCTTTAAGCGGGCATTTTTTATACTTCATTTTAAGCAGCGCGCCTTTCTCTCGTGTCTCATTCATGAAGACATTTGAAGCATTTCTTTAGTTACCTAGCATATTGAAAGGACTTGCGTATACTCAATCACATAACTCACCTTAGAAAGTACCATTATGCGTTTACGTTGGCCCTTGCTCATATTCTCTTCATTACTTTCTGCTTTTTCACAAGCGTACCCTCATCAAGAGGTGTTGCCTGAAGGCGCCCGCATCAGTTTAGTTGCGGAAAAACTCAGTGAAAATGCTGAGCTTGACGGTGTTCATCCTACCGAACAACTGTTCCCACCAGCGAGTACATTAAAAATCGTCACCGCATTAGCCGCAAAGCTAGAACTGGGTGATAATTTCCGGTTTCGAACCAAGCTGGAAACGTCGAACTCAGATGCAGTGATTTACTTTGTCGGCGACCCAACACTCCAAACCAACGACTTAAAATCACTTCTCACTCTAGCTAAGAAAAATGGCTTAAAACGGATTAACGGTGACCTATGGCTCGATAACAGCGCATTCACTGGTTATAACCGTGCGGTGGGCTGGCCGTGGGATATCTTGGGAGTTTGCTACAGCGCTCCGGCATCGACCATCACACTCAATAACAACTGTGTACAAGCCTCTATCTATACACAAAAAGATGGTGGAACGCGGGTCTACGTACCAGAGCATCAACCTATTCGTGTCACAAGTACCGTAGAAACAGTTTCTAAAACCATTAAGAAAAGTCGTCATTGTGACTTAGGTTTAGTTGCAAATCCCGATAACAACTACAAGCTAACAGGGTGCTTGGTTGAAAGAGACAAACCATTGCCACTGAAATTTGCGGTTCAAGACCCTGAGCGTTACACCAGTCAAAGGTTGGCGACTTTGCTCAAGGAGCTCAACATTGGGGTATCAGGAAAGATTAGGGTCGGTACGGCGCCAGAAAAGCAGCGAAAGCTCATCGCAATGCATCAATCAAAGGCCTTACCAGACATTCTTGAAGATATGCTCAAAAACTCTGACAACTTGATTGCCGACACATTAACCAAAACACTTGGCGCTAAATTTTTCGTTCAGCCAGGCAGTTTTACTAACGGGACAGAAGCGATCAAGCAGATCATTTTCGCCAACACTGGTATTGATATTCGTAATGCGCGCCTAGAAGACGGCTCAGGACTTTCGCGAAATAACCGGATCTCCGCGACCAAGATGGCTGAAATGCTGCGCTATATTTGGAAGCATGAAAACGAACTCAAATTGATTGCCATCATGCCGAAATCAGGTGAATCCGGCACATTAAAGTACCGACAAAGTATGCGAAAACTTCCAATTAAAGGACAGCTGATAGCGAAAAGTGGCTCTATCTACGGGACTTACAATATGGCTGGATATGGCTTGGATAAAAATGGTCAACCTAACACCATTTTTGTTCAGTTTGTTTCAGACTACTTCCCAGAAAAACGGGACGACAACACTCCTGTCATCGCCCCGATTACACATTTTGAGCAGCTTTTTTACAATGACATTGTGAACTTTAGTCAGGCAATACCTAAGAAATAGTTCACCACGTTAAAGTAAATCCACATTCCTGAAATATCGACGATAGACGCAAGAACTGGACTCACCAATACGGCAGGGTCCAACTTGCAAGCTCGTGCAATAATTGGCAACAGCCCGCCCAATGTTGTAGAAATGGTGACTTGAATGAACAGCGCAACTGCTATTGCCAGAGCGATATCGGTCAGTTCAAAGCCTCCTGTTGATTGTCCTGCACTAAATAACATAATGCGTCCAATCATCACGATAGCGATTGCTAGCGCAATAAATAGAGCGACTCGGCTCTCTTTCCACAAAACTTCTAACCATTGGCGTTTTTTTAACTCTCCAGTAGCAAGAGCACGAATCACCAAAGTTGCTGCTTGTGTTCCTGTGTTACCACCAGCAGCTGCAATCACTGGCATGTACACTGCAAGTAAAACAAGCTGACTAAGGGTGTCCTCATACTGAGCGATGATCAAGCCTGACACTATCCCTAAAAGAGCCAGCGCAATGATCCATCCAATACGCTGTTTTACATGCCCTAAAACACTAGTTGATAAATAACCATCGGGTGTATCAACTTCAGACATATGCAGACCCAGTTGGTGAGCATAATGACGTGCGCGTTTGTCATGACCTGCTTGCTCAAGTTGAGCAATAAGACTATTCACATAGCCGACAGAGCAATGCTGTAAAATACCTACAGCCTCATCAATCGGCATAACCGTAAGCAAATGGACTTGTTGCTCTTGCTCATACTGCAAGAATGCATTGCGAGCTGCACCAATTTCTACTTCAGAAAAGTTTGGTGTTGTTTCAATAAAAGTGTTGTTCATTACCGTCATGGCGAATCTCCCGATTGGCATTGGTAACGACCATCGACAAAGCATGAAAAAGCCACTCTCGCACGCTAAAAGTCAGACAACAAATAAGATGCACAGAGAAAACCAATGCGAATGCACTGTCTATTCAGAATGTATGAAGGAAATAACGAGAAAAAATTAGAAAAGATGCCTCACCACTTAGGTAAGGCGGAGATCGCCAATACCGAAGCGGGTTATTTCGCTCCCTTAATCTTACTCACCCAACGACTGGGAGGATGGTCGGTATTGTTCATGTAAATCTCCGATAGCGCTGCCATTATTGGCAGCGCAAGTATAGTAGCAAAGTTCATCAGGTATGGAAGTTTTACTTTGCCGTTTTTGCTAAATTTTCATACAAAAAAAGCGCCCTTCGGACGCTTTCATTTGCAGTCATTATGGATTACTGAATAGTAATACGAGCAAATTTACGTTTACCTACTTGGAACACGTAAGTACCCGCTTCTGGAGCAAATTTGCTGTCCGCAATTTTTTCACCATCAATCTTCACAGCGCCCTGCTTAACCATGCGCATCGCATCTGACGATGATGGACATAAACCTGCTTCTTTCAACAGATTACTCACTGGGCGACCTGCGTCAAAGTCAAACTCTGGCATTTCATCAGGAATTTGGTTCTTCGCAAAACGGTTTACGAATTCTTGCTCTGCTGCATCGGCATCGGCTTCACTGTGGAAACGAGCAATAATTTCTTTTGCTAGCAATACTTTGATGTCACGAGGGTTTTTGCCCGCTTCTACATCAGCTTTGAATTGAGCAATCTCTTCCAGAGGACGGAAAGAGAGCAGCTCGTAGTAGCTCCACATTAGGTCATCAGAAATAGACATGATTTTACCAAACATTTCGCTTGGCGCTTCGCTGATACCGATGTAGTTGTTTGCTGACTTAGACATCTTCTTCTCGCCATCAAGGCCCACTAGAAGCGGCATCATCAGTACAACCTGAGGTTTTTGACCGTGAGACTTTTGCAGTTCACGACCCATTAGAAGGTTGAACTTCTGGTCTGTACCACCTAATTCAACATCCGTTTCCATTGCTACTGAGTCCCAGCCTTGTAGAAGTGGGTACATGAACTCATGAATAGCAATTGGCTGACCACCCGCGTAACGCTTTTTAAAGTCGTCACGCTCTAGCATACGAGCAACGGTTTGGTTTGCCGCAAGGCGAATCATACCTTCTGCGCCCAGTTCAGACAGCCACTCAGAGTTAAACTGAATTTTAGTCTTTGCAGGATCGAGAATTTTGAACACTTGCTCTTTGTACGTTTCAGCGTTACGCAATACGTCTTCGCGACTTAGCGGTGGACGAGTTGTGTTTTTACCTGTTGGGTCACCAACCATTGCAGTGAAGTCACCGATTAGGAACGTCACTTCATGACCTAGTTCTTGGAACAAGCGAAGCTTATTGAAAATAACCGTATGGCCTAGGTGAATGTCAGGTGCTGTTGGATCAGCGCCCAATTTAATACGTAGAGGACGGTCTTCTTTTAGTTTTGCGATTAACTCTTCTTCTGGAATCAGCTCTTCAACACCGCGCTTAATCTCGGCTAGTGCAGCTTCAATGCTCGCCATTCTTGTTCACTCCCACAGATTTGGCAAAAATATAATAGCTGAACATATTACTTGAATAGCGATGCATTTTGAAACACGTTAGACTAGGTAGTTGTCACTTTTTCCGTTTAATTTAGCAATCAAGTACCTCATGCATTCGATTTTTGTCCGACTTCCACTCTTGCACAAAGTATTGATCGGTTTTTTTAGTGCGTTGATTATCTTCGCGCTCTTCTTTTTACCTGATCCGCAAGACCTAGACCCGCAGCAGAGCCGATTAAAAGTTGGTCAACATTATCCTGTGCCAGTTTCCCTCGAACTCAGTGCACTAAATAGTTCATCGCCTGCGGTTCCCGCCGTGCTGCGCTGGGAGACATACAAGGTAAAAAATGGCGAGAGTGCTGCCATCTTATTTAGTCGCGTAGGGCTTTCTGCTCGTCTATTACATGAACTGGTGTCATCAGACAAAGAAGTAGAAAAACAGTTAACTCGGCTTCGACCTGGTGACCGATTGCAATTTGGCTTTGACGAAAATAACGACTTGGTGCAGCTAAGAAGGACACTAAGCGCGTTCGAGACTTTTCGTATCACATTAAAAGACGGCAAGTACGTTTCTGAAGTTGATAAGAAAGAAGTCGACTTCCAGTACAACTACGCAGAAGCCACCATCAAATCAAACTTTTGGAATGCAGGAATATCTTCTGGATTAAATGGTAACCAAATCATGGAACTGGCTGGCATATTTGGTTGGGACATCGACTTTGCTTTAGATATTCGTAAAAACGATAGCTTCCGAGTACTTTACCAAGAGGAAGTGGTAGAAGGAGAAGTAATCGGCCGTGGAAAAATCATTGCTGCGATCTTTAAAAACCAAGGCGATACCTTTACCGCAATATTGGATCAGAAAAGTGGCAAGTATTACGACGAAAATGGGCGTGCAATGAAAAAAGCATTCTTACGCGCGCCGTTGGATTTCCGTCGAGTTTCGTCTAACTTCAACCCACGCCGCTTACATCCAGTGACGGGACGCGTTCGTCCTCATAGAGGCACGGACTATGCAGCACCAGTGGGCACCCCGATTTGGGCGGCTGGTGATGGTGTCGTTCAAAAATCGTCTTACAACAAATTTAATGGTAACTACGTTTTCATTAAACATAGTAATACTTACATTACCAAGTACCTGCACTTAACCAAACGTACTGTACGAGCTGGTCAACGCGTTAAGCAAGGCCAAACCATTGGTACGCTTGGCGGAACTGGCCGTGTAACAGGCCCCCACTTGCACTATGAGTTCCTTGTGAATGGTGTCCATAAAAACCCACGCACGGTGAATTTGCCACAATCTAAATCCCTGACAGGCAAAGCGAGACAAACTTTCATGGCAAACGCGAAAGTTAGCATGGACAAGCTTGAACGCTACAGCAAACTGTTAGCAATGAAGTAAGGCAAGGTATTGAAAAGGGCAGCTTCGCTGCCCTTTTTGTTTTGTCGATATCATCACGATAAAGCTTACTGTTCAGAGTGATGCTCTCTCCCGAGCATAAGCAAACACGGTGTCAGAACTAACGTTAGCAAAGTCGCAAATGCCAAACCACCCGCGACAGCGGTCGCAAGCTGAGACCACCATTGAGTGCTTGGTGCGCCAAACTCCACTTTCTGATTAACTAAGTCGATGTTCATTTCTAACACCATTGGCAATAAGCCTAATATGGTGGTCACCGTCGTGAGTAAAACGGGTCTTAAACGCTGCACACCCGTACGCAAAATAGCCTCAGATTTTTCTAAGCCACGTTTACGCATCTGATTATAAGTATCGATTAAAACAATATTGTTGTTTACCACGATACCAGCCAACGCAATCACTCCAATTCCCGACATAATGATGCCAAATGGCTTTTGGAAAATAAGTAACCCAGCGAAGACACCAACGGTAGAAAACAGCACTGCACTAAGGATTAAGAAAGCTTGATAAAAGCTATTAAACTGCGTAATTAAAATCAAAGCCATCACACCAAGCGCGACAATAAAAGCATTTTGCAAGAATGCTGATGAGTTTTCCTGCTCTTCATTTTGACCCCGAATCTTATATTCAATGCCTTCTGGTAAGTCGAGCTGTTCCATTCCAGCGGCAATCTTAGGTAACTCAAGCGCCAAATTGTAACCTTCCACCATATCCGCTTTAATATTGATAACTCGATGACCGTCGACCCGACGAATAGTGTCTTGCTTATGATCTGGTTTGATTTGAGCAAAATTCGTAATCGGAACCAGACCAGCTGCCGTTTTCACTCTCAGTTGATCAAATCGACCTATGTCGCGCTTATCTTGCGGATAGCGCACCAAAATATCGACTTCTTCATCCGCATCATCGGGCAAATAATCGCCTATTTTCAAGCCGTTCGTAACAAACTGGACGGTATTCCCGACTAAAGTAGCATCCGCTGCAAAGCGAGAGGCGTCATCTCGCTGGATATCAATTTGCCAATCAATCCCTTCCTTATTAGTGGTATCACTCAAGTTGGTCAGTGCAGGATTACCATCAGCCCAATGTCGTACTTTTTTGGCTGCTTCATCTAACGCACTAACACTCAAATTTCGTGATGACACTTCAATCACGAGATCATGCTCGACAGGCGGTCCTGCGTCCGGGAATTTATACTCAAGTTCAACACCATAAAAGCGGTCTGTCGTCTCTTTTAGTTCCTCAATAATGGTTTTCACTTTGCGTCGATACTGCCAATCCACAGGCGTTATTTGAATCTGGCCAATCTCGTCCCCATTATCGCTCGATCCTGTGCGCGTGTAGACACTTTCAAACTCGTCATGACCGAGCATCACCTTCTCGATTTCGCGCATAACAACATCTTTTTCGTGAATAGACAGGTCACCATAAGAACGAACTTTAACGGTAAAAAAGGCAGGGTCCACCTCAGGGAAAAACTCTGCACCCAAGCCAGCTTTGTTGTAAGTGAAGCCGACACCTGCCGCTAGCAGTATCGCGCTGAGTAAGACTTTCCATGGATGACGAATCGCTACCGACAGAGTCTGGTAATAAAGCTTGGTAATGCCTGTCGCTTTTTCAAAGTTGCCGTTATGCAGCTCCACCATTTCTCGCTGAGCTTTCTGATTGACTACTTGAGGCTTGCCAATGATCCCACCGATGACAGGAACGAACAATAAAGCCATCATCAGCGAAGCGGCCAAGGTAGCAATTAAAGTAAGTGGTAAGTACTTCATGAACTCACCAGTGATGTCTGGCCAGAAAAGTAACGGAGCAAACGCAGCCAATGTGGTTGCTGTGGATGCGGTAATAGGCCAGGCCATTCGCTTTGCTGCATCTCGATAGGCTTCTTTACGTGGCGTTCCTTCTTGCATGCGCCGATCTGCAAACTCTGTCACCACAATGGCACCATCCACCAACATGCCTACCGCCATAATTAAAGCAAACAGTACGACGATATTGACCGTCAGCCCAAATACCGATAACACCAACAACCCAGTCAAGAACGATCCTGGAATAGAAATCCCCACGAGAAGCGCGGTCCTAACCCCCAATATGGCAATAATGACGATAACTACGAGGATAATTGCGGATAAGATATTGTTTTGTAGATCACTGAGCATCAATTTGACATCGTCGGATTGATCCCAAGTATATTTAACTTGCAAATTGTCGGGCCACTCGGCGCGCTTCTGTCCCAGAGCCAGTACTTCTTTTACCAGCTCAACCGTTTCAATGATGTTTTCCCCTGCCCGTTTTTTTACGTCCAAAACGATGGCAGATTCGCCATCTAAACGAGCAAAACTTTCAGGATCGCGAAATGCACGTCGTACTGTCGCCACATCGCCAAAAGTGATCACCTCTTTGCCATTCACCTTGATCGGTAGTTCAAGCACATCTTTCAGTGAATCAAAAACCGATGGGACTTCTACCGAAAAGCGTCCATACCCAGTATCGACAAACCCCGCAGCCACAACTCGGTTATTCAAGGCAATTAAATTATAGATGTCCGCTTGATCGAGACCGTAGCTTTCCATCAATAGCGGATCGACAACTATCTCCACGATGTCTTCGCGATCTCCTGCGATTTCAACCTCAAGAACCTGACGGAAACTTTCCAAACGATCACGTAACGTTCTGGCAATCTGAACAATGGTTCGCTCTGGTACGGTGCCATAGAGCACAACGGTCAAAACAGGCTCTTCAGATGCAAACGTGACTTCGTTTACCGTCGGCTCATCACTGTCCTCTGGTAACTTTGGCTTCGCAAGATCAACTGCATCACGCACATCTGCCATCGCTTTATCAAGATCCACTCCGACACTAAATTCCAGCGTCACCGAAGCATGACCTTCTGATGCCACAGAGGTCATCTCTTTTACGCCTTCAATTGAACGCAGCTCTTGCTCTATTGGACGAACCAATAAACGCTCGGCATCGACAGGAGAAATGCCTTGATGCCCAACAGAAACGTAGATAATAGGAATGGTAATATCAGGGCTCGATTCCTTGGGGATTGTGACGTAAGTAATGACACCTGCAATTAATATCATCACCAACAATGTCAGCATAGTGCGAGCACGAGATAACGCAGCATCAATCAGAGTGTACATAGGTGCTCCTTACTGCTCATTAGCCGCTTCAATAACTACGTCATCAACTTTATTGGCCAGTACTTGATCACCATCTCGCACAAAACCTTGTCCCAGCACGATAATGTCTACACGCTCTCCTAACCCAGAGAGCCACACACCATCATCCTCGGCCTTAACGAGTTGAATTGGAACAAACTCAACATGCTCATTACGCAGTGTCTTGACACCTAAGTTACCTTCTTCATCTAGTGCTAACATGGCAGCCGTAATCTTTACTGCCAACACTTCACTCAACGGCAGCTGTACTTCTGCGCTCATACCGGCAGGAATTCTTGCGTCTTGATTATCAATTTCGATTTCAATTGGAAATGTATTAGTAGAAGCAGAAGAAACACGTCCAATGTAGCGCACACGACCTTGATGATGCTGTTGGTTAATGGTTCTTACGTCGGCTTCTAGGCCTTCCTTAAGGTATTGTATATGCCGTTCACTGACATCGGCTTCAATCACTAAAGTATCCAAATCAATGACCGTCGCAATAGGGTCGCCAATCCCGACAAAATCACCTAACTCAACAAAGTGGTGATCTACGATGCCATCAAATGGCGCTTTAACTTCAGTATTTCTTAAAGCCGTTTGCACGTTACTCAAATTCGCACGTGCATCTACCAACGCTGCTTGCGCTGTCGCAAATGCAACCTCACCTTGCAGTCCTCGACTTTTTAGCGATTTAGCTGCATTAAACTCTTTTTCTTTAACCAACAGCATCGCCTGGGCTCGTTTAAGTTGAATGCCAAGGTCGCGCTTATCGATGTTTGCGATCACTTGTCCCTGTTTGACCGCTTGGCCTTTCTTTATGTTAAGACTGACTATTTTACCGGCAACTTCAGCGCCAAGACGCGCTTGACGATTGGGCGCTGTTCGTCCATACAATTCAATGGTTTTACTAGTAGGTTCGGCAAGAAAAGTATCAAACATCACCTTTGCAAGTGGTGTCGTGTTCGTGGATGTTGAAGAGTTAGGATGATCATCTTGTGCTTTGAGTTGGCCGATGGTTAGCCATGCAACAAGAAGTAAGACGAGGATAAGAGATACTAGCCAAGGGCGCTCGACAATTCGGCGTCCAAAAGAAAGTCCAGACATATAAAGTCCTTTTTATTATTTCTCTGCATATCTGCGAGCGTGCGCTTTACGTGACATCCTTCTACATAAAGCACAGGCAGCCATTAGCTGCCTGTTAGGTGTTAATTACACACTGAACGATGCACCACAACCACATGTTGTCGTTGCATTTGGATTATTTACGAAGAAGCGCGCTCCTTCCAACCCTTCTGTGTAGTCAACAATACCGCCAACGAGATATTGCAGACTCATAGGGTCTACAACCAGTGTTACACCACTGTTTACGATTGTCGTATCGCCTTCGTTTACATTTTCATCAAAAGTAAAGCCGTATTGGAAGCCGCTGCAGCCGCCGCCAGTAATGTATACGCGCAGTTTCAATGCTGGGTTTTCTTCTTCAGCAATCAATGCTTTAACGCGAGATGCTGCTGCGTCAGAAAAAGATAATGGTACGTTTACTTCGCTCACGAAGACCTCTCTCACTCGTGTAATGCGTCAAGCCTGAAGCAAGACGTCAAATTTGTGCTAATTGAGACGATTATCCAATACCTGACAAACTCGTTCAAGTATTCGCCGCCGATTCTTTATAACAGATGCGGATATATAAGATTACACTGCGAAACAACACATAAATTAAGCAAAACGTTTCTAACTTGATTATAGCTAGGTACAATGCGCTCCACTTGGTCCGAGCAATCAAAAGAGGATAACCCCATGACCAAATCATCAGAGCTGTATCAAAAAGCTCAGCAAACCATCCCTGGCGGTGTCAATTCACCAGTTCGTGCATTCAACGGCGTTGGCGGCTCTCCGCTATTTATCGAACGAGCAGACGGTCCACTGATTTTTGATGCCGATGGTAAAGCGTATATTGATTACGTTGGCTCTTGGGGTCCAATGATTCTTGGCCACAACCACGCGGTTATCCGCGAGGCAGTAATTGATGCAGCGCAACGCGGTCTTAGCTTCGGTGCGCCAACAGAACTTGAAATCGCGATGGCAGAATTAGTTTCTGAGCTTGTTCCATCAATGGAGCAAATCCGCATGGTAAGTTCTGGTACTGAAGCTACGATGAGCGCGATTCGCCTTGCACGTGGCTTCACCGGTCGCGACAAGATCATGAAATTTGAAGGTTGTTACCACGGCCATGCTGACAGCTTGCTAGTAAAAGCAGGTTCTGGTGCACTAACACTAGGTCAACCAAGCTCTCCTGGCGTTCCTGCAGATTTTGCTAAGCACACGCTAACAGCAACATTCAACGACCTAGATTCTGTACGCGAGCTATTTGCTGCTAACAAAGGCGAAATTGCTTGTATCATCGTTGAGCCAGTAGCTGGCAACATGAACTGTATTCCACCAGTGGAAGGCTTCCACGAAGGGCTACGTGAAATCTGTGATCAAGAGGGCGCGCTACTAATTTTTGATGAAGTAATGACAGGCTTCCGTGTTGCTCTAGGCGGCGCGCAAGCACACTACAACATCAAACCCGACCTAACGACACTGGGTAAAGTGATTGGTGGCGGTATGCCAGTAGGTGCTTTCGGTGGCCGTAAAGAAGTGATGCAATACGTTGCACCTACAGGCCCAGTTTACCAAGCTGGTACCCTTTCCGGTAACCCTGTCGCAATGGCAGCAGGCTACGCATGTTTGAACCTTCTAAAAGAAGAAGGCAACGAAAAGCGCCTAGCTTCTAAAACGAAACAACTTGCTGAAGGTTTTAAGTCTCTAGCAGAAAAACACGGTATTCCGCTAGTTGTTAACCAAGTGGGCGGTATGTTCGGCTTCTTCTTCACTGACCAAGAAAAAGTAACTTGCTACGAAGACGTAACGAAGTGCGATGTAGAACGCTTCAAGCGTTTCTTCCACTTAATGCTAAAACACGGTGTCTACCTTGCGCCATCTGCGTTTGAAGCGAGCTTTACTTCACTCGCTCATGGTTCAAAAGAGATTGATGCCACACTAGAAGCGGCTGACCGCTGTTTTGCTGTTCTTGCAGAAGAAGCGAAATAATCGCTAAAAACGGCGATAACGCATTTAGAAAAGGACCGTAACGGTCCTTTTTTATTGCCAATTCAAAATAACCAATATCGCTAATACCCCAACGACAATGCCAAACCACGGTATTCGCTTAGCTTTTTTCTCGGTTTGACACTTTTTATCACCGTTGCAACAACCCATAGCTCATCTCTTGATTGATAACCGACTGATTTGTAGTCATTATAGCAAGGTACATCGCCCTGCTCTAATTCGGCATTGTCATAAGCTTGAAAGAGTTAAGAGTGCAAAGTAATAAAGGTTACACGCCATCATTGAAGGCATAAACCGTAAACGTCACCTGTAAGTTGGACTAATACCATGCCAAATAATGTAAAAATAACGTCGAGTCACCGAGTACTAATGGTTGCTTTACTCGCCGCTGCTTTTGCTTGCTACTTATTGGTTGAGCCATATATCAATTCCATTGTGATGGCTTTTATCATTTCTTTGCTCATGTTTCCGATACACGAATGGTTTGAGCAGAAAATTCCCAAGCACCCCAATATGGCGGCACTGCTGTCATGTGTCGTCTTGACGTTTATTATTGTTATCCCGCTTTTATTTGTGTTTGCCGCCATTGTTCAGCAAGGCTCTGTTTTCTCACAAAATACATATAATTGGGTTACCAATGGTGGTATCCAAGATATATTCCAACATCCTTTCGTTATCAAAGGCTTAGCGATTGTTAATGAGTACTTACCTTTTGATAAAATCGAGCCCAAAGCCATCGCTGAGAAAATTGGGCAATTTGCCACATCGTTTGGCTCTAACTTAGTTGCTATTAGCGCAAAGATTTTAGGAGACGCAACCAACTTCCTAATGAACTTCTTCCTAATGCTGTTTGTGTTGTTTTTTCTGCTTCGTGACCACGACAAAATTATCTCTGCGATTCGTCATATTCTGCCACTTTCACGTAGCCAAGAAGACCGAATATTGACAGAGATAGAGCAAGTTTCTAAATCAGCCGTAATGGGCTCATTCATGACGGCGATTGCTCAAGGTTTGGCTGGCGGCATCGGTATGTGGCTCGCCGGCTTCCCTGGGCTATTTTGGGGAACGATGATGGGCTTTGCATCATTCATTCCAGTGGTAGGAACCGCGCTAATCTGGATTCCTGCAGCAGCGTACTTGTTCTTAACAGGCGATATGACTTGGGCTATCTTTTTGACGGTGTGGAGTGTAGTTGTCGTTGGCTCTATAGATAACCTATTGCGCCCGTTGCTAATGCAAGGCAGCGCCGGCATGAATACCCTTATGATTTTCTTCTCATTACTGGGTGGTCTGCATCTGTTTGGTTTGATTGGTCTTATCTACGGCCCACTTATTTTTGCCGTGACCATGGTACTGTTTAATATCTACGAGGAAGAATTCAAAGACTTCCTTAACCAACAAGACAACAGCTAGTCACCGCTTAATCACTTCAAGCTTGGGGCAGATTGTGCGAAAATCTGCCCCAAATTATTTCTGATGAACCAAATTTATGTCTGCTTATATCGCTCCTAGCCAAATAGCTCAGCGCCAACTTGAATACTTCAACGGAAAACACGTTTTAGTCGCTGGTGAAGTTGAAGACCTATTTCCTCTTGAGTTAGTAGCTCATTGTGAGTCTGTTGAAGTGTTTACTTCCAACTATAGCTACTACCGCCAAATTCAAACCTCTGACAAAGTGAAAAGTCATTTTGGCTCTGTGTTTGATGTTGAAACAAAAGCAGACATGGTCCTTTTATACTGGCCAAAAGCAAAAGCCGAAGCAGAATACTTGCTGGCGATGTTGATGGCGAAACTGGGCATTAACACCGAAATCGTCATCGTTGGTGAAAACCGCTCCGGCATCAAGAGCATCGAGAAGATGTTCCAAGAATACGGCCCTGTGAACAAGTACGACTCTGCTCGTCGCTGCTCATTTTACTGGGGTAATTGCCTCAATGAACCAAAACCTTTCAACCAAGCAGATTGGTTTAAGTCTTACACTGTTACACTCGGTGAGCAGTCGCTAGCGGTTAAGAGCCTACCTGGCGTATTCAGCCATGGCGAGTTCGACTTAGGTAGCCGATTGCTGCTTGAAGCCTTACCTAAGCTGTCGGGCAAAGTGCTCGACTTTGGTTGTGGTGCAGGTGTACTCGGTGCGTTTATGGCGAAAGCGAATCCAGAGATCGCGATTGAGATGTGTGACATTAATGCTTATGCGATCACTTCTAGCCAAGCCACATTAGAAGCGAATGGTTTATCCGGACGCGTATTTGCATCAGATATATACTCGGATACCGCAAAAGACTACCGCTTTATCGTCAGCAACCCGCCATTCCACAGTGGTCTAGACACAAATTACAACGCAGCGGAAACCTTGTTGGGTCAGGCACCACAATATTTAACCAAAGACGGCGAAATGGTGATTGTCGCGAATAGTTTCTTAAAATACCCACCAATTATCGAGCGGGCGTTTAATAATTGCGAGACGCTAAATAAGACCAATAAATTTTCTATCTACTACGCGAAAAAATCATAACTTCCCCCGCGCGGGCACAAACCTGCGCGATTTTTTCTCATAAATTCAACACTCATAAGAAAAACTGCGTCACCCTGCACGCTTTACAACTAACTTTCTTGTCAAAGAAAAAAAACTCGTTAATTTTGTTAATTCTATCTAGTTGAACATCTTATCCGTTTTTAACGAGAACCTCGGCAGCGAAGTATGTTTTAGAACTGCCCATTATGAGTTGTAATCTTATCCATGTTTAAATTCTACAAAAAACAGAAATTTAAGCGCCTTCAGAGTACACTGATGACCGCATTTCTAGTGCTCAGTATCACACCTCTTACCATTACTGCGATCTTTTTCTTGCAGTCCCACAGTAAAGATCTGCAAGAACAAAGCACCTCGCACTTACTGTCTGTTCGAGATACAAAACAGCAGCAAATCATCGACTACTTTGAGGCACGAGAAACCGAAGTCATGGGCTTTGTGCGCTCAGAGTTGGCTTACGCCAGTGGTGGCCGATTCTACGGTCTCGTCAATGCTTTTAGTCGTTTAGGCAATGATATTGAAGAGTCTCGTAAAAACGCCCAACAGCGCTACATCGAGGGCAGCGGAGACCAAATCAAAACCTCAACGTTACCCGAGTCATCCAACTATGTAGGAAGTGAACGTTACCGGCTTTTACATAAACGCTATCATTGGGCCTACTTAGAGCTCCTCAAGCGCTCTGATTTTAATGACATTTTGCTGGTCGACATCAATGGTAACGTCACCTACTCGATCAACAAAGACGATAACTACGGAACGAACTTGTTATCAGGCCCCTACAAAGACTCGGCACTTGGCAAAACTTTCAAGCGTCTCGCCGATGATGTGACTGAACGTCGAAAAGTAAACGAAGACTACACTCCTGTGATTGTGTCTGACTTCGAGCTGGAAGGGGGGAAATCAGTCGCTTGGCTAGGTGCACCAATTGTTCAGCAAGGTTATCTACACAGCTATGCCATGTTCCGCTTGCCAAATAATGGCATCACTAAGTTAGCCGCAGACGCCAACCGAGAGTCATCAATTAACACCTTGCTGGTTGGAAATGATCACCAACCTCGCACAATTAACACGAAACAAGACGATATTAAGAACAGTTTAGAAGTGATCGATAAAGCACTCTCTGGTGCATTTGGTGTCGGCACTTACACAAACGGTTTAGGTGAAGAGATCATCGCGGCTTATGCACCGATTGAAACTCGTGGTGTGATTTGGGCGCTCGTCGTACAGTTACCAGAAAACGAAGCTTTCGCTCGTATCCATCAACTCGAAAAACTATTCGTTATCGCTATGTTGATCGCCATTATCCTTGTGGTGATCGCTTCTCACTATTTATCAAACTTTATCACTTCTCCGTTGCTGAAATTGACTTGGGTTGCCGAAAAGGTCTCTGCAGGTGATCTTGATGACACGTCTTTTAATACTGTTCGTAAAGATGAAATTGGTCGGCTTGCGTTAAGCTTTGAACGAATGCAACGCTCTATTCGAGAGAAGATTCAAACCATTAAGAAGCAAAATGAAGAACTAGAAAGCAACATACAGATCATTCAAAAACAGAATGAAGAACTGCAATTGGCCGATAAATTAAAAGATGAATTCTTAGCCACGACTTCTCATGAACTTCGTACACCGTTACACGGCATGGTCGGGATTGCTGAAACCTTAGCGTCCGGCGCCAATGGCGCGATCCCCGCTAGCCAGAAATATCAGCTTGATATCATCATTAAAAGTGGTCAGCGTCTCGCTAATCTAGTCGATGACTTGTTGGATTATCATAAAATGCGTTATGGAAGCATGGATATCCAGAAATCAGCAGTGAGTTTGGGCAGTGCAACACGATTGGTTTTAGAGCTTTCTAGCCATTTACTTGGAAGTAAAACCATCCGCATCATCAACCAAGTCCCAGCGGATTTAAAAGCAGTGTCAGCTGACCCGCAACGCCTTGAACAAGTGCTATATAACCTGATTGGCAATGCGATTAAATACACCTCAGAAGGTAAAATTGTTATCTCCGCTAATGTGGTAGATGATCATGTACGCGTACAAGTCGTGGATACTGGACAAGGAATTCCCGCAGAACAACTTGAGCATATTTTTGAACCACTTATCCAAGCAGGGCAAGACGCGAGCCGTTATCGTCAAGGTGCAGGGCTTGGGCTCTCCATTAGCCGGCAATTGATCGAATTAATGGGAGGCTCGTTATACGTCAGTAGCCAACCAATGGTCGGAACTACCTTCAGTTTCACTTTACCGCTCGCCAGTGAAGAAGAAATCCAAGCAACCCAGACTCTAGCTGCGCACGGGCACTTCCAAATTCCTGAAGTTAATGTAGAGAACAGCGAAGACTTATCACTTCCAGAGAACCCAGACGGCCCGTTACTGTATGTTGCTGACGATGAACCAGTAAACTTACGCGTGCTTGAAAGCTTTTTACGTTTAGAGGGCTATCGTGTGCGTACCGTCTCCGATGGGCCAGAAACGTTAGCGCTCGTCGAGCAAGAGAAGCCGGAACTTCTGTTATTGGATATCATGATGCCAGGCATGAGCGGCTACCAAGTTTGTAGTGAACTACGTGAAACCTATGATCATGCCGAGTTGCCAATCATTATGCTCACCGCACTCAGTCAAACAGAAGATCGTGTAAGAGGTTTTGAAGCAGGAGCCAACGACTATTTATCGAAACCATTTAATAAACAAGAGTTGGCGGCACGTATCCAAGCGCATTTAACGGCAAGTAAAGCAGAAATGCGCCATATGGAAAACAAAGTGCTAGAGTCTGAACTTAGACAGCGAGCAGTCGTTGAAGCAAGCTTACTTGAGACTCAAGGTCGTCTGTTGGAACAGCTAGAATCGGCTCCTGAAGCTATCATCTGTCTACGTGAAGACAAGCGTATTCGCTTTGCTAACGAAGCTGCTTGTAAGCTATTCAAGCGCAGCTTAGAACAGCTAAAGCGCTCATCTGCTGATGAGCTGATTGCCCCTAAATATCTAACCGTCAAACAACCTCATTACTGTGGCAAGATTGATATCTATATTGAAGATATTCGTCAGAACATCGAAGCAGACATTCTTAAGCTCCCTGAAGGTTCAGGGTTAGATATCATGTACATCTTTAATGTCGGCGGTGGAGCCAGTGCCGCTCGCATACATAATCTAGAAACCGCCGTAGAAGTGCTTTCAAGTTATGCATTTGATGGTGACAAAGACCAATTACAAAAGCTAAAAGAGCTTGGCGGAGAATTTACGCGCCTTGCAGACAAAGCGCTCGGTAATAAAAAAGACAAGCAAGAACTTATGCGAGAAGTTCTAGTAGACGCAATGACACATGCTTTAGAGTATTGGGAATCTGTAACGGGTGAAAGTAAGTTCGCATTTGCAGAGCAAAGTGGCTTGTGGCGCGTTTATCTAGACCGTAGTACTTTGCAAACACGCACTTTAGATAAATACATGCGTATAGAAACATTACCCAAAACACCACGTTGGAGAACGGTGCTAAGCTCGATAGAGTTCATTCTCGAACACTGCAAAGAACAGAGCCCCGAGAGAGCATACATAGAAGCACAACGAGATAAACTACAGCGACTATTGACCAGCTAATATTTATCAAAAAACTAGCCCAGCGTGCATGCTGGGCTTTTTTGTTATTCGAGTATTCCCTTCCTAGAGATAAAAGAGACCGCCTCTTCCTACCCCGTTAACATATTTCCAATAACGAACATTTGGTTAGACAACGCTATCTATTGTTGGTCTTCAAAACGTACGACCTTATCCATTTAACTTGTCTTAACTAGGTAAGTTCGAGCAACCGAAAAACTTCATTCATACAATAAAAAAAGGACAACAAACGGAAGAAAACTGTCGATAAAAAAGGCCATTTTTCAGATAACAAGCGGATTTTGACGAACTATTGATAGAGATTGCGAACTTAATCACAACAGAACGGCAGATTAATTTTTAGCTGATTAATTAACACCATTTCTGCATGTGAGCGAGATCTCCGAACCTAGAAACCAAGCAAGAAACGTATATTTAAAAAGGACCAAAAGGTTAGTAATCACCAACATTCATTATTAACAAGGATATAAACTGCGACGCATATCAACGTTTATTTTTTGGCCCAATGCTGGTTAAAATTAGCCAAAATAACGTTTATAACGGAGAGCTCAGAGATTTTAACGTTTTTAACGGGAATCAAGTTTGATTATTTTATGGATAAGGTGTTTTCTTACTCCTGCCTAAGGCCTACAGGCCACTCTTGGCGAAACTCAATGTTGTAATGAGTAAGGCATGTACAAGAGGTAGGTCTTAGAGAGTGTTTATCAATTGATGACATTCAATTCCATTTAGTGAAATGAAAGCAAATAGTAAGGAACAGCTATGCTTGCCAATATTAAAAAAACAGCACTAGCAACAGCAATTATTGCAACGGCTACTACAGGTTTTGCATCGGTAGCTACTGCGGCTGAACGCAGTGAACTGACTATCCACCCTAAAGAGTTTACAACTTTCGTTCGTAACTTTAACCCTTTCTTGGGTGCAACTAACCTGCACACAACAACCGACTTTATTTACGAGCCGCTCGTTGTTTTTAACGAAATGCACGGTAATACGCCTGTATTTCGTCTAGCAGAAAACTTTACCATGGCTGATGACCTGATGAGCGTAACCTTCGATATCCGTAAGGGCGTAAAATGGTCTGATGGCAAAGCGTTTACCGCTGATGATGTTGTTTACTCTTTCAACCTAGTTAAAGAGAAGCCAGAGCTAGACCAATCTGGTATCAACTCTTGGGTGACTGGCGTAGAAAAAGTTAACGACTACCAAGTTAAATTCCGTCTAAGCGAAGCAAACTCAAACGTTCCTTACGAAATTGCGAAAGTACCCGTCGTACCTAAGCACGTATGGAGCAAAGTAAAAGATCCAGCAACATTCACAAACGAAAATCCAGTAGGCAGTGGTCCATTTACTGAAATCGACACTTTCACACCGCAGCTATATATCCAGTGTGAGAACCCGAATTATTGGGATGCTGACAACCTAGATGTAGATTGTCTGCGTGTGCCACAAATCGCGAACAACGACCAATTCTTGGGCAAAATCGTTAACGGAGAAATGGACTGGACGTCTTCATTCGTACCAGACATCGACCGTACGTACGCTGCAGCAAGTCCGAATCACCACTACTGGTACCCACCAGCGGGTACTCAAGCATTTGTAGTGAACTTCAAAAACCCAGACGCTGCGAAAAACGAAGCACTAACTAACGTTGACTTCCGTCGTGCGTTCTCTATGGCGCTAGACCGTCAAACTATCATTGATATCGCTTTCTACGGCGGCGGTACAGTGAACGACTTCGCATCTGGCCTTGGCTACGCATTCGAAGCTTGGTCTGATGAAGAGACGCACAACAAGTACAAAGGCTACAACACATACAACGCGGAAGGTGCGAAAAAGCTTCTAGCTAAAGCTGGCTTCAAAGATGTAAACAAAGATGGCTTTGTGGATACACCATCTGGCAAGTCTTTCGAGCTTCTAATTCAATCACCAAACGGTTGGACTGACTTCAACAACACAGTACAACTAGCCGTTGAGCAACTAGCAGAAGTGGGCATTAAAGCTCGTGCTCGTACACCGGACTTCTCGGTATACAACCAAGCAATGCTAGAAGGTACTTACGACGTTGCTTACACCAACTACTTCCACGGTGCAGATCCACACTTGTACTGGGATAGTGGCTACAACTCGAAGCTACAAGCTGGTGACGGCATGCCTCGCTTTGCAATGCACTTCTACAAGAACGATAAGCTAGACGGTCTTCTTAACAGCTTCTACAAGACAGCAGATAAGCAAGAACAGCTAGAGATCGCTCATGGCATTCAGAAGATCATTGCTCAGGACCAAGTAACTATTCCTGTGCTATCTGGCGCGTACATGTACCAATACAACACAACTCGCTTCACTGGTTGGTGGAACGAAGAAAACCCTAAGGGCCGTCCAAACATTTGGGCAGGTATCCCAGAGCGTCTACTTCACGTACTGGACCTAAAACCAGTTAAATAAGTAGAAGTTCATTTCAAGCGGCATACATCCCGTGTGCCGCCTATAAAAATCCCTTGTTAACGAAACCAATATGTGGCGCTCGTCGTCAGGGGATTTTTCGCTCTAAATTTCGCTAGGAGCGACCTGAAACCAGAAACAGGGAAAAATCTGGGTGAGTAAGGTGTGAGTTATGGGTTATTTTTTAAGACGTTTGTCGTTCTATCTTGTCGCGCTCTTAGTTGCAGCGACGTTAAACTTTATTATTCCGCGAGCAATGCCTGGTGACCCAGTTACCATGATGTTTGCTAATGCTTCAGTACAGGTGACTCCAGAACGAATCGCAGCAATGAAAGAACTGCTCGGTTTCGTTGATGGGCCAATTTACATTCAGTACTTCTCGTACATTAAAAACATTCTAAGTTGGGAATTGGGCACCTCAATCCAGTTCTACCCACTTTCAGTTAATTCTTTACTAGGTAGTGCATTTGGCTGGTCACTATTTCTAGCTGGTACTGCGGTTGTACTTTCTTTCTCCATCGCTTCTGTCCTTGGTATTTTTGCCGCCTGGAAGCGCGGTAGTAAGTACGATGCATTCGTAACGCCTGGCACATTGATCATTCAAGCTATTCCACAAATGGTTATCGCAATGTTAGCGCTGTTTACCTTTGCGATTGGCCTGAAATGGTTCCCATCTGGCTATGCTTACACGCCAGGTACTATTCCTGATTGGACAAGCTGGGAGTTCATCAAGAACGTGGGTTACCACGCTGTACTACCTCTATTCTGTGCAACCATCGTTCAAATTGGTGGCTTCCTAGTTAACATGCGTAACAACATGATCAACCTTCTCGCCGAAGACTATATCACGATGGCTAAAGGTAAAGGGCTGAGTGAAAACCGCGTCGTCTTTAATTACGCCGCACGTAACGCACTACTTCCAAGTGTTACCGCACTGTCTATGTCTTTAGGTATGGCCATTGGAGGTCAATTAATCATCGAGATGATTTTCAACTACCCAGGCCTAGGTACTGTTCTATTGAACGCAATTCACGCTCGTGACTACCAAGTACTTCAAGGTCAGTTAATTATCATGACGATGTTCATGCTGTGCTTCAACTTAATGGCTGACATGCTGTACATGATTCTAGACCCTCGCCTACGTACGGGAGGCAAATAATCATGAAAGAACTATTCAAACTTATTTTAGGTAACGCATTTGCTCGCATTGGTCTTGGCATTGTTACGCTGTTCGTGTTCGTTGCGATTGCCGCTCCTTTACTTACAAAGCATGCGCCAGACAAGCGAACCGGTAACCCACACGAATACCCAAGCTTTGTTGTAAAACAGGCACAAAACAATCCTGATGGTTGGGTCGCTAAAAACCTGGCAGACGATCGTCGTACGCTGATTATGTCTAAAAAGGCCGACCACGTATTAGGTACTAGCCGAATGGGTCGCGATATCTGGTCGCAAGTGGCTTACGGTGCACGAGTATCACTGGGTGTAGGCTTTGGCGCTGGCATCATCGTGTGCTTCTTAGCAACAGTCATTGGTATATCGGCAGGTTACTTCGGCGGTAAAGTGGATGACATATTGAGTGCCGCAATGAACATCATGTTAGTAATTCCGCAGTATCCATTGCTATTCGTGCTGGCGGCCTTTATCGGTGAAGCAGGCCCACTCACCATTGCCTTGATTATCGCTGGTACTTCTTGGGCATGGGGTGCACGTGTTGTCCGCTCTCAAACTATGGCACTACGCGAGAAAGAGTTCGTTAAAGCTGCCGAAGTATTGGGAGAGTCTTCATTCCGTATCATCTTCGTTGAGATTTTACCAAACCTTATCCCGATTGTCGGTGCGAGCTTCATTGGCTCAGTAATGCTGGCGATCAACACTGAAGCGGTCATTTCGTTCCTAGGTTTGGGTGATGCCAACACGATCAGTTGGGGCATCATGCTTTACAACGTGCAAACCTCATCAGCCATGCTGATTGGCGCATGGTGGGAAGTACTAGCACCTTGTATTGCCCTAACACTACTGGTTACTGGTCTTGCTCTGTTGAACTTTGCCGTTGACGAAATTGCGAACCCTCAACTTCGTTCTCACAAAGGCATGAAACGCTGGAAAAAACTAGCAGCAAAAGACAAGAAAGAACGTGAGCCTGAACTGGCACCACAAAATGCACTATGGAGCGGAGATAAATAATCATGACTGCACCACTAATTTCCATCCGTAACCTATGCGTAGACTACATCACAGACGCGGGCGATGTCCGCGCCTGTAACAACGTGAGCTTCGACATTGCACCAGGTGAAGTATTCGGTCTGGCTGGTGAATCTGGCTGTGGCAAATCCACTGTTGCCTTCTCACTAATGCGCCTTCATAAGCCGCCAGCGTTTATCACAGGTGGTGAGGTGATCTTCAACGGTGAAGATATCCTTCAGTACAGCGATGATCGCATGCAAGCGTTCCGCTGGAGTGAAATGTCGATGGTATTCCAGAGTGCGATGAACGCTTTGAACCCTGTTCTAACCATGGAAGAGCAGTTCTGTGACGTCATCATGCGTCATACCAATATGACTCGCGCTCAAGCAAAAACACGCGCTGAAGGTCTGCTGGAAATCGTTGATATCCACCCTAGCCGATTGAGTGATTACCCGCACCAGTTCTCTGGTGGTATGCGTCAACGTCTAGTAATCGCAATCGCTTTGGCTCTGAACCCAAAAATGATCATCATGGACGAACCGACTACCGCATTGGATGTAGTGGTTCAACGTGAAATTCTACAAAAAATTTACGCGCTTAAAGAAGAGTTTGGTTTCTCAATTCTGTTCATCACACATGACTTGTCATTGATGGTCGAGTTCTCGGATCGTATCGGCATCATGTACTCAGGTGAGTTGATTGAAGTCGCGCCTTCTAAGCAAATTCTGGAAAGTCCTTACCACCCTTACACCAAAGGTTTGGGTAGCTCTTTCCCTCCACTAACTGGACCAAAGACCAAATTGACTGGTATTCCAGGTAACCCGTTGAACTTGCTAGAAGTACCACGGGGCTGCCGCTTCCAAGCTCGTTGCGATCGCGTACATGAAGCATGTACACGTGTACCAACCCAATTACGTCAAATTGAACCAGGTCGCCTCTCAAATTGCCATTTGTACGGCGACACCATTGCTCAAGCTAAGGTTTAACAACAAAAAAACGCTAGCTAAGAACAAAAATTACACTGGAGAGAATTATGAGCAAACAATTCGGCGAACTGCTGATTGAGGGTAAAAGTGTCGTTAAGGACTTCCCTTTAAACAGTAACTCAATCAAACAATCTAAGATGCGCGCAATCAACGACGTCTCTTTCAAAATGTACAAGAGCCGCGGCTTGTCAGTGGTAGGTGAATCTGGTTCAGGTAAGTCTACTACTGCAAAAATGATTGCAAAAATGTACGCACCAACCGATGGCATCATTGAGTACAAAGGTCGTGATATCCAAGACATCACCTCTCGTCACGATTTAATGACCTACCGTGAAGGTGTACAAATGGTGTGGCAAGACCCGTTTGGCTCGCTAAACCCAACGCACAATATCTTCCACCATATTGCGCGCCCGCTGCTGATTCATAAGAAAGTAGCACCGGGCAACAAGAAAGAACTGGAAGAGCGTGTGTACGACCTACTTGAACAAGTTGGTCTTATTCCACCAAAAGAAACGGCGCAAAAGTTCCCGCACCAGCTATCTGGCGGTCAGCGTCAACGTGTAAACCTAGCTCGTAACATCGCAGTTGGTGCTGAAGTGGTATTGGCGGATGAGCCAACATCGATGCTCGATGTATCAATCCGTGCCGGTGTTCTGAACTTGATGGAAGAGATGAAGTTCGAGAAACAAATGTCTCTGCTTTACATCACTCACGACATCGCAACAGCGCGTTACATTGCTGAAGATCTCGCGGTCATGTACGTAGGTCACATGGTTGAATGGGGCGATACTGAAGAAATCATTCACGACCCTCAACACCCATATACGCAACTGTTGGTATCTGCGGTTCCAGATCCATCGAAGTCTATTCACGAGAAACTGAAAGGCAACAAAGGGGAAATCCCACTTTGGACACCAGAATCTGTCGGCTGTCCATTTGCTGGACGTTGTGTACACGCTACCGACAAATGTCGTGAACGACTACCAGGCGTCACTCAACTGTCCGACAACCACTTTGTCCGCTGTTACTTATTTGAAGATTAATCATAACGAGGGTCAGGTTCAGCCTGACCCATTCCTGTTTTTATCGTTTCCCGGAGACATTGAATGCTGCTACTGACTAACCACATTGGTTATGAACGTCTGGGCCCAAAGAAAGCCATTATCCAGACCGAACAACCACACTTGTCTTCTTACACTGCTCAATTGATTTGTGCCACTAGCGAGCAAACCGTGGCAACTTTTGCGGTTGAAGAACAAGGTAAAGTGGCGAACTGGCATCAGGGCTATTTCTACCTCATCGACTTTTCCTCTTTCACAACGTCAGGTGACTATTTCTTGCAAGTAGAAGATACGCGCTCTTCCTCTTTCATCGTTGGCGAACACATTCTGTTGGATCAAACTTTGTCAGATGTGATCCACTACTTCAAATCGCAACGTTGCGGCGGGATCTTCGATCAACAAGATCGACAACTTCCAGTACTAAACTCCAATAAAAAGGTTGATGTACACGGCGGCTGGTACGACGCATCAGGAGACGTTAGCAAGTATTTAAGTCACCTTTCATACGCGAATTATTTGAATCCTCAACAAACCCCAATGGTGGTTTGGAACATCCTAAAAGGGGTTTCGTTGCTTGAAGGAAGCGAAGACATTGCAGCTTTCACACGTACACGTCTGATTGAAGAAGCCCTGTTCGGTGCAGACTTTCTTGTGCGTATGCAAAACGAAAAAGGCTTTTTCTACATGACGGTCTTTGACAAGTGGAGCAAAGATACTGCGCAACGCGAGATTTGCGCGTACGAAACTCAACTTGGTCACAAATTTGACGACTATCAAGCAGGCTTTCGACAAGGTGGCGGTGTCGCCATTGCAGCGCTAGCGGCAGCGTCGCGTTTAAGTGTTCACGGTGAATACGATCAACAAAAATACCGCAACGCTGCCGAAAATGGTTACTGGCACTTAAAAGAGCACAATACGCAGTACCTCAATGATGGGGAAGAAAACATTATCGACGAATACTGTGCGCTACTGGCTTGTGTAGAACTGTTTAAAGCAACCAAAGAAACTCGCTACTTGGAAGAGAGCCGTTTGTGGGCGCAACGTTTAGTTGCACGCCAAATGAGCGACGAGCAGATTCAACACTTTTGGTCAGCAAACCAAGACGGCAGCCGTCCATACTTTCACGCAGCCGAAGCTGGTCTACCAGTTATTGCCCTATGCGAATATCTATCTATTGAAGACGACTCAGCACGAGCGGAATCAGTAAAACGTATCGTCAACCTAGCGTGTGAGTTTGAGATCACAATATCGAATAAAGTGATCAACCCATTCGGTTACCCTCGCCAATATGTTAAAGGCGTAAATGAGTCAAAACGCGAGGCATTTTTTGTCGCACACAACAATGAATCCGGCTATTGGTGGCAAGGCGAGAATGCTCGACTTGGCTCACTCGCGACCATGGCGTACCTTGCTCAACCGCATATAGCGTCGCAAGAAGTACAGCAACAACTTTCTGTGTTTGCTCAAGATGCATTGAACTGGGTTGTAGGCTTAAACCCATACGACATGTGCATGCTAGATGGCCATGGTCGTAACAACCCTGATTACCTCCCTCAATATGGTTTCTTCAACGCAAAAGGTGGCGTGTGTAACGGAATCACTGGCGGCTTTGAAGACGAGGAAGACATTGCATTTAACCCACCAGCACAAAAAGAAGACGTGTTACAAAACTGGCGCTGGGGCGAACAATGGATCCCGCATGGCGCTTGGTACTTACTCGCGATAATGAGTCAAGCTCAGCATGTTTCTCAGTTGGCGACCTCTAAAAATATGAAGGAAGAATAATCATGGGAATGTATTTTGTCGGTATCGATGGTGGCGGCACGTCATGTCGAGCCAGGATTAAAGATTCACAAGGTAATTTTCTTGGCGAGGCCAAAAGCGGCAGTGCCAACATCATGCTAGGTGCTGAAATAGCAATGGCTTCGATTCTTGAATCCATCACTTCGGCTACCGAGCAAGGCGGTCTAACACAACAAGATTTCGCGTCGATGCACGTCGGCTTAGCCCTTGCTGGCGCAGAGCACAAAGCATCTTGGCAAGCCTTCATGTCTCTTCCTCATCCATTTGCCAGTATAACTCTGAATACCGATGCTTACGGTGCGTGCGTTGGTGCGCACAATGGCGAAGATGGCGCAATCATGATTGCGGGAACCGGTTCTTGTGGCATCTACCTTAAAGGATTGGAGCAACACGTTGTCGGTGGTCGTGAGTTCCCTATTTCGGATCAAGGTGGCGGCGCAGTGATGGGGCTACGCCTAGTTCAGCAAGTTTTGTTAGCTGAAGATGGCATCAGAGAAAAAACGCCCCTAGCACAACACGTTATGACGCATTTCGGAAATGAGGTCGACAACGTGGTGGCGTGGTCAAAACAGGCGCTTCCTCGTGATTATGGGCAGTTTTCTCCGGCTATTTTCCAACATGCGGAACAAGGCGATGCACTGGCCATTGAAATGCTGAAGCAAACCGCAGCGGATATAGAAATGTTTCTCGTGGCATTAAACAAGCGCGGCGCAACACGTATTTGTTTAATGGGCAGCATAGCTGAACGCATTGTACGTTGGCTTTCACCACCAGTTCAGCAATGGATTGTTGAGCCACAGTTTGACGCGATTGAAGGCGCAATTATGTTTGCTGGCAAACCAGAACATAACCTTTACTCGCTCAGTGCGGCGTAGGAGTAGATATGGAATATCGTGTTGATCTCGTAGTCCTTTCTGAGCAGAAACAAAACTGCCGCTTTGGCCTCACCTTTCATAACTTGAGCGACCAAGACCTAAACAGCTGGAGCTTAACTTTCGCTTTCGATCGTTACATTCTTCCAGACAGCGTTTCAAATGGTCAACTGACTCAAATTGGTAGTTTTTGCACACTTAAGCCAGAAGGGCTGGTACTGGCTGCCAACCATCACTATTACTGTGAATTCAGTATTGGTTCGAACCCATTCCGTTATTACTCGGATGGCTTTAACGAAGCGATGATCAACTTTGTCGTTGATGGAAACCCACAGCGCGCACAAGTGGATGTCACGCCTATCGTATTAGCTTCACCATACCGTGAACGCAGTGAGATTCCTGCAAGTTTAACCCATGCACAACCCTTGCTGCCAAAACCAAACCATATTGAGGTCAGCGATCACTATTTTAGCTTTGACCATCATGCTGGCGTCGCGGTTTATTCAAGCCTGGCCAATTCAGCTAAAGAATGGCTACTTGAAGAGCTTAAGCGCATTCACCAATTTGAGTTCGCATCAGACAATGGCAGTCAGATCATCTTCAAAGGCAACCCAACCTTGGATGAAGGCGCTTACAAACTGAAAGTAGCCGAAGAGTCAATCAAAATTGAAGCAGGATCTTCGTCTGGTTTTACCCATGCTTGTGCAACGTTATTACAACTAATCAAAGTTGGCGATCAACCTAACTCAATGGAAGTAGTTTGCTGTTCAATCAAGGACAGGCCACGCTTTCGTTACCGCGGTATGATGCTGGATTGTGCTCGTCATTTTCACTCCGTTGAGCAAGTCAAACGCTTGATCAACCAACTGGCTCATTACAAGTTCAATACGTTCCATTGGCATCTTACCGACGATGAGGGTTGGCGAATTGAAATCAAATCACTGCCTCAACTGACCGATATTGGTGCTTGGCGCGGATTGGATGAGATCAATGAACCACAGTACACGCACTTTGATGAACGTTACGGCGGCTTCTACACACAAGAAGACATCAAAGACGTTATCGAATTTGCATCGCAACGCGGCATCACCATCATTCCTGAAATTGATGTACCTGGTCATTGCCGAGCCGCCATCAAGTCGTTACCACACCTATTGGTAGAAGCGGAAGATACCACCGAATACCGCAGTATTCAGCATTACAACGACAACGTCATTAACCCTGCTCTGCCGGGGAGTTATGAATTTATCGACAAAGTGCTAGAAGAAGTCTCTGCGCTTTTTCCTGCGCCTTACGTTCATATTGGTGCCGACGAAGTACCTAACGGCGTATGGTCAAAAAGCCCAGCATGCCAAGCACTAATGGAACAACTGGGTTACAGCGACTACAAAGATTTGCAAGGACACTTCTTGCGTTATGCCGAAGACAAACTTCGTAAATTGGGCAAACGCATGCTGGGCTGGGAAGAAGCTCAACACGGCGACAAAGTCAGTAAAGATACGGTGATCTACTCATGGCTAAGCGAAGAAGCGGCATTGAACTGTGCTCGCCAAGGCTTTGATGTGGTGCTGCAACCAGCACAAACCACTTACCTAGATATGACCCAAGACTACGCACCTGAAGAACCGGGCGTGGACTGGGCAAACCCACTGCCACTAGAAAAAGCTTACAACTACGAGCCGCTCGCTGAAGTGCCTGCTGACGACCCAATACGTAAGCGCATTTGGGGCATTCAAACAGCATTATGGTGCGAAATTATCAATAACCAACCTCGCATGGACTACATGATCTTCCCTCGTTTAACTGCAATGGCAGAAGCATGTTGGACAGACAAACAACACCGAGATTGGACCGACTATTTATCACGCTTGAAAGGCCATCTACCTCTGCTTGATTTGCAGGGAGTGAATTACCGTAAACCGTGGAAGTAATACAAAACTGATGTCGAAACATCACGCTTGAAGAGTTTTTAAATTTTGGCTGCTGATGCAGCTTCGTAAAAAGGAAAGACACAAATGAAATACGGCTATTTCGATAACGAGAATCGCGAATACGTCATCACTCGCCCTGACGTACCAGCACCATGGACCAACTACCTAGGTACTGAGAAGTTCTGTACGGTTATCTCGCACAACGCGGGTGGCTACTCGTTCTACAACTCTCCAGAATACAACCGTGTTACTAAATTTCGTCCAAATGCGACATTCGATCGCCCAGGACACTACGTTTACTTGCGTGATGATGAGACAGGTGATTACTGGTCAATCTCTTGGCAACCAGTTGCGAAGAGCCTAGACGAAGCAAACTACGAAGTTCGTCACGGCTTGTCTTACTCTAAGTTCAAATGTGAATACAGCGGTATTACCGCAACAAAAACTCTGTTCGTGCCAAAAGGCGAAGACGCTGAAATCTGGGATGTAGTGATTAAAAACACCTCTGACAAACCACGTACGATCAGTGCATTCTCATTTGTTGAGTTCTCATTCAGCCACATTCAATCTGATAACCAAAACCATCAGATGTCTCTGTACTCAGCAGGTACGGCTTACAATGAAGGCGTGATTGAGTACGACCTGTACTACAACACCAACGATTTCGAAGGTTTCTACTACCTAGCTTCAACATTTGATCCAGATTCATACGACGGTCAACGTGACAGCTTCCTTGGCCTATACCGTGACGAAGCAAACCCGCTAGCGGTAGAACAAGGTAAGTGTTTCAACACAGCACAAACGTGTTACAACCACTGTGGCTCTCTGCACAAGCAATTCACTATCCAGCCGGGTGAAGAAGTTCGCTTTGCTTACATTCTAGGTATCGGTAAAGGCAATGGTGACCGTCTACGTGCTAAGTACCAAGACCTTGCAGAAGTCGACAATGCATTTGCGGGTATCAAAGCACACTGGGATGAGCGTTGTGGCAAGTTCCAAGTGAAATCACCAAACGAAGGTCTAGATACCATGATCAACGCTTGGACGTTATACCAAGCGGAAACGTGTGTGGTGTGGTCTCGCTTTGCTTCATTCATCGAGGTGGGAGGCCGTACTGGTCTTGGTTACCGCGATACAGCGCAAGATGCAATCTCAGTTCCTCACGCTAACCCAGCAATGACGCGCAAACGTATCGTTGACCTACTGCGCGGCCAAGTAAAAGCGGGCTACGGTCTACACCTATTCGATCCA
Source organism: Vibrio sp. 1159 (assembly GCF_033340395.1). Lineage (NCBI taxonomy): Bacteria > Pseudomonadati > Pseudomonadota > Gammaproteobacteria > Vibrionales > Vibrionaceae > Vibrio > Vibrio sp. 1159. The sequence goes on along the minus strand of NZ_JAWOWL010000003.1, from coordinate 123,782 downwards.
GATTGGTTTGATCCAGAAAAAGCTGATGTTAAACCATCGAAGTCTCCAACCGTAGTTCCAACACCTTCTGATGAAGACAAAATTCACGGCATCGAAGACACTTGTTCCGATGACCATCTATGGCTAGTTCCAACCATCTGTAAGTACGTGATGGAAACCGGTGAGCACAGCTTCTTCGACGAAGTGATCCCTTACGCCGACGGTGGCGATGCAACGGTTTATGACCACATGAAAGCCGCGCTAGACTTCTCGGCTGAATACGTAGGTCAAACCGGTATCTGTAAAGGTCTGCGTGCAGACTGGAACGACTGTCTGAACCTAGGTGGTGGCTAATCTTCAATGGTGTCGTTCCTACATTTCTGGGCACTGCAGGAGTTCATCGACCTAGCGAAATACCTAGGTAAACAAGCCGACGTTGAAAAATACACGGTGATGGCAGCAAACGTTCGTGAAGCGTGTGAAACCCACCTTTGGGATGACGAAGGCGGTTGGTACATCCGTGGTCTGACGAAGAATGGCGACAAGATCGGTACTGCGCAACAAGCGGAAGGCCGAGTGCACCTAGAGTCAAACACACTTGCGGTACTTTCTGGTGCGGTATCTCAAGAGCGCGGCGAAAAAGCGATGGACTCTGTCGATGAGAACCTGTTCTCTGAATACGGCCTTCACCTAAACTCACCATCTTTTGCAACACCGAATGATGATATCGGCTTCGTAACTCGTGTTTACCAAGGCGTAAAAGAGAACGGTGCGATATTCTCGCATCCAAACCCATGGGCTTGGGTAGCTGAAGCGAAACTGGGTCGTGGTGATCGTGCAATGAAGTTCTACGATGCGCTAAACCCATACAACCAGAACGATATCATCGAAAAACGTATTGCAGAACCATACTCATACGTTCAGTTCATCATGGGTCGTGACCACCAAGACCACGGTCGTGCAAACCACCCATGGTTAACAGGTACGTCAGGCTGGGCTTACTTCGCTGTTACCAACTTTATTCTTGGTGTGCGTACAGGCTTCGATGGCCTAACTATCGATCCATGTATCCCAACGAACTGGCCTGGTTTCGAAGTGACTCGCCAATGGCTAGGAGCAACGTACAACATCAAAGTCGTTAACCCAGACTCAGTAAGCAAAGGCGTTAAGTCGATTACCGTGAACGGTGAAGCTGTAAATGGTGCCTCTGTCCCAGTTCAAGCGGAAGGTTCAGTAAACGAAGTTATCGCTACTCTAGGTTAATCATCTTTTGGGGGAGTCCTTCTCCCCTTTTGATTTATCCGGTGCATTTATGTTTTACAAGTGCATCGGTTCGCTAGCAAAGATTTAAGACGCGGTGGGATGCCGCTCTTATCGAGGATCGAATCATGATCAAATTTGGTACAGGCGGTTGGCGTGCATTTATTGGTGAGGAGTTCACCAAAGATAACGTACGCTTGGTTGCCCAAGCAGTTGCAAACATCACGAATAACGAATCGGTTGCTGATCGCGGTTTTGTGATTGGCTATGACCGTCGTTTTCTTTCCGATAAAGCAGGTCGTTGGTTCGCTGAAGTTCTAGCAGCAAACGGCATTATGGTTAGCTTTATCGACAAATTTGTCCCAACACCTATCGTCATGTTTAAAGCGAAAGAAATGGGCTGCGCATACTCGGCATGTATTACCGCATCACACAACCCTGCCGATTACAACGGCATTAAAGTCTTCATTGAAGGCGGTCGTGACGCAGATGAAATCATCACCCAAAAAATCGAATCACAAATAGACGCGCTCACTGCGCAAGATGTAAAAAGCGTCGACTTTGAACAAGCGGTTGAAGATAAGCTGATTGAAATCATCAATCCGATGAACGAATTCGTTGACTCAATCATCGACTTTATCGACATCGGAGCGATCAAGAAGGCGAATTTACGTGTTTTGATCGACCCAATGTTTGGTGTCGCGAAAAACGCACTGCAAACCGTATTAATCAACGGCCGCTGTGACGTTGATGTGATTAACGATGGCAAAAACCCAGACTTCGGTGGGTTAATGCCTTCGCCAAGCGCTGCAACACTCTACCGTTTGATGCACCTAGTGAAAGAGCAAGGTTACGATATTGGCATCGGTACTGATGGCGATGCGGACCGTCTTGGTATTATCGACGAAAAAGGTAACTTCATTCATCCAAATGAAGTGCTACTGCTGCTTTACTACTACCTACTTGAATACAAAGGCTGGAAAGGCTCCGTGGTACGTAACATCGCAACCACCCACCTTCTCGATAAAGTCGCCGAAGATCATGGCGAGAAATGCTTTGAGGTTCCTGTAGGCTTTAAGCACATCAGCTCCCAAATGGAAGCGGATGACTCACTGATTGGCGGGGAAAGCTCTGGTGGCCTAACCATTCGCGGCCACATCAAAGGTAAAGACGGCGTATTCGCATCAAGCCTATTGGTAGAAATGATTTCAGTAACCGGCAAGAAGCTGTCTGAGTTGCTGGATGAAATCTACGGCAAGTACGGCTATGCCTACATGGCAGAAGGCGATTGCAAGTTCAAACCAGCGCAAAAAGACGTACTGTTCAACAAGATTTATGTTGAAAAGCAGTTGCCTGAGTTTGAGTTTGAAATCGAAAAAGTCAGCTATGAAGATGGTGCGAAAGTCTACTTCAAAAACAGCGGTTGGATCATCGCTCGCTTCTCTGGCACTGAGCCACTGCTACGAATTTTTGCAGAGATGCAAGATAAGGACACTGCGGAACGTGTTCTTCAACAGTTTAAAGACTTCTTGTCTTTATAACTGAACCTTGTGCCCGCTTCGCGCACTATGATGAGAGTCGACGCTGTCTGAAAAGGCGCTCATCAAAAAGGAGAAGAGCACTTGCCCGGCCTCACTGCCGGGCTTTTTTATTGTATGTTGGAAAGTCGTAAACGAGATAGCAAAGATACTCAGGACCGTTAAGCAAATGCCAGGACGCCTTGCGTTTCAATTTTCACCGCGACGGACTCACCTATATTTAATGCTTGCGAAGCTGTAGCTAACAAACGGTCACCATTCGCGTTAATCACATAACGGCAGTGATCACCCATAAAATGCTGTTCCAATACGGTTACCGAACTATCTTCATCGGATTGAATTTGCACATGCTGCGGTCTTAGCAGTAAAGAGCACTCCGCCTGTACTGGAATATCTTGTTGAGCCGTGGCTTCAACCACGCCCAAGTGGGTTTCATATTCTGAATTCGAAACCCGTTTAGCAGCAAGGTAGCTGCCACCACCTAAGAAATCAGCGACAAATTTACTTGAAGGCTGGTAGTAAAGCTCAGATGCTGTGCCATATTGCTCGATGACTCCATTGTTCATCACTGCCATTTTATCGGCGAAAGCAAAAGCCTCTTCACGGCTATGCGTAACAAAAATGGCAGTCACACCTTGGGCCTTAAAAATCTTACGGATCTCACTTATCAACTCATGGCGAACTTGCGTATCAATATTAGAAAACGGTTCATCCAGTAACAGTAAGTCTGGGCTGTAAGCTAATGAGCGAGCAATCGCAACACGCTGCTGCTGTCCACCAGACAATTGATGAGGATAACGATCGCCATAACCTTGAAGATGCACGAGTTCTAACATCTCTTGAACTTTGGCATTTTTCTCTTTTGTCGAGCACTGCTTTAAGCCAAAGGCAATGTTTTGCTCCACCGTCAAGTGAGGAAAAAGTGCGTAATCTTGGAAAATCATCCCGATATTACGCTGTTCTGGCGGCAACCAGTTTTCCCCATCATCAATTGTGACGCAATTTAGACTCATTTCGCCTGACGTTAACGGCAATAATCCCGCAACGGCCTTTAATAGTGTTGTTTTCCCACAGCCACTGGCTCCTAGCAAACAGACAATCTGCCCTTGTTCTACCTCAAGAGACAATGATTCGAGTACGGTTTGAGCGTCATATTGGCACGTTAGGTTTTTAATTGATAATGCACAGCTCATCAGTGATTTTGCTCCAGTGAACGGTTAACAACAACAAGCGGGATCAACCCAACAAGAACCAACAGAACCGCTGGCAAAGCGGCCAATTCTAAATGCTCATCCGAGGCGAAGTTATAAACGTATGTGGCTAGTGTTTCAAAGTTAAACGGACGAAGTAACAAAGCCGCATTAAGCTCTTTCATCGACTCGATAAACACTAATAAAGCCGCAATCAGTGCACCGCGCTTAACCAGCGGAAAGTGCACGCGCCACAGCATGGCATTGGGCTTACAACCCATAGTGCGCGATGCCATATCTAACGACGGAGAAATTTTATTTAAATTACTTTCGATACTACCAATCGCTACCGCGGAAAAGCGCACAACCATGGCAAATACTAGTGCGAACATGGAACCAGAAAAGATAAGTCCCGGCCTTCCCCACTCCATGGCTTTAGCAACGTCGTTGACACGATGATCCATAAACAGCACAGCGACCATCACACCGATGGCTAGTACCGTTCCTGGTACTGCATAGCCCATAGAAGAAAGACGCATAAATGCCAAGCTTTCTCGTTTACCATTGACTCGATGGGTAAAGTTAACGATCAGTGCGACAGCAACACCAATAATCGCAGCAATAACAGACACAACTAAGCTATTCCATGCGTATTCACGAAACTCTGAGGTCCAACTCTGCACAAAATAAGTGATCGCATAATCAATCAGCTGTAGTAGCGGCAAAATAAACGCGACCGAAACCAAGCCCCAGCACCAAACTAGTGCGGTCCACTTTTTCCAGCCCGTCAACTCGTAACGAAAATCTTCGTGACTGTTAAATTGGCTTTGAAAAAGCTTTTGTTTACGGCGGCTGTATCGTTCGGCACTAAGAAGCAGTACTACAATGACGAGCATCATGGCAGAAATCTTGGCTGCCGCATTAAGATTAGAGTACCCCAACCAAGTATCGTAGACCGCTGTGGTTAACGTATTCACCGCGAAGTAACTTACCGTACCAAAGTCACCAATGGTCTCCATCGCGACCAATGATAAACCCACTGCGATAGAGGGTCTTACTAACGGCATCGAGATGCGCCAAAAACTTTCCCATGGAGAGCACTTGAGCAAACGCGCGCTTTGCAATAAAGAGACATTTTGCTCCATAAACGCAGCCCGGCACAATAAATACACGTAAGGATACAACACCAAAGCCAACACAAAGGTCGCACCAGGCAACGTACGAATGTCAGGGAACCAATACTCGCCAGGTCGCCATCCGGTTACATCACGCAAAAAGATCTGAATCGGGCCTGCAAAATCAAACCAATCAGTAAAAATATAACCAATGATATAACCTGGCATTGCAAGAGGTAGCACCAATGCCCACTGCAACCATTTTTCGGTCGGCAGTTTACACATGGCCATTATCCAAGCGCTTGGAATACCAAGAATTAAGGACAGCACCATTACGCCAACAGTTAGCGCAACCGTGTTAAAAATATAAGTCGGCATGACCGTTGCCATTAAATGAGCAAACAAATCATCCGTTTCACCAATTGCGGTGTAGAAGATCGCTAAGATCGGCAAAACCAGTAGCAGAGTTATTACCCCACTACTGGTTTTCCATAAAGAGTGTTTATCTTTCATCGCCTAATTACTGCAAGGCTGTATGAAATACAAATGCTGTTGCAAATACATCTCATATCCTTTAATCAAATGGGGGTACTGTTATACCCCCACAAGGAATTAAAGGTCAAATTTCACTTCATCTAATAGCTTAATTGCCGCTTCGTGGTTGGCTGCAATATCGTCTAGAGAAAGCTTGTCTGCTTTAAAGTCACCCCAAGATTCCACAAGCTCAGAACGCTTCACGCCTTCTTTAACTGGGTACTCGTAGTTAACTTCTGCGTACATTTGCTGCGCTTTGTCACCCGTTAGGAATTCCATTAGCTTCACAGCATTGTCTTTGTTTGGAGAGTACTTAGCCATCGCCATACCAGAGATATTCACGTGAGTGCCTGTAGTCTCTTGGTTAGGGAAGTTGATGTAAACTGCATCAGCCCAAGCTTTTTGCTCTTTGTCGTTAACCATTTTACCTAGGTAGTAGCTGTTACCCAGAGAAACATCACATAGGCCTTCTTTGATCGCTTTAACTTGTGCACGGTCGTTGCCTTGTGGTTTGCGAGCAAGGTTTGCTTTCACGCCTTCCAACCACTCTTTGGTTTCTGCTTCGCCATTGTGAGCAATCATTGCTGAAACTAGAGAAACGTTGTACGGGTGCTTACCGCTACGAGTACAAATTTTACCTTTGAACTCTGGCTTAGCTAAGTCTGCGTAGTTGAAATCTGCGCCTAGTTTACCTACGCGATCACGTGATGAATAAACGCTACGAGAACGTAGAGTTAGAGCAAACCACTCATTCTCTTTATCTTGGTATTGAGCAGGTACGTTTTCTTCAATGATTTTGCTATCGACTTTCTGAACTAAACCTTTGTTTGTCAGTTCAGCTAGACGGCTGATGTCTGTCGTAAGAATAACGTCAGCAGGGCTGTACTCACCTTCTTGAGCTAGCTTTTCTGCTAAGCCTTTTTTAGCAAATTTTACGTTTACTTTGATGCCAGTTTCTTTAGTGAACTCATTGAACATAGGTTCAACTAGGAAAGGTTGACGGTAAGAGTAGACGTTCACTTCTTCAGCAGCCATTGCTGTTGGAGCTAGAGTAGCGCAAGTTAGTGCTGAAAGAGTTAGCAGTTTTTTCATTGTTTAATCCTTTACCATGCTAATGATAACGTTTATCAGTTGCGTTATTATATGTATGTTCAATAAGAAGACAATGACGAATATTAAAAAACCTGCTCATCGGAGCAGGTTTTATTGTGTTAAGTGTGTAACCATTTATTACAAGCTAATGATTATTTCACCGTAACAAACTCTGGGTAAGCACCAACACCACAATCATGCATGTCCATACCTTCCATTTCTTCATCTTCTGTAACGCGAATCCCAACGGTTGCTTTCAAGATTGCCCACACAACTAGGCTGGCACCAAATACCCAAGCAAAGATAACTACGGCACCTAAAAGCTGTGCACCAAACGTTGCATCACCGTTGCTCAGTGGCACTACCATTAGGCCGAAGAAACCACACACACCGTGAACTGAGATAGCACCTACTGGATCGTCAATTTTAAGTTTATCTAGAGCAATGATACTGAATACTACTAGTGCACCCGACACCGCACCAATCGCAACCGCGTACAGTGGTGATGGCGATAGAGGGTCTGCAGTGATGGCAACCAAGCCAGCTAGCGCGCCATTGAGAATCATCGTTAAATCGGCTTTACCCCAAGTAGTTTTACAAACGAATAGCGCCGCAATTGCACCGGCAGCCGCTGCTGCGTTAGTGTTTAGAAAGATCTGACCTACCGCTGTAGCATTCTCAAAATCTGAAACCATCAACTGAGAGCCACCGTTAAATCCAAACCAGCCAAACCAAAGGATAAAAGTACCCAACGTTGCCAAAGGCATGTTAGAACCTGGAATCGGATAGATTTCACCATTTTTACCGTACTTACCCTTACGCGCGCCAAGCAGTAACACACCAGCAAGAGCAGCAGAAGCACCTGCCATATGTACGATACCAGAACCCGCAAAGTCACTAAATCCAGCTTCTGCTAGGAAGCCTCCACCCCATGTCCAGTAACCTTCCATTGGATAGATAAACGCAGTTAAAATCGCAGAGAAAATCAAGAAAGACCAAAGCTTCATGCGCTCAGCTACCGCACCAGAAACGACGGACATGGCAGTTGCAACGAAGACAACTTGGAAGAAGAAGTCAGACTCTAAAGAGTGGTCGGCCCCTTCACCTTGAGTACCAATTAGCGTACCAAATGAAGGTAACCAGCCTCCTTCTCCATTATCGACATACATGATGTTATAACCGACAATCAGAAACATCGTACATGCGATGGCGTACAAACAGATGTTCTTCGTAAGAATTTCTGTTGTGTTTTTAGAGCGCACAAGGCCAGCCTCTAGCATCGCAAAACCTGCTGCCATCCACATTACCAACGCACCGGAAATGAGGAAGAAAAAGGTGTCAAGTGCGTAACGTAACTCGGTTACTGTTGTTGTTAATTCCATAATAAGTATCTCCAATCCTTTGAATTCTTAAAGTGCTTCTGCGTCCATTTCGCCAGTTCGGATACGCACCGCTTGGTTCAGATCGTAAACAAAAATTTTACCGTCGCCGATTTTTCCGGTTTGCGCAGCTTTTGTAATTGCTTCAACAACGCGATCTACATTGTCTGCGTGAGTCGCGATTTCAATTTTCACCTTTGGTAGAAAATCGACTTGATACTCTGCACCGCGATACAATTCCGTGTGACCTTTTTGACGACCGAACCCTTTAACTTCTGATACTGTCATCCCTTCGATACCGACATCAGCCAATGCTTCTCGTACATCGTCTAATTTAAACGGCTTAATAATGGCATTGATTATTTTCATTGAGTTATCTCCGAAGCTTTCATCCTGAAACACTTCTTATAATCCAATCTACGTGCCAAGTTTTTAAGTTATTGAATAATAAAAACTAACCTCAATTTACATATCTATAAACAAAAAGGGCGCACCATATCGGTGCGCCCTTTTCACAAATTTAAAGCAACGGCAGAGAAGTTACCCAAAACTGTGCATTAAATGTTCAAAAAGTCTTTCCACTGTTCGATAAGTGCCATGAAATCCTCTATCCCACAACTTGCTGTACTTTCTGCATTGTAGAAGTCGAACTCACTTTCCATCTCGACATCATATTCATGGGCTAATGCGTTTTCTTGTACAAGAACTTCGTCGCCCTGAATCATCAAGCTAATTTCCGTGCCTGTTAGGTTATGCTCCTGAGAAGGCGCTGAAAATGACCGCTCAATTAGCTTTTCAACCTGTGCAATCTTCATCGGATCTTTGCCAATTTCTTCTTGCAACCAGCGCCCTACAATCTCATGTCCCATGCTACATTTTACGTAGTACTCGCCCATCAACGTGTTACGAATGAATTCAAATTCCACCGAGATTGCCTATTTCGTATCAATTTGGTGCGAGTATAGCGAATTGCTCCCATAAAAAAAGCACCTCATATGAGGTGCTTTCGAATTGTGCATTTCTGATTATGCCGGTTCTTGGAAGATCACTTCGTCCGCTTTCTTGGTGTATTGATCCATTTTATGGAAGTTCAAGTAGCGGTATGTATCCGTTGCCGTAGCGTCGATTTGCTTCGCGTATTCTAGGTATTCTTCTTTGGTTGGAATCTTACCTAGGATTGCACCTACTGCAGCTAGCTCAGCTGACGATAGGTAAACATTCGCACCAGTACCCAGACGGTTCGGGAAGTTACGCGTTGAAGTCGACATTACTGTTGATTTATCTGCAACACGCGCTTGGTTACCCATACAAAGTGAACACCCTGGCGTTTCAATACGCACCCCTGCACGTCCGAAGATACCGTAGTAGCCTTCTTCAATCAGTTGGTCTTTATCCATCTTTGTTGGTGGCGCTACCCAAAGGCGCGTCGCTAACTGGCCATTGAACTTATCAAGCAATTTACCTGCTGCGCGGAAGTGACCGATGTTCGTCATACAAGAACCGATGAACACTTCATCAATCGCTGTGCCTTGTACTTCAGACAACAAACGAGCGTCATCTGGGTCATTCGGTGCACATAGTACTGGCTCATTGATTTCAGCCATATCGATTTCAATCACATGTGCGTATTCAGCGTCTTTATCTGCTTGCATCAGCTCAGGGTTTGCTAGCCACTCTTGCATTGCAGTAATACGGCGCTCGATAGTACGGCGATCACCGTAGCCTTCAGAGATCATCCACTTCAGCATCACGATGTTAGAGTTTAAGTACTCTTCGATCGACTCTTGAGACAATTTCACAGTACAACCTGCCGCCGAACGCTCTGCAGATGCATCAGAAAGCTCAAATGCTTGCTCAACCGTTAGCGTTTCTAAGCCTTCAATCTCAAGGATACGGCCAGAAAATTCGTTGATCTTACCCGCTTTTTCTACCGTTAGTAGACCTTGCTGAATCGCGTAGTAAGGGATGGCATGAACAAGATCACGCAGTGTAATACCCGGTTGCATCTCACCTTTAAAACGAACCAAGATTGACTCTGGCATGTCTAGCGGCATAACGCCTGTCGCAGCTGCAAAGGCAACCAAGCCCGAGCCGGCTGGGAATGAAATACCCAGAGGGAAACGAGTATGTGAGTCACCACCCGTACCGACAGTATCCGGTAGTAGCATACGGTTTAGCCATGAGTGGATAATACCGTCACCAGGACGAAGAGATACACCACCGCGGTTCATAATAAAGTCCGGAAGTGTATGGTGAGTGTTAACGTCTACTGGTTTTGGATAAGCCGATGTGTGACAGAAAGACTGCATGACAAGATCAGCAGAGAAGCCGAGACACGCCAAGTCTTTAAGTTCATCACGAGTCATAGGGCCAGTAGTATCTTGCGAACCTACTGTCGTCATTTTCGGCTCACAGTAGGTTCCAGGACGGATGCCTTCTACGCCACATGCTTTACCAACCATTTTCTGTGCAAGCGTGTAACCCTTGCCAGAATCTGCGATTTCACCTGGTTTGCGGAATACGTCCGAAGGCTCAAGACCTAGCGATTGACGCGCTTTGTCTGTCAAACCACGACCGATGATCAATGGGATACGACCACCAGCACGAACTTCATCAATCAGTACTTCTGTTTTTAGCGAAAACTCAGCTAGAACCTCACCAGTTTCGTGGTTGCAAACTTTACCTTCATATGGGTAAACATCGATAACATCGCCCATGTTGAGCTTAGTTACGTCAACTTCGATTGGTAGTGCGCCAGCATCTTCCATTGTGTTAAAGAAGATAGGGGCAATTTTGCCACCAAGCACATACCCACCAGCTCGTTTGTTTGGAACGTAAGGGATATCATCACCCATAAACCAAAGCACTGAGTTGGTTGCAGATTTACGTGAAGAGCCAGTACCAACAACATCACCAACGTAAACCAATTGATGGCCTTTGTCTTTTAACTCTTCAATTTGCTTGATCGGGCCAATAGTACCCGGTTGATCAGGGTTTATTCCTTCACGCTCGTTTTTAAGCATCGCCAGTGCGTGTACTGGGATATCAGGGCGAGACCAAGCGTCAGGTGCAGGTGAAAGGTCATCCGTGTTCGTTTCACCTGTTACTTTAAATACGGTTAGAGTGACTTTTTCTTCAAGCTTAGGCTTAGAAAGGAACCACTCAGCATCAGCCCATGATTGAAGTACTTTCTGTGCATGCGCATTGCCTGCTTTCGCTTTCTCTTCTACGTCATAGAAAGCATCAAACATCAGCAGCGTATGAGACAGCGCTTTTACTGCGATCTCTGCCAGTGCTTCATCATCCAATAGCTCAACTAGCGGTTCGATGTTGTAACCACCTTGCATAGTGCCTAGCAGTTCAGCCGCTTTTTCACGACTCACTAATGGTGATTTAACTTCACCTTTTGCTACTGCTGTTAGGAAACCCGCTTTTACATAAGCAGCTTCATCAACACCTGGAGGGATACGGTTTTCAAGTAGGTCAAGAATGACTTCTTCTTCACCTTGCGGGGGATTTTTCAGAAGTTCTACAAGTCCAGCAACTTGTTCTGCGTCTAGCGGTTTAGGAACAACTCCTTCAGCAGCACGCTCTTCGACGTGTTTACGGTAGGCTTCAAGCACGACTTTTTCCTCTCATTGCGGTTCCTCCTCTATTATTACTATTGTTAAAGTAAAGGAGTGAACATCCTTGGAAACTTGGCTCTCCATTGCCCTTGTTTTCATTCAATTATGATTGAGAAACAGCGCCGTAGAGGCCAAACTGTGGGCAAAATAATAGCAAATTTAACCTTAAATTAAAATCTTATCATTTTGACCAACATAGCAACTTACGACTAAAGTTCTGCTAATTTTGACCAAATATGCCAAGTTTTTGCTTTCTCATACCCGATTAATTAAACGATGTTCCTACGATCAAATACACAGCATCCAAATCTTGCTCGGTACGACCGTATGCCAACATTATTGGTCCTATTGGTGAGTCAACACCAAAGAAGATTGAGCCAGCATTGTAAAGCGGCGCTTCGTTTAGTTTCAGATCATTATCAGACCAAACACCGCCATATTCGACCGATGCGCCCAAGTAGACTGGAGCTTCAAACAATCCGAAATCATTATCAAACCACTTATATCGGTACACCAAACTGCTGAAAAATAAGTTCTGTCCGATCAGGCTATTTCTTGGGATTCCCGATAGGCTTAAGAAGCCGCCCAACTCTCTGGGATCAAGCGGTAAAGATGAGTTTTTACTCTCTACAAAACTATATTCAGCATGTCCGACTAAAGTATGACGCTGATGACTCACTGCACCTTTAAATCGTGCAGAGATTTCATACACGGTATCTTCAATAATTTTGTCAGTTTCTAAAAGGCTAACGCCCTGAGGACTTTGATCATGAGACACTAAATATTCGAGATCGACTAAAAGCCCGCGAGTCGGAAATGCGAAATCATCAAGTGTATCTAGGCGATAGTTCGCAAACAGGCCACGACGTTCAAAATCCAATTTACCAGCAGAAGCCAAAGTAGAAAGCTCAATATCTCCGGTAGAGTAGCGAGCGCCAAATCGAAGTTCTTGCCACAATGTGGGTTGGATACCTATCGCTAACTCTGTTGTAAAATCATCGTAAGTGACCGGAAAAAAGTCATTTACTGACTCTAAATCTGGAGCTTGAGGCTCTGTTAAAGGTAAGTTTCGGCTCTCACTACCATAGGAAATTCGCCCCGATACAAAAAGTTCTTGGCTAGATAAAACAGGGGAATACAACTCAGCTTCAATCAGCTTATCCGTGCCCATTTCTACGTTGAACGCCAACTCCGCGCCATGAGAGTTCAAGTTGGTAAAGTTGGTCGATATTCCTATGCCGTACTGGCTATCTGTATCGAAGTCATCTTCAAGAAAAAATCGGAAGTTGAGATAATTAGGCCCCCACGACTTCTCGTTAACATCAAAAACCAACAATGTCTCACCATCCACCTCTTCAAAGTGATAAGTGATGAGCTCGAACCGATCTAACGCGTAGAGGTTTTCAACGGCTTTCTCAATTTCGGCCGTTGAAATACGACGTCCGGTTTCTAATTCAATACGATTCGTCAACAACACATCGCTGTAGTGCGTGTTATTAACAATCACTATGTCATCAACCACACGCTGATCGCCATAAATCAAAGTTTTACGAACTTCTTGTTTGCGATCGATGTATTTTTGATAGTCCGCGTTGGACAAGCGTAACTCTTTCAGCTTGTCTTTTAATTGCTTGGTAATATCGTACCCAGCTTGAAAAGCCCAAGGCATTTTGTCGAACTCGACGGTTTCCATGGTGCCCACATTGGGACGAATATAGATATCTTGAGGTTCAAGCTCGTCCACTTGCTGTTGTGTACTACGACGAACGAGATAGTTAGAGAGTTGGTCCGCGACAGTAAACAGCCCCGTAAATTCATCTTCGGTTTTGTAATCGGTGCTAATATCGACGGCAATAACGACATCAGCCCCCATGGCGCGAGCCACATCGACAGGCATGTTATTGACGACGCCGCCATCAACAAGCATATGGCCATTGAGCTTATAAGGAGGAAGCGCTCCTGGTACAGACATGCTAGCCATCATTGCATCAACAAGGTAACCATTGCCCAGTACGACTTCTTCTAGGGCAAGAATATCTGTCGCAACAGAACGATAGGGAATGGCAAGATCATCAAAAGAATCGAATCGCCCTAAGTTCCCTGTAGTCTCACGCAATACTCGCAACATGTTCTGGCCTTGCACCACACCCGTTGGTGCTCGTACCTCACCGAATCTTAAGCCGAGGTCGGTATTAATTTGATAGCGGTCTTCATACTCTTTGTCACGAACTCTACGTTGGCTACGGTCAACACGATCTCGATAACCGCTGCCCCAATCGACGGTGTAGATAAAACTCTCGATTTCATCAGCACTCATCCCCGTGGCATAAAGCCCACCCACATAGGCGCCCATACTGGTACCGGTCACAATATCCACAGGAATCTGCATTTCTTCCAATGCTTTTAAAACTCCAATGTGTGCCGCCCCTTTCGCTCCGCCACCAGCGAGCACAACCGCCACCTTTGGTCGAGGTTCCAAGTCATCCGTTTTTGTTAGAGAGTTTGCGAGGGAAACAGAAGGAGTGATCATCAAAAAGGTACTAAGCCAAAGCGCAAAGTTGCGAACCGATGGGCTTGATAACAGCTTTTTGAACATTCACTTCTTCCTTTATTGAATATCTGATCAAGTAGGGCGTGCTAGCAGTACTGTACTAACACGCCCTAATATGTACTAAGAATTAATCAGATAAACAAGCTAATGTTGTTGATTTGGCGATGCTACCAATCAAATATGCTATTTAACCAGTTTGATTTCTTCTCACACTGTTGCTTTATCTGACCGGTTTTATCCCAAACCGGCAGTTTGTAATCACTACGGCAGTTCATTTCTAAACCTCCATCAGATGTAGGCTTGAACCCTAATGTGGTGATTTCTCTTGGCCATGGGAGCTCTAAACGCTCAGGAATACGCTGCTTCAAGTACTCTGCGTATACTCGTAATGCACCACTCGACCCCGTTAGATTCACGGGTTTATTATCGTCGCGGCCTAGCCAAATTGTCGTCACCTCACGACCATCAACACCGACAAACCAACTATCGCGGTTATCATTACTGGTACCCGTTTTTCCTGCCAATGCAGCCCAACCAAACTGGCTTTGTAAGAAGCGGCCAGTGCCTTGAGCAACCCCTTGTTTCATCGCGTAGGTCGTTAGCCATGCTGCTTGTTCATCCACGGCTCTTGATGAACGAGGCAAGGATTGATACAGCACATTACCTTCCATATCCATGACTGAGCGCAGAGCGGTCAGTTTTGCACGCTTACCTGAATTCGTCAGAGTCTGATACATCTGTGCGACTTCGAATGGCGTCAAAGAAAACGAACCCAAAAACATCGAAGGCACTGGGCGAATTTCGTCTTTGTTCACGCCCAAACGCTCTAAAGTATTGGAGACTTCAGGAATGCCAAGTGCCATACCTAAGCGCACGGTTGGTACGTTAAGTGATTTCGCTAAAGCAATGTAAAGTGGCACATCACCACGATATTTTCTATCGTAGTTGCGCGGCGTCCACACGTTACCTTTACTGCTCTTCAGACTTAACGGCGTGTCGTGTAGCGTCGTGCCTAGGTTGTATTTATCCGGTTGTTCTAGAGCCGTTAAGTAAATCGCTGGTTTCACTAAAGAACCAATTGGACGACTGGCATTGAGCGCGCGGTTAAAGCCTTCATAACCGACACGTTTACCACCAACCATCGCACGGATTTCACCACTATGGCGATCAACGGCCACAGCAGCGGCTTCTAACTCTTTACCACCCCGTTTAGCTAGTTCGGGGATCTTTTTCGCGATAGCTTGTTCCATTTTGCTTTGCGATACTGGGTCCAGAGACGTAAATACGCGCAGTCCGGTCTCTGCTTTAAATCGCTCCCCAACTTTTTCTTTTAATTCAATGCTCAATTGTTGGAAATAAGCTGGCTGACGGCTCGCAATACGTGGCTTGCTTTGCGTATCGAGTGGACGACTTACAGCTTGTTCATACTGCTCTGAAGTCAACATGTTTTGCTGCATTAACAGGCGCAGAACGAGATCACGACGCTCTTTCGTTCTCTCAGGGTAACGAATTGGGTTGTAGTAAGACGGTCCTTTTACCATCCCAACTAACATCGCCAGTTGATCGATTCGCAACTCTTGGATTGGCTGCCCAAAATAGTAACGCGACGCCAAGCCAAACCCGTGGATCGCTTCACCTCCACTTTGACCTAGGTACACTTCGTTTAGGTAGGCTTCTAAGATACGATCTTTGCTGTAACGGTAATCCAAAATTAGCGCGATATACGCTTCTCGAACTTTACGCCACAGTGTTTTATCACGAGTCAAAAACAGGTTTTTTGCCAATTGCTGAGTCAGCGTACTACCACCTTGAACAGTACGACCCGCCTTAATGTTCGCAACCAATGCACGTGCAATCGCGAGCGGTGACACCCCGTCATGTTGATAAAAATCCCGGTCTTCGGTCGCAAGCAGTGCATCCACCAAAATTTCAGGGAACTGATCACGACGTAAGAAAAGGCGCTGTTCATCACGGTCTTTTTCCAGCATGCCCAACATCTTCGGTTCTAGGCGCAAGTAACCAAGGTCTCCTCGAGATTCTAAAGACTGAATACGTTGCAAGCCGGAATCAGAGAAATGCAGCATAATGTGACGATCTGGCTCGGGACCATCGGCAAACTCGAATGGACGACGAATCAATTCAATCCGAGTGGAAGAAGAGGAATATTCGCCTGGGTAACGAGGTTGACTCACTTTACGGTAATTCAACACATCTAACTCGTTGCGCAGTTCTTGGATGGTGATATTCTCACCAGGGCTTAGATTCAAGATACGGGCATAAACCACCGTAGGCAGCTCAAACAGCTGACCTTCAAAGCGTTCTTTCACCACACTATCTAAGTAAATCCCAACAAACAGCAAAACAGCGGCAAGTGCAACGCCAGCTTTCCAGCTAAACGACCACAGAACTTTCAACCACGAACGTTTCTCGTTAGTCGGTTTTTTACTCGGCGTACGTCGAGTCTGTTTTGCGGTTCCTTTATTGGTTGTACTTTTCTTCGCTGGCGCTTTTTTCGCGCTAGGCTTCTTGCTGTCAGTCATTATTCAATTGTCTTTTTGTTTTCGTTGTTGCTACATGATTGGCAGGATCATCTGGCCAAACGTGTTTTGGGTAGCGCCCTTTCATCTCTTTTTGAACGTCTTTGTAGCTTCCGTTCCAGAAAGCCGCCAAGTCCGACGTTACTTGCAATGGACGTTGTGCCGGTGAAAGCAGTTCAAGCACCAAACGCTTGCGGCCAAGAGCCACCGTTGGGGAACCACTCTCCCCAAATACTTCTTGCATACGCACCGATAATATCGGCTCATGGCCATATTGGTAACGGATACGCTTCTTTGAACCTGTGGGCAGTTGGTAATGCTCAGGTAACCATTCATCCAGTTGTTGATTGAGTGGCCAACCTAATCGAGCATTAAGCGCTTCGACCAAGTTGATCTTGCTCAGGTCTTTAACCGAACTGACAGACGTCATGTATGGTTCTAACCACTCCTCTAATGAATCCAGCAAACTGGCTTCATCAAACATTGGCCATGACTGCTCAGGTAACCATTCCACCGCACAACGAATCCGAGCCAACAAGCTCTCCGCTGCCGGTGTCCAGTTTAGACTCTGTAAGCCCTGGCGGCGGACATACGTGAGTAAAGCTTGTGTCATTTTTTCTTTGCCAGGGCTTGGCAACGGCTCGCGTTCAACGACCAGCAGACCGAGTTTTGTTTGTCGCTCAGCTATTAGACGGCCTCTTTTTTCATCCCAGTCCACTACTTCTTCAGACGAAAATAGCGTATCAAAGGTCGTTCGCAATATATTGACATCCAATTCACATGCCGAATGAATTTGACTTGAGTTAGAATGAGAACGCATTAAGTCAACGACAACCAAATACTCACAGCCACCTAGCATGTCTTCCTGATGACATTCTGCACCATGACCATTAGCCAAAGTAAATCGCCCAAATTGATTTGTGCGCTGCTGCGCAATGCGATCTGGAAATGCCAAACTTAACACCAGCGGTAATGCATCTTCATCCACGCCTTTCAGGTCAAATACCGTATCCAATTTGTACGCCAGAGATTGAGCACGCTTGAACAACATCGACTTTTTTGGATGAGTACCAACAAGCCAACGATGCAAGCTATAAGCGATATTGGTAACATTTCTCTCTGGCTCTTCAATCAGTGCGACCGCCGCCAAAGCAGCATTTAACATCTTATCACTGTAAGATTGCGCTTTAATTAGCATCGCAGCCGCACGAGGCTCAACGCCTAGTTCATGCGCCTGTTTTCCTTCGGACGTTAATTGCCCTTTTTCCGTCAGTAGTCCCAATGACACCAATAGCTGCTTCGCTTGTTCCAATGACGCATTAGCGGGAACATCAAGCCACTTTAGATCGTGGATATCACTCGCTCCCCAAAAGGCAAGCTCCATAACTAAACTAGCCAAATCGGAATGCAAAATTTCGGGTTGGGGAACTAGCGGTTGCTGCTTGAACTGGCTTTCAGAATAAAGACGAACACAAATGCCCTCTTCTATTCGTCCCGCTCGTCCTGCACGCTGAATCGCTGAAGACTGTGCAATGCGTGTTTGCTCTAAGCGTGTTAAACCGTTTTTCAAATCAAAGCGGGCAACACGCTCTAACCCAGAATCAACGACGAGGCGAATGCCTTCAATCGTTAGTGAAGTTTCTGCAATGTTGGTCGCTAGAACGACTTTACGCTTACCTTGTTCTGCTGGCGTAATCGCTTTTTGTTGATCTGCAAAACTCAGTTGACCATAAAGTGGGCATACGTCGATATCATCCGCTAAATGAGACAACCGCTCTTCAACTTGTTTTATGGCACCAACACCCGGTAGGAAAGCTAACAAAGATCCAGACTCTTTGTTCATAAGACTTTCTATTGTTTTTGCCATACTCGTAGGTAAATGCTCGTTCACACCTAACGGCTGGTAGCGCATTGCCACATCAAAGCTCCGCCCTTCAGATTCAATGTAACTGGCTTCCGGCAACAACGATTGTAATGCTTGTTGGTCAAGCGTTGCCGACATTACCACCAGCTTGAGATCGTCTCGCAATGCCTCTTGAACTTCTAAACTGAATGCCAAAGCGGTATCGGCATGAATGCTGCGTTCATGAAACTCATCAAAGATCAGTAGATCAACCCCATCCAGTTCAGGGTCAGTTTGGATCATCCTGGTCATGATCCCTTCGGTCACGATCTCCAGCTGCGTTGCAGAACTTACCTTTGCCTCGCCACGAACTCGATAACCCACGCGTTGACCAACTTGTTCTCCCAATTGCTCAGCAAGATAACGGGCAATGTTACGCGCCGCGAGTCGTCTTGGCTCAAGCATGATGATTTTTCCAGCAACCGAATGATTTAAGAGTAACTGCAAAGGGAAGTAAGTCGACTTACCGGCACCAGGCGCCGCTTTTAAGATCACTTGATGTTGATTTTTGACCGCCGTCAGCAACTCAGGCATCACGGCTTCAATCGGCAATTGTGACAAAGGAAATACCTTATGGTGTAATGGTGGCAACATTGTACATAAAAAATTTTTTGTCTAAATAAGCAAATGCATTTCACACCCGCTTTAGAGTCCGCCACTCTACTCAAACGTTATAAACGCTTTCTTGCCGATATCGAGCTCGATACTGGTGAAATCCGTACAATCCACTGCGCAAATACAGGTGCAATGACGGGTTGTGCAACGCCCGGAAACAAAGTTTGGTTTTCTACTTCCGACAACCCGAAACGAAAATACCCCAATAGTTGGGAGTTGAGTGAGACCGAACAAGGCCACCGTATTTGTATCAACACCGCGCGTGCCAATCAATTAGCCGTAGAGGCTATTGAAAATAATGTCATTTCAGAGCTTTATGGTTATGACACACTTCAAACTGAGGTGAAATACGGCAATGAAAATAGCCGAATTGATATCTTGCTCAGCGCAGACGACAAGCCAAAGTGCTATATAGAAGTGAAAAGCGTCACTCTTCTTGATGAGACCGACTCTACTGGACAAGGATACTTCCCAGATGCGGTCACGACTCGGGGACAAAAACACCTGAGAGAGCTCACAGAAATGGCACAAAATGGAAGTAGAGCCATACTTTTATTCACTGTTTTACATTCAGGTATTGAAAAAGTATCCGCGGCGCACCATATAGACGCGAAATATTCACTATTACTCAAACAAGCACAAGACGCTGGAGTGGAAGTTCTCTGCTACAAAGCTGAACTGAGCGATACTGGAATGAAGCTGATTTCCGCTATTGATTTTATCAATTAAGAGAAAAAATGATGTCGTCTTCACATTGACGATAACTTTGCGATTCAGTATTTGCTTGCACCGCCTCTTTTTGCTATAGATACCCGCCTTAAATTGACTGCGTAGCAGTTGACTAGGTGTAAGTAGGAGATGCTGTATGCCAGAATCAAAGAAGAAAACGATAGGCATCCTAGCCATTGCCGGCGTGGAGCCATATCAGGAAAAACCTGGTGAAGAGTACATGTCACCAGAGCAGGTTGAACACTTTACGAAAATCTTAACAGCTTGGCGCGACCAGCTAAGAGCTGAAGTGGATCGTACTGTTCACCACATGCAGGACGAAGCAGCAAACTTCCCAGATCCAGTTGACCGCGCCTCTCAAGAGGAAGAGTTCAGCCTAGAACTGCGTAACCGTGACCGCGAACGCCGTTTGATCAAGAAGATTGAAAAGACTTTGGATAAAATCAAAGAAGACGATTTTGGCTTCTGTGAGTCTTGTGGCGTAGAGATTGGCGTTCGCCGTCTTGAAGCACGTCCAACCGCTGACCTTTGTATTGACTGTAAAACACTTGCAGAAATCAAAGAGAAGCAAATGCAAGGTTAATCACCCAGCATTATGATTGTTGAAGGGAGCTCAGGCTCCCTTTTTGTTTTGGCTATCTTCGCACCCTATTTGTTTACTAAATTCGAGATACACGCATGACACGCTATGTAGGTCGATTCGCCCCATCTCCTTCTGGTCCACTGCATTTTGGTTCACTGATTGCCGCTCTTGGCAGTTATTTTCAAGCGAAAGCACAAAACGGAGCTTGGTTAGTACGTATTGAGGACTTAGACCCACCAAGAGAAATGCCAGGTGCAGCGCAACTTATCCTAGAGGCACTCAAGGCCTATCAGCTGCATTGGGATGGAGAAGTGGTATACCAGAGCGAACGTCACGACCTTTACCAAGCTCAAATAAACAAATGGCTCGAAAATGGGGAAGCCTATTATTGCCAATGTACTCGTAAGCAAATTAAAGAGCATGGCGGTTTTTATCCTGGCACTTGCCGCGATAAAAACTTGAAAGACGGCGCGATTCGCCTAAAAATGACCAAGCCTGTCGCTCATTTCCTCGACCAAAAGCGGGGAACCATTACTATTCCAGAGCAACTCGTTAATGAAGATTTCATTATTAAACGTCGAGATGGATTATTTGCTTATAATCTTGCGGTAGTATTGGACGACATCGACCAAGGCGTCACAGAAGTCGTGCGAGGTGCAGACTTAATCGAGCCGACAGGGCGTCAAATTAGCCTGTACCAAATACTTGGTCAGCCTGAAGTTAGCTACTTGCATTTACCATTGGCGATGGACAACAACGGCAATAAATTGTCGAAACAAAATCACGCGACGGCTATTGATATAGATACACCAAAACCTACTCTATTGCGCGCCATGACATTTTTAGGTTTCGAGATACCTGAAACCGTAAGGGCGGCCAACATAGAAGATATTCTTCGTTGGGGCTGCGAAAACTGGCGCTTGGAACAGCTTCCAGCAGAGATAGAGATCACACCGTGATTCTCAAATGGCATTGTGTAGGCTATCATTAGCCGCAAATTAGGCCCTAGAGGCGTATAAAACTAACCAAAGCAAGATTGGATTAAACCCAGTTATTGCCAGATGCACATGAATACAAACGACTATACACCAAGCGAACCTGCCACAATTCCAGAGCTCGCTCTCAATGTAATAACTCGTGAAGAGCACAACATTTCGCGTAAGCAGATCAGTGATAATGCGCTGAAGGTACTGTACCGCCTAAATGGTGCTGGTTTCGATGCTTTTCTTGTGGGTGGCGGGGTTCGAGACTTACTGCTTGGACAAAAACCAAAAGATTTTGACATTGCGACCAACGCAACGCCGGAACAGATCAAACAGCTATTTCGTAACTGCCGTTTGATTGGTCGCCGCTTCCGCTTGGCTCATATTATGTTTGGCCGAGACATCATTGAGGTTGCGACATTCCGTGGTCACCACCAAGAGCAAAAGAATAAGAGCATTTCTCAGCAATCAAAAGAGGGTATGCTGCTGCGTGACAACGTCTACGGCACCATCGATGAAGATGCTGAGCGCCGTGATTTCACGATTAACTCGATGTACTACAACATCGCAGATTACTCGATTCACGACTACGCACGTGGTATTGAAGATTTAGAAGATCGCCTAATTCGACTGATTGGTGATCCAGAAACACGCTACCGTGAAGACCCTGTGCGCATGCTGCGTGCGGTTCGTTTCGCGGTAAAACTAGACTTTGATATTGAAGAAGACACCGCAGCGCCAATCGAACACATGGCACCGTTGCTCGGTGACATTCCGTCAGCGCGTCTTTTTGAAGAGTCACTCAAATTATTGCAATCCGGTCATGGCTTAGAAACCTACCACCTACTGCGTGAGTACAACCTATTCCAGCAACTATTCCCGACGATTGCAGCGCACTTTACAGAAGATTACTCCTCTCACACTGAGCAGATGTTGGATCTTGTCCTAGATTCTACCGACATGCGCATCGAAGATGGGAAACGCATCAATCCAGCATTTATGTTTGCTGCAATGCTGTGGTACCCACTGTGTGCGAAAGCCGATGAACTGATGGAAGAGCGCAACTTAGGCCATTACGACGCCATTATGGAAGCGAGCAACATCATTCTTGACGAGCAAGTTCGCACAATTGCCATTCCAAGACGCCACACCGCAACCATTCGCGAGATTTGGCAGTTACAGCTTCGTCTTCCACGACGTAACGGTAAACGTGCATTCCGTCTTATGGAGCTCAATAAATTTAGAGCTGGCTTTGATTTTCTTGAAATGCGCGGTGAAATTGAAGGTGGTGACACTCAGAAGCTTGCCAAGTGGTGGGAAACTTTTCAAAATGCAGGCCGAGAAATGCGTCAAGCAATGGCTGCCGACTTAGACGGTCAATCACCGAAAACAGGCCAGCGCCGCCGTAAAACTTATCGCAAGAAAAAGAGTAAGCCCAAATCATGATTACAGCGTACATTGCGGTAGGCAGTAACTTGGCTGATCCTGTCAGCCAAGCGAAGCAAGCGATTGAAGCATTAAAAACGCTGCCTAAATCAGAGTTTGTTCAAGCTTCTTCGCTATACAGCAGCACGCCAATGGGGCCACAAAACCAACCGGATTACATCAATGCGGTTGTGTCTATTAACACCAGTTTGACGCCTATTGAATTGCTCAATTGCACACAAGCTATAGAGCAAGAACAAGGGCGTGTCCGTAAAGACGAACGCTGGGGACCAAGAACCTTGGACCTCGACATTGTGCTTTATGGCAATGAGGTGATTAATTCCGAGAGGCTGATCGTTCCTCATTATGGAATGAAAGAGCGTGAATTCGTACTCTACCCTCTTGCGGAAATTGCACCAAGTTTACAACTCCCTGATGGGACCGAGGTCTCTGAACTACTGGAACAAGTAGATAGAAACGGCCTCAGTATCTGGCAGTCATAGCCAACTCCTAGTAAGGATAAAACCATGAAAAAAATGACCATCAACGACCTAATCAAGTGGAAGCAAGAAGGTCGTAAATTTGCTACTTCAACCGCTTATGATGCGAGCTTTGCCCAACTGTTTGAAAGCCAAGAAATGCCAGTACTTCTTGTTGGTGATTCTCTAGGTATGGTTTTGCAAGGTCACAGCGATACTCTGCCAGTAACGGTCGATGATATCGCTTACCATACTCGTTGCGTACGCGCTGGTAGCCCAAATTGTTTGTTGATGGCAGACATGCCATTCATGAGCTACACCACCCCAGAGCAAGCTTGCGAAAATGCGGCTAAACTGATGCGTGCTGGTGCCAATATGGTAAAAATTGAAGGTGGTGACTGGCTTGTCGACACGGTGAAAATGCTCACTGAACGATCAGTTCCAGTTTGTGCTCATCTTGGTTTAACTCCTCAAGCTGTTAATATTTTTGGTGGTTACAAAATCCAAGGTCGCGATCAAGAAAAAGCAGACCGCATGGTAAAAGACGCATTAGCGCTGCAAGAAGCAGGCGCTCAAATCGTCTTACTAGAATGCGTACCAGCTGAGCTTGCTGAACGTATTACGCAAGTGCTTGACGTTCCTGTTATCGGTATTGGTGCAGGTAACGTAACAGATGGTCAAATTCTCGTGATGCATGATATGTTCGGTATTTCTGCCAACTACATGCCGAAATTCTCCAAAAACTTTCTTGCTGAAACAGGTGATATGCGCAAAGCCGTTACTAAATACATTGAAGATGTAGCCAACGGTGTATTCCCAGACGACGCTCATACCATTGCCTAGAGGATAAATGCATGCAAACTTTTGCGGAAATCTCAGCAGTTCGTGAACACCTTAAAACCTTTAAACGTGAAGGTCGTAAAGTGGCGTTTGTCCCTACCATGGGCAACCTTCACGAAGGCCACTTAACTTTAGTGCGTAAAGCACGCGAATACGCTGATATCGTTGTCGTAAGCATCTTTGTTAATCCGATGCAGTTTGATCGTGCAGACGATTTAAATAATTACCCACGCACGCTAGAGGAAGACTTAAGCAAGTTAACCTCTGAAGGGGTCGATGTGGTATTTACGCCAACACCAGAAGTTATCTACCCTGAAGGTCTGGATAAGCAAACCTTCGTCGATGTCCCTGGCCTATCAACAATTCTCGAAGGCGCGTCTCGACCAGGTCATTTCCGTGGCGTGACGACGATAGTGAATAAGCTGTTTAACATCGTACAACCGGATGTCGCGTGCTTCGGCGAGAAGGACTTCCAACAACTTGCTGTTATCCGCAAGATGGTTGATGACCTAGCAATGGACATTGAAATCATCGGTGTACCAACCGTACGTGAAATGGACGGTTTAGCAATGAGTTCACGCAATGGCTTGCTTACGCTGGACGAGCGTCAACGTGCGCCTGTACTTGCTCGTACAATGCGTTGGATCAGCAGTGCCATTCGCGGTGGCCGCGATGACTACGCATCGATCATCGAAGATGCAAGCGACCAACTTCGAGCTGCAGGTCTGCACCCTGATGAGATCTTCATTCGTGATGCTCGTACATTACAAGTGATCACACCAGAAACGACACAAGCTGTCATTCTGATGTCTGCGTTCCTAGGCAAAGCTCGTCTTATCGATAACCAAACGGTAGATATGGTTGTCGAAGCGAAGGAAGAAGCTGAATCTAACAATACAAACTCAGAGAGCGCAGAGTAAGCTCTGAGTCATAAAAGTAAAAAGGTCGACTCTTAGTCGACCTTTTTTATACTCTACGTATAGACGCAATCTAACCCTTCAGGGCGAGTTTTAAACCGCTTGTGCAGCCACATCCACGCTGGAATATCACGTTTTATCATTTTCTCAAGCTCTTGGTTCAAGATGCTTGCCGCTTTAACCGCATTACGTCTCTCGAAACGCTCGCTAATGTCTTTTCCAATGTACAGCGTGTAATGGTGATTTTTACTCACTGTAACACCAGATATAACCGCGCACTTTGTTGCATCAATGAGAACACTAGACCCGACGGTACTCGCCGCTTGTTCAACAGCAAAAAACGGCGCAAAAACAGAATGGCTAACGCCATAATCATGGTCGGGCAAATACCAAAGTCGATGACCATTCTTCAGAACTTTGAGCATTGATTTCACGTCTTTTCGATCAATCATTTGATGTCCAAAACGAGTTCGACCTCGATGTTGAATAAACTCATAAGCAGGATTCGAATTTGGGCGATAAACGCCATAACCTTGGGCAAACTGGCTAAAAATACGAGCGGTTATCTCCAAGTTTAAATGGTGACTGCACACCACCAACACACCACGTCCATTCTTTTCCTCAGCGAGTAAACGATCTTTTCCAACAATAGAGGTTATCCGACGTATCCGCCAATCTGGCCAAAACCAAGCGATACCGGTTTCGATGATCGCCATTCCAGTATATTGAAAGTTTTTTCGTACTACGTCCTTACATTGCCAATCCGTAAAATCAGGGAAACACAGCTGGAGATTACGCAGAGCGATCTTGTGTCGGCGCTTCATTACATGCATCGCAATACAGCCGATGCTTCTACCTAAGATTCGCAATACTACGTATGGCAGTACATTAACAAGAATCGCTAAAGATCCAAATGCCAGCCATACAGACCAATATTTGGGCTTAAGTAACTGATAGGAGAAAGGCGGCGGCGGGACAATATTCATAGGATCACTCATTTATTACAAATGATTGAAACCTACCATGATAAAAACCGAAAAATTGTATGGGTATGTATTGTTATGCATGCGAAAGAGCAGCGTGAATCGCCGCTCTTTGCTTTATGAGAATGGCTTAGCTTCTTAGCCCAATCCCTTTGGTTACTAGATAATGCGCAATGGCATACAGTGCAACAACAAACACTGCAAGTACACTAAATGAAGTGATAATGCCTACATCCGAGACACCTAAAAAGCCGTAACGGAACGCATTCACCATGTAGACGATTGGGTTGATCTTAGAAACGCCTTGCCAAAATTCAGGCAGAAGACTAATCGAATAAAAGACACCTCCCAAGTAAGTTAGAGGAGTCAATACAAACGTAGGGATGATCGAAATATCATCAAATGTTTTTGCGTAAACCGCATTGATCAGGCCACCGAGAGCAAATACCACCGACGTCATGAAGACAGTCGCGACAATAATGCCCCAGTGCTCCACTTGCAAATCAACGAACAAAAGTGACACACAAGTAACAATTGCACCGACCAACAAACCTCGAGTCACGCCGCCCATCACATAGCCAGCAATAATCACATAGTTTGGTACCGGTGCCACCAGCAGTTCTTCAATATTCTTCTGTAGCTTTGCACTAAAGAATGAAGACGCAACATTCGAGTATGAGTTGGTGATCACCGACATCATGATCAAACCTGGAACAATGTACTCCATGTAACTAAAGCCGCTCATCTCACCAATTCGAGAGCCAATAAGATTACCGAAAATGATGAAGTACAACGTCATCGTAATGGCTGGCGGCACTAAGGTTTGCACCCAAATACGTGTAAAACGAGTGACTTCTTTGCTCAGCAAGCTGCGAAATGCCGTCCAATATAAACCGTACATTTAATTACTCCCCTCTCTTACAATGCTGACAAACAACTCTTCAAGTCGGTTGGCTTTGTTACGCATTGAGAGAACTTTAATGCCATGCTCTGTTAACTGACTGAATACCGAATTCAATCCTTGGCTCTTATCTAGTTCTATCTCTAAAGAGCCATCAACAATACTTTGTCGATTAACACCTTCAAGCTCAGGCACCTCGACTTCTGACTCAATATCCAAGATAAATGTCTCGACGCTTAGCTTACCTAGTAACGCCTTCATGGTGGTATTTTCAATCAGCTCACCACGATTAATAATGCCGATATTTCGACACAGCATCTCCGCTTCTTCTAGGTAGTGTGTCGTTAAAATAATCGTAATTCCTTGCTCTTGGTTGATCTCTTTCAGAAACCCCCACATTGAGCGGCGTAGTTCAATATCCACTCCAGCCGTTGGTTCATCTAAAATGAGTAATTGCGGCTCGTGCATCAAAGCTCTTGCGATCATTAAACGACGCTTCATCCCACCGGATAGGTTACGAGCACGCTCTTGGCGTTTTTCCCATAAATCCAATTTTTTCAGGTATTTTTCTGCTCTTTCTTTGGCTAACACTTTAGACACACCGTAATAGCCAGCTTGCTGCATCACAATTTGCTCAACGGTTTCAAACTGGTTGAAGTTGAACTCTTGTGGCACCAAGCCTAAATTCTGCTTGGCCAATTCGAGGTCGGTATCAATGTCATAACCGAAAACTTTCGTCGTTCCGGAGGTTTTATTCACTAAGGAGGAAATGATGCCAATCGTGGTCGATTTTCCTGCACCATTGGGACCCAGAAGCGCGTAGAAGTCACCCTTTTTCACTTGGAGACTTATACCTTTTAACGCCTCAAAGCCACCTGCATACGTCTTGCGCAGTTGTTCAATTTCTAATGCGTACATAAGGTCTTGATTGCCGTTTGTTTGTGATTACTAATACCGACTCATATTTAGCAGCGGTTTACTACAAAATCGCCTTGGGTATCGTATTGGAGGTCCATCAGTTTATCGTTGAATAACGATGATTACAAATAAACCTTTCGATAATATTGGAAATATAACCCTTACCTTGTAAAGGTTATCTCTGAGTAAGACAAAATAGAGCATAAAAAAACGCAACAGGACACTGTTGCGTTTTTAACTGTCAGAATGATTACGCCGTTATGCGCTGATACTGGTCTGCCTCAACATGTGCCACCGCCGCATTCAATGCTTCGTAACGGAATTGGTACATATTTTCATCAGGCACAAGGTCAATCACATGGAATTTCTCTAGCTGTTCTCGTGTTCGCTCATTCGGGCATAATAAATACACGGCACAATTGGCATCGAGAGCATCCTTAATCGCATTCTCTAACGCCAAACCGACGGTCACATCAATCATTGGTACATCCGTAAGATCGAGAATCATCACGTCATAGTCCGAAATACTAGAGTGCTGACGTGAAATGGCTTTAGAAACACTAAAGATCATCGGACCGGAAAGATAAAAGAACAGCACTTTACCATTCGCACGATCCAACAAGCCACGCTCGCTGTCAGTCAGCGGCACATCATCTTCATCCGCGTCGCTGATCGCTTTTACTTGTCGCGCCTGCTCTCGGCTCAAACGCTCGATGATGATAATGTTCGAGATAAAGACGCCTAAACCCACCGCAACGATAAGATCAACGAATACTGTAAGCAACATAACGCCATACATCACCGCCATTCCGGAAAAGCTTACCTTATGTGCCCTCTGAATAAAGCTCCAGTCTAGGATGTTAAAGCCAACATACACCGCAATGCCTGCTAACACAGCCATCGGGATTGGCTCTGTTAACCCGCCAGCAACCAGTACAACCAACGCCAACATTAGTGCACGAATCACACCAGATAATGGCGAACGAGCCCCAACTTGGATATTCGTTACCGTCCCCATGGTAGCCCCCGCCCCCGGCAGCGCACCAAACAAGCCTGAGATCATGTTAGCTAACCCTTGACCTCGCAGCTCTTTATCTGAGTCGTGTTCTTTACGAGTTAATGAGTCACCGATAACCGCCGTTAACAAAGTATCAATACAACCTAATGTGCCGAGCACTAATGCATCAATGACCATCTCGACAAACATATCTGTGTCAATATAAGGGGCGACGAGAGAAGGTAACCCAGCAGGAATTTCACCGATACGACGAATATCTTCTGTATCAAAGAGAATCACAGACAATAAAGTCACCGCGACCAATGCCACGAGCTGTGCAGGAACGTATTTACGATATTGCTTAGGGAAGAAAAAAAGAATCCCCAAAGTCAGTAGTCCCAAAAACAACTCACTGAACTTAAGGTTAGAAATGGTCTCCGGCAAAGCAGATAACGTTCCGAGTACTCCCCCTGAAGGCGCAGCATGCCCCATCAAAGGCGATAACTGCAGAATGATAAGAATCACACCAATGCCAGACATAAACCCGGAAATAACGCTATAAGGCATTAAGGTAACGTATTTACCCAGTTTTAACGTCCCCAATAGGATTTGGAACGCGCCAGCCATCATGACAACCGTGAAAGTCATAGCCATGCCCGTTTCTGGGTATTTCGCCATCATACTGGTTAATACTGCGGTCATGATTACCGTCATTGGCCCTGTCGGTTCTGATATTAACGTATTAGAACCACCAAATAACGAGGCAAACAAACCGACCATTATTGCTCCCCAAAGGCCGGCCTCAGCACCGGCTCCGGATGCAACACCAAACGCTAACGCCAGAGGGAGAGAGATAATCGCCGTGGTTACCCCGCCAAATACATCCCCTTTGAAATTGATATCTTCAAAACGACTACCGAACACTGCTGATTTTCCCTGCATTCAATTTTAAAAAGTAAAATATCACTACTTTAACGAGCTAGGCGAAAATTTAAACCATAAATAGATTAAGGCTAAATTCACACCACAAATAGTTTCATCAGATTTTACTTTTTTCTTAATGAAAACTAGTCAGATGAGTCCTATCTGACGAATATTTAACGAGATCGAAATTGTAACATTGTGTATAGTTACAACACTGATCGCTTGCATGTGCACACAAACAGCGGCAGCGATTTTGTCTTTTAAGGGAAGTAGTTTGCAAAATGCCGGAAATAAAACAGTTATTTGAAAA
Organism: Vibrio sp. 1159; assembly: GCF_033340395.1. Taxonomy (NCBI): domain Bacteria; kingdom Pseudomonadati; phylum Pseudomonadota; class Gammaproteobacteria; order Vibrionales; family Vibrionaceae; genus Vibrio; species Vibrio sp. 1159. The sequence continues at coordinate 93,474 of NZ_JAWOWL010000003.1, read as the reverse complement.
CAATTCGAAATGGTCTCAAGAGATCAAATCTGATCGACCTGAATACTTCGCAAAACTCGCTGAGGGGCAAAAGCCTGATTTTCTTTGGATTGGCTGCTCTGATAGCCGCGTCCCTGCCGAGCGACTAACCGGACTATACTCAGGTGAACTCTTTGTTCATCGGAATGTTGCAAACCAAGTTATCCATACTGATCTCAACTGTCTATCCGTCGTCCAGTACGCCGTAGACGTTCTTAAGGTTAAACACATCATTGTCTGTGGACACTATGGATGTGGTGGCGTAAATGCAGCCATTGATAACCCTAAGCTAGGTCTTATTAATAATTGGCTGTTACATATCAGAGATATCTATTTCAAACACCGCACTTACCTAGATCAAATGCCGCAACAAGATCGAGCGGATAAACTAGGCGAGCTTAATGTTGCAGAGCAAGTGTACAACTTGGGTAACTCAACCATCCTGCAAAACGCTTGGGAGCGTGGACAAGATGTTGAAATTCATGGTGTGGTATACGGAATTGAAGATGGTCGCTTAGAGTACTTAGGCATTCGTTCTAACTCTAAGGAAACCGTAGAAGCGTCTTACCAGAAAGCTCTTTCGACGATTCTAAATACAGATAACAAGCTGCTTTGTCGCTAAGTCATATCTAAAAGTTGAACAAAAAACGCCCATCTTAGATGGGCGTTTTTTTTATATTTTTAATGCTGCTCTCAATGATTATTCTTGAGGTACAACTTTACCGATGTATGGTAAGTGGCGGTATTTCTGCGCGTAATCAATACCCACCCCAACGACAAATTCATCTGGAATTTCGAAACCAATCCAATCCACAGGAACATTCACTTCACGACGAGATGGCTTATCTAGGAGCGTACAAATCGCGATAGACTTCGGCTCACGTAGCGAAAGAATCTCACGGATTTTATTTAGTGTGTTACCAGTGTCAATGATGTCTTCAACAAGCAGAATGTCTTTACCTTTGATGTCATCATCCAAATCTTTCAAGATACGAACGTCACGTGAGCTTTCCATCGTGTTGCCGTAGCTTGACGCTGTCATAAAATCAACTTGGTGAGTCAGTTCGATAGCACGTGCCAAGTCTGCCATAAATACAAATGAGCCACGCAATAAGCCTACCAACACAAGATCTTCACTACCTTGATAACGCTCTGTAATTTGTTTGCCTAATTCACGAACTCGCTCCTGAACTTCTTGCTCAGAAATCATGACTTCTATTGTATGTTTCATACTGTGCTCAATCTAAATTTGTGGGTTGAGGTAAGTCGCACGCAAACGATCACCTAATCTTACGGCGTGTAGTGTATCACCACGTTCATTGGGTTGAAAGTCGCATCCTGTTGCCAAAAAATCTTGGAAGAAGGTCTTAGTTTTATAAAGTTCATAGCTAAATTTATCAATAATAATGACATTACTGTATATAAATTGTTCTACAGATGTTGACCTTGTGCATATGCACCATTACACTCATCACTGCTTTAAGCAACTATTAAAATAATCAATTAGGGGGTTACCCCCAATATCAACTCAAATGGCAAGGAAAATGGATATGGACTCAATTGCAAAGAGACCTAGAACTAGGCTTTCTCCAATTAAGCGTAAGCAACAGTTAATGGAAATCGCATTGGAAGTATTTGCGCGCCGCGGCATCGGTCGTGGTGGTCACGCAGATATCGCAGAAATTGCTCAAGTTTCTGTGGCGACTGTTTTTAACTACTTCCCTACACGCGAAGACTTGGTGGATGAAGTTCTCAATCACGTCGTACGTCAGTTCTCAAACTTCCTATCGGATAACATAGACCTAGACTTACATGCACGTGAAAACATCGCCAATATTACTAATGCGATGATCGAGCTTGTCAGCCAAGATTGTCACTGGCTAAAAGTATGGTTCGAGTGGAGTGCTTCAACACGTGACGAAGTATGGCCATTGTTTGTTTCGACTAACCGCACTAACCAGCTGCTAGTACAAAACATGTTCATTAAAGCAATTGAACGCGGTGAGGTGTGTGACCAGCACGATTCAGAACACTTGGCAAACCTGTTCCACGGTATTTGTTACTCACTGTTTGTCCAAGCGAACCGCGCTAAAGGTGAAGCGGAGCTGAAACACCTAGTGAATTCATACTTAGATATGCTTTGCATTTACAACCGTGAACACTAAAGCTTAACTCGTGATATATGTCAGCCCACCGTTTGGTGGGCTTTTTATTGTCTGCTGTCAGCTAAGCACACATTTATATTTCTATATAACAAGCATAAAAAAACCGCTGCAATGCAGCGGCTTCTATCATTCAGTCAGAAAAAGCTTACTTCTTCTTAACTGCTTTTTTGTTTGGCAGGTCAGTGATTGAACCTTCAAATACTTCAGCAGCTAGACCTACAGACTCGTGTAGAGTTGGGTGAGCGTGGATAGTCAGAGCGATATCTTCTGCATCACAGCCCATCTCAATTGCAAGGCCGATTTCACCAAGTAGTTCACCACCGTTAGTACCAACGATAGCACCACCGATTACGCGGTGAGTTTCTTTGTCGAAGATTAGCTTAGTCATACCGTCTGCACAGTCAGATGCGATTGCACGACCTGATGCTGCCCATGGGAATGTTGCTACTTCGTACTTGATGCCTTCTTCTTTCGCTTCTTTTTCAGTCTTACCAACCCAAGCTACTTCTGGCTCAGTGTACGCAATTGAAGGGATAACTTTAGGGTCGAAGTAGTGCTTCTTACCAGAGATAACTTCAGCAGCTACGTGACCTTCATGTACACCTTTGTGAGCAAGCATTGGTTGACCAACGATATCACCGATCGCGAAGATGTGAGGAACGTTAGTACGCATTTGCTTATCAACGTTGATGAAGCCACGCTCGTCAATTTCTAGACCCGCTTTTTCACCGTCGATTAGCTTACCATTTGGTACACGACCGATAGCAACTAGAACCGCATCGTAACGCTCAGCTTCAGCTGGCGCTTTCTTGCCTTCCATTGAAACGTAGATACCGTCTTCTTTTGCTTCAACTGCTGTTACTTTCGTTTCTAGCATTAGCTTGAACTTGTCTTTGATACGCTTAGTAAATACTTTCACGATATCTTTGTCTGCTGCAGGAATTACCTGGTCAAACATTTCAACAACTTCAACTTTAGAACCTAGAGAGTGGTAAACCGTACCCATTTCTAGACCGATGATACCACCGCCCATGATAAGCAGTTTTTCTGGCACTTCTTTTAGTTCAAGAGCGTCAGTAGAGTCCCAAATACGTGGGTCTTCATGCGGGATAAATGGCAGTTTGATTGGACGAGAACCAGCCGCAACGATTGCGTTGTCAAAGTTAACAACTGTTGGCTCACCTTCGCCTTCTACAAGGATAGAGTTAGGGCCAGTGAACTTACCGTAACCGTTAACTACTGTTACGTTACGCATCTTAGCCATACCGCTTAGGCCGCCAGTTAGTTGGTTAACAACTTTTTCTTTCCAGATGCGGATTTTGCTGATGTCTGTTTGAGGCTCACCGAACACAACGCCGTGGTCAGCCATCGCTTTCGCTTCTTCAATTACTTTAGAAACGTGAAGCAGTGCTTTAGATGGGATACAACCCACGTTCAGACATACACCGCCAAGCGTGCTGTAACGTTCAACTAGTACAGTTTCAAGACCTAAGTCCGCACAACGGAATGCAGCGGAGTAACCAGCAGGACCAGAACCAAGTACAACAACTTGGGCTTTAATTTCTTTGCTCATTTTGACCTCTTGTAGTCATTATCCCTAACAGGCTGAGTGGGTATCGATTTTTTATGTTTAAGAGAGATTTGTTTTAAACAGTTATTTCAGACCGCTAACAGTTTACAGAGATGTTAATGGTGTGAAAAGTAAATCAATTTAGCCTGTGAGCTAGACAACAATTCGATTGTGAAAACCCTGAACGAAGCAAGGCTGATAACCAAATTGTCGGTAATTATGATTAGCAGAGGCGGCTAAGTTGCCGCCTCTCATTCATCTAATTTCTATTACAGAACTAGACGACGAATGTCAGATAGACATGAGTTTAGGTAAGTGATGAAGCGCGCACCTTCAGCACCATCGATCACACGGTGGTCGTATGATAGAGACAGTGGAAGTTGTAGACGCGGTTCGAACTCTTTACCGTTCCATACCGGTTTCATTTCTGACTTAGACACACCTAGGATACCAACTTCTGGCGCGTTTACGATTGGAGTAAACGCCGTACCGCCGATACCGCCTAGGCTAGAGATAGTGAAACAGCCACCTTGCATGTCAGCCGCTGTTAGCTTGCCTGCACGTGCTTTCTTAGAAACCGCCATTAGCTCTTCAGATAGCTCGTAGATGCCTTTCTTGTTCACGTCTTTAAATACAGGAACAACTAGACCGTTTGGTGTATCTACCGCGATACCAACATTCACGTATTTCTTCAGAATTAGGCTCTCACCGTCTTCTGATAGAGAAGAGTTGAACGCTGGGAACGCTTCAAGCGCTTTAGCTACCGCTTTCATGATGAACACAAGTGGTGTGATCTTCATGCCAGTGTCTTTCTTCGCTTCAATCGCGTTTTGCTCTTTACGGAATGCTTCAAGAGCCGTGATGTCTGCGTTATCCCACTGTGTAACGTGCGGGATCATTACCCAGTTACGGTGTAGGTTTGCGCCAGAGATCTTCTTGATGCGAGATAGCGGTTGAACTTCTGTCTCACCAAACTTGCTGAAGTCCACTTTTGGCCATGGTAGTAGACCAAGAGCCGCGCCGTCGCCTTTGCCAGATGCTGCTGCACCTGCGCCAGACTCAAGACGCTTAAGTGCATCTTTCACGTAAGCTTGAACGTCTTCTTTTAGGATACGGCTCTTACGACCAGAACCTTTAACCTTAGAAAGATTAACGCCAAATTCACGCGCTAGACGACGAACAACTGGAGACGCGTGAGCGTACTCATCGTTTTCTTTGAAATCGCCAGTCGCTGCTGGAGCTGCTGCCGCTGGAGCTTCTGCTTTAGGAGCTGGAGCTGCAGGTGCTGCCGCTTGAGCTGGAGCTGGAGCTGCTGCAGGAGCAGGTGCTGCGCCCGCCACTTCGAATACCATGATTAGTGAGCCAGTAGACACTTTGTCGCCAGCTGCAATCTTGATTTCTTTAACTGTGCCAGCGAATGGTGCAGGAACTTCCATAGAAGCTTTGTCACCTTCAACAGTGATTAGAGATTGCTCTTCTTCCACTGTGTCGCCAACCGCAACCATGATCTCAGTAACTTCAACTTCGTCGCCGCCGATATCTGGAACGTTCACTTCTTTTGCCGCAGACGCTGCTGGAGCTGCTGCCGCAGGAGCTTCAGCTGCCGCTGGTGCTGCTGGAGCGCCTGAACCTGCTGTTTCGAATACCATGATAAGTGAGCCAGTCGATACTTTATCGCCTGCTGCAACTTTGATCTCTTTTAGAGTACCTGCGAATGGCGCTGGAACTTCCATAGAAGCTTTGTCGCCTTCAACAGTTAGAAGAGATTGCTCTTCTTCGATGCTGTCGCCAACGGCAACCATGATTTCAGTAACTTCTACTTCATCACCACCGATGTCTGGTACGTGAACTTCTTTTAGTTCTGCCGCTGCTGCTGGAGCTGGAGCTGCTGCTGGAGCTGCTTCTGCCGCAGGAGCAGGTGCAGCGTCAGCTGCACCCTCGGCTTCGAAAATCATGATTAGAGAACCAGTAGAAACCTTGTCGCCTTCTGCAACTTTGATTTCTTTAACGATACCCGCTTGAGAAGCAGGAACTTCCATAGAAGCTTTATCGCCTTCAACTGTGATCAGAGACTGCTCTTCTTCAACCTTGTCGCCAACGCTTACAAGAATCTCAGTAACTTCAACCTCATCCGCACCGATGTCTGGTACATTAATTTCGATTGCCATTTCTTATCTACCTTCTTAATTAAGCGTATAGCGGGTTTGTTTTCTCTGTGTCGATGTCGAATTTCTTAATTGCTTCTGCAACTACAGATTTCTCAACTTCGCCACGTTTCGCTAGTTCAGTTAGCGCTGCTACTACTACGTAACCTGCGTTCACTTCGAAGTGACGACGTAGGTTTTCACGGCTGTCTGAACGACCGAAGCCATCAGTACCAAGAACTTTGAAAGACTCAGCAGGAATGTATGCACGAACCTGCTCTGCGTAGTTCTTCATGTAGTCAGTTGCTGCGATAGCAGGTTCAGTACCCATTACTGTTTGGATGTAAGGTACTTTCGCTTCCGCTTCTGGGTGAAGCATGTTGAAACGCTCTGCATCTTGGCCATCGCGAGTTAGTTCGTTGAATGACGTTACAGAGTAAACATCAGAAGCAACACCGTAATCTTCGCTTAGGATTTGAGCTGCTTTACGTACTTCATTCATGATAGTACCAGAGCTCATTAGCTGAACTTTCGCTTTGTCGCCCGTGTAAGTTTCTAGCTTGTAGATACCTTTACGGATGCCTTCTTCAGCGCCTTCTGGCATTGCTGGCATTGCGTAGTTTTCGTTCATTAGCGTTAGGTAGTAGAACACGTTTTCTTGTTCTGGACCGTACATGCGACGGATACCGTCTTGCATGATTACTGCTACTTCGTACGCGAATGTTGGGTCGTAAGAAATACAGTTAGGAACCGTACCCGCCAAAATGTGCGAGTGGCCGTCTTCGTGCTGTAGACCTTCACCGTTCAACGTTGTACGACCCGCAGTTGCACCTAGTAGGAAACCACGTGCTTGTTGGTCACCAGCCATCCACGCCATGTCGCCAACACGTTGGAAGCCGAACATTGAGTAGTAGATGTAGAACGGGATCATTGGTAGGTCGTTTGTCGAGTATGAAGTCGCAGCAGCAACCCATGAAGACATAGCACCTAGCTCGTTGATACCTTCTTGTAGAACCTGACCTGAAGTCGCTTCTTTGTAGTAAGAAACAACGCCACGGTCTTCTGGTGTGTAAGTTTGGCCGTGCGGGTTGTAGATACCGATTTGACGGAACAGACCTTCCATACCGAATGTACGTGCTTCGTCAGCAATGATAGGAACGATGTTCTTACCAATGTTCTTGTTCTTAAGTAGAACGTTTAGCGCACGTACGAATGCCATAGTAGAAGAGATATCACGCTTCTGTTCTTCTAGTAGTGGCTTGAATTCTTCTAGCTCAGGAACGATGAATTCTTGAGTGAATTTTGGTAGACGCTGTGGCGTGTAGCCGTGTAGCGCTTTACGACGAGCGTGTAGGTATTCGTACTCTTTTGAACCTTCTTCAAGTTTCAGGTACGGAAGCTCTTTCACTGCTTCGTCAGTTAGGATGTCTTGAAGACCTAGACGATCACGTAGGTGTAGTACGTGAGTCATGTCCATCTTCTTAACTTGGTGCGCGATGTTCTTACCTTCAGCCGCTTCACCCATGCCGTAACCTTTAACAGTCTTAGCTAGGATTACTGTTGGACGACCTTTAGTTTCTGCCGCGTTTTTGTATGCCGCGTATAGCTTAGAAGACTCGTGACCACCACGCTTAAGTGCGAAGATTTCGTCGTCAGTCATGTCAGCAACAAGTGCAGCTGTCTCTGGGTACTTACCAAAGAAGTGCTCACGTACGTACGCGCCATCTTTTGATTTGAATGTTTGGTAGTCGCCGTCGATCGTTTCATTCATAAGCTGTAGAAGCTTACCAGTCGTATCTTTAGCTAGTAGTGAATCCCAGTTGTTACCCCAGATTACCTTCACTACGTTCCAACCAGCACCTTTGAACAGACCTTCAAGTTCTTGAATGATCTTACCGTTACCCATTACAGGGCCATCTAGACGCTGTAGGTTACAGTTGATTAGGAAACATAGGTTGTCTAGTTTCTCACGCGCAGCGAAAGAGATAGCACCACGTGATTCTGGCTCATCCATCTCACCGTCACCTAGGAACGCGTAAACGCGCTGCTCTGAAGTATCTTTAAGACCACGGCCTTCTAGGTACTTAAGGAAACGAGCTTGGTAGATAGAAGCGATTGGACCTAGGCCCATCGATACTGTCGGGAACTGCCAGAATTCAGGCATCAGTTTAGGGTGCGGGTATGAAGGAATACCTTTTCCGTCTACTTCTTGACGGAAGTTGTCTAGCTGCTCTTCAGTTAGACGACCTTCAACGAATGCACGTGAGTAGATACCTGGTGAAATGTGACCTTGGTAGTAAACTAGGTCGCCACCATCCTTCTCGTTTGGTGCACGGAAGAAGTGGTTGAAACATGTCTCGTAGAACGCAGCAGAAGACTGGAAAGACGCCATGTGGCCGCCTAGCTCTAGGTCTTTCTTAGATGCACGTAGAACGATCATGATAGCGTTCCAACGAATAATTGAGCGAATACGACGCTCAAGTGTTGTGTCACCTGGGTATGCTGGTTCTTGGTCTGCAGGAATCGTGTTGATGTAGTTAGTTGTGATACCTGTTGGCATATCAACACCGTCTAGACGTGCTTTATCTAGAACTTGCTCTAATAGGAATTGAGCACGCTCTAGACCTTCTTCACGTACAACTGACTCAAGCGCTTGTAGCCATTCTTGAGTTTCCAGTGCATCTACGTCATGCTTCATATCAGACATGGCGATCTATCCTTCTGTTGGTTGGATCTACTTATTTAAGTAACGCTCTTACGAGTCATTACCCTGCTGAATTCGACGTAGAGAACGCTCTCGTCGAGACTCTTCTCGAGTCAAATCCAACAATGTTTCTTCGATGTAAGCCAAGTGCGAGTGGGACATTTCTCGCGCCTTTTCAGGCTGACCAGAAACAATCGCATCCACGATATTGGCTCGGTGTTTACTGACTTTCTCGACCGCTTCTGGGCGGCGACGTAGTAATTTAAAATTTTGTAGAATATTTTGCTCAAGCAAAGGTGCTAAGCTTCGAACAATGTGCAACAAAACCACGTTGTGCGCGGCTTCTGTCAAAGCGATCAAAAATTGCATCACTTCCGCAGATTCAGCTTCGATATCGTTGTTTGCTTGCTCTTGGCTAATGCGCTCAAGGCAACCTTGAATACGCGCAAAATCTTCTTCGGTACCACGTAAAGCTGCAAAGTAGGCTGAAATTCCTTCCATCGCATGACGAGACTCAAGCACATCAAGCTGGGTTTCAGAATGACTAGACAACAAATTCAACAAGGGATCTGAAAAGCTCTTCCAGATATTCTCACTTACGAATGTTCCGCCACCTTGGCGACGAGTCAACAAACGCTTCGCTTCCAAGCGTTGAATGGCTTCTCGGACTGAAGGACGAGACACATCGAACTGTTTTGCCAGTTCACGCTCTGGAGGCAGTTGTTGCCCCGGAGACAATGTTCCTTCCACTATCAACCTTTCTAACTCTTGTTCTATAACATCAGAGAGTTTTGGCTGACGAATCCTTTGATAAGCCATAATTTATTGTTCTTCTACTCTTGCAGGTAATTGGTAATACCAATTTTAAGTTGGTGCAGAAATTAACATAATTAAAACGCCACTGTCCAGCCGAAAATTGACCTAAATCATAGAACGAGCTTACTTCCAACACTCTGATAACAATCGACTGTTAAAACAGCAATAGAATTGGTATGACCAATTACATAAAGCATACAAATGGGAAGTCGACGTGCTAGCAGTTTTGGAAAAGAAATACAGAAAATGACAAAATTATCAGTCTATTTATTCACCAAAACGGCATGTGCGAGCGTAAAAATGTAGTTAACTTTTAACAATCATTAATATTTCTGGTATCAAAAAAAGGCATACCTGATCGTATGCCTTATTTATTTCGCTTTTTTGAATTTACACTTTCGCTACAAATCAACGCTGTATAAGCAGTCTATATTTCACCCAATCAAAGCTTAGACCAGGATCGCTTTTTCTCAAGGGCGCAATATATTGATGACCGGTAATTCGTGGCGGGGTGATTTGAGGATAAGACTGCATAATCACCTCAGTGATCTCTGCAAGTGATTGATATTGCGCTTCTGTGTAGGCAGTAAATTCTGTCCCTTCAAGCTCGATACCAATGGAATAGTCATTACAACGCTCCCTGCCTGCGAAACTGGATTGACCGGCATGCCATGCTCTATCAAGAAAAGAAACAAATTGAACAACCTCGCCGTTTCTTTTAATCAAGCAATGTGCAGAAACGCCCATTTTGTGAATGACTTCAAAAAATGGATGTTCATTTGGGTCTAGCTTGCCAGTGAAGAAGTCCTCTATATATGGTCCACCAAACTGACCAGGAGGCAAACTGATATTGTGTACCACCAGCAGAGAGATGTCGTTTATATCAGAGCGGGCATCAAAAAATGGTGACGGAACATGCTTTGCTTGTGTCAGCCAGCCATTCTCGATAATTGGGCGCATATCAACCTCTCTACTTTGCAAATTAACTGCTGAAATTATTGACACCGGAGAGTATCATTCGTTGCCATCTCCCTTTCAAGACAAGATTTGCGATGAAGAACACACACAACATTCAAGAACGCCTAGAATACCTTAAACAACAACTCCCTTTAGAGATCACTCGCTCTGTCGCTGATACCTTAAAAGAAGATCTAGGTGGCAGTGTCGACGCAGATAATGACATTACTGCATCTTTGATCCCTGCCGATGCGGTTAATACCGCAACGATTATTACTCGTGAGCATGGTGTGTTCTGTGGTCAAGCATGGGCTGATGAAGTTTTTAAACAGCTCGGTGGCAAGGTCAGCATTGAATGGCACGTAAAGGACGGCGATAAGGTCAAACCTAACCAAACCCTTTGCACGCTGACAGGCCCTGCTCGTGACCTGTTGACTGGTGAGCGTAACGCAATGAATTTCATCCAAACGCTGTCTGGCTGCGCAACAGTTACCGCAGAGTACGCTGAAAAAATCGCGCATACTGAGTGCCGTCTACTAGACACACGCAAAACCATTCCTGGTCTGCGTAGCGCACTAAAATACGCCGTGACCTGCGGTGGTGGCTTTAACCATCGCATCGGTGTGTTCGACGCTTACCTTATTAAAGAAAATCACATTATTGCTTGTGGTGGCATCACTCAAGCTATCCAAAAAGCGAAAGAGCTCAACCCAGGCAAACCGGTAGAAGTCGAAACGGAAAGCTTAGAAGAGTTGAAACAAGCGATAGAGGCTGGTGCCGACATCATCATGCTCGATAACTTCACAAAAGAAATGATGCGTGAAGCCGTAGCGATTAACGCAGGTCGTGCCGCTTTAGAAAACTCCGGCAACATTACGCTAGAGACCATCGCAGAATACGCAGAAACCGGTGTCGATTACATTTCGGTAGGCGCGTTGACTAAGCATTTAAAAGCGATGGATCTTTCGATGCGCTTCAAATAATAAAAGCAACAAATCTAAATTACTTCAACTAACTCAGTGAGTTGTGAGTAACTCATCATTTAAAAGGGCCAATTGGCCCTTTCTTTTTATCCACTAAAAAAATAGTACTACTCGCAAAACTCTGCATGCGATATGCAACTTTTTACCAAAGAGTTTTATCTCACTCGAGAGCCCATCTCTTCCCCATTTTCAACCCACCTTAACTCTCCATAATCTTTCGCTAATGCAAGAGCATTATTAATTTTTAAGAAAGGGTTAAAAATGAAAAACAGTAAACATAAAAAACAACAGGGTTTTACTCTGATTGAATTGATGATTGTGGTGGCGATTATCGGTATTTTGGCTGCATTTGCCGTGCCTGCCTACTCAGACTACACACAACGAACTCGTGTTGCGGGTGCAGCAGCAGGGATCAGTGGCTTTAAAACAGCCATTGCCATGTGTGCTCAAGAGCGTGGCCAGCTTAACGGTTGCAACAACGCCGCCAATGACATCCCAGCAGCAATTGCAGCAAATAACGCTGGTGCGACCATTGCTTATGTGGACGAGTTAGCGGTTACAAATGGCATTATCACCATGACCACTACCGGTGTTGATGATCAAGGTGCTAACCTGACTTTAACATTGACCCCTCAGATTGGTAATGGTGTTGTACAATGGGACCTAACAGGTACTGGCTGTACAACCGCTGGACGTAGCATAGATTGTTCTGGTAACTAATGCTAACCAACCTCTCAACAGTTCTTCGCCAAGCAGGGATACTGACTTTTTCCCAAGAAGAACTGTTACTTGAGCAAGCTAAAGCTTCTGGTAAATCAATGCCGGAGGCTTTGCTCAATTCTGGCTTTTTTCAATCTCATGAATTAACGGAGCACCTAAGCTCTGTTTTCGGGCTTTCTTGCGCTTCTCTCAATCAATACGAATACGCTTCGTTATGCCAAACACTAGGTTTGCGAGATTTGATCACTCGGCACAACGCTCTGCCGCTTAATCGCACCTCATCAACTTTGATTCTCGCGGTTGCCGATCCAACCAATCTTCAAGCCGAAGACGACTTTCGTTTTGCAACAGGCTTGCAAGTCGAACTTGTTCTGGCTGATTTTCGCGAACTGACCGCTGCGATTCGGCGCTTATATGGTCGTTCATTGAGTCATGAGAAGTCCGGGTTAAAAGAGATCAACCAAGAAGAGTTAGCCAATCTGGTTGACGTGGGCGCAGATGAAATCGACAACATTGAAGACTTGAGCCAAGACGAGTCGCCCGTCAGCCGTTACATAAACCAAATTCTGCTGGACGCTGTGCGCAAAGGCGCATCCGATATCCACTTTGAACCTTATGAAAAGATGTACCGCGTGCGCCTACGCTGTGATGGCATCTTAATTGAAACACAGCAGCCACCAAGCCACTTAAGTCGCCGCTTATCCGCTCGTATCAAAATCCTCTCTAAACTTGATATTGCAGAGCGACGTTTACCACAAGATGGGCGTATTAAGCTCAAGTTGAATCAAGACACCGCAATTGATATGCGTGTATCCACGCTGCCTACTCTATTTGGAGAGAAAATTGTACTACGACTGCTCGACAGCAGCTCTGCATCATTGGATATCGACAAGCTTGGTTATAGCGAACAACAAAAACAATTGTACTTGGATGCGCTGCGTCGCCCACAAGGCATGATTCTGATGACAGGTCCAACCGGGAGCGGAAAAACCGTATCTCTGTACACTGGGCTGAGTATCCTCAATAAGCCAGAAATCAACATTTCCACGGCAGAAGACCCAGTAGAAATTAACTTATCGGGCATTAACCAAGTTCAAGTTCAGCCTAAGATTGGTTTTGGTTTTGCCGAAGCCCTGCGCTCTTTCTTGCGTCAAGACCCCGATGTGGTAATGGTCGGTGAGATTCGTGACTTAGACACTGCGGAAATAGCCATAAAAGCATCGCAAACCGGTCACTTAGTACTTTCAACCTTACATACCAATTCTGCGGCTGAAACGGTTATTCGTTTATCAAACATGGGCGTAGAAAGCTTTAACTTGGCCTCATCTCTTAGTTTGATTATTGCCCAGCGCTTAGCCCGTAAACTGTGCTCGCACTGCAAACAATCACAAGAGCTTACCGTTCAGCTACAACATCTCGGAATTCAAGCAAGCGACAACATTTTTAAAGCCAATCCCGATGGATGCAATGAGTGTACCCATGGTTATTCCGGCCGAACGGGGATTTATGAAGTGATGCGCTTTGATGAATTTCTTTCCGAAGCGCTTATTAAAGGTGCCTCGGTACATGAACTAGAAAAACTCGCCATCGCAAATGGTATGAGCACGTTACAAATGTCGGGCATAGAAAAACTCAAACAAGGGATCACAAGTTTTAGTGAACTACAGCGCGTACTTTATTTTTAATCCTTTAATCAGCAGTCACCTCTATGAAAAGCACTACACCACAACTTAAAAACTTCCGCTGGAAAGGCATCAACAGTTCTGGCAAAAAGACGTCTGGACAAACCCTCGCGATGACAGAAATTGAAGTACGCGAGCGTCTAGACGCACAGCACATCAAGATCAAGAAGTTAAAGAAAAGCAGTATCTCGTTTCTCACTAAACTCAGCCATCGCGTGAAAGCCAGAGACATCACGGTGTTTACCCGTCAGATTTCGACGATGTTGATAACCGGTGTACCCTTAGTTCAGGCTTTAAAATTGGTCTCAGAAAATCATAAAAAAGCAGAGATGAAATCCATTTTGATGAGCGTGACACGCGCCGTTGAAGCGGGGACGCCCATGTCAAAAGCCATGCGCACTGCAAGTGAACACTTTGACCCACTCTATACCGATCTTATCGCCACAGGTGAGCAATCCGGTAACTTAGCAGAAGTGTTCGAGCGCTTAGCCACCTACCGAGAAAAAAATGAACAACTCCGTGCGAAAGTGATCAAAGCTCTGATTTACCCAGCGATGGTAGTGCTAGTAGCGTTAGGCGTGTCGTTTATCATGCTCACCAAAGTCATTCCCGAGTTTGAAAAAATGTTTGTTGGTTTTGGTGCTGACTTACCGTGGTTTACCAGGCAAGTATTAGATCTTTCCGCCTGGACACAAAACTGGTGTCCGTTTATCGCACTAGGCTCCATTAGTTTATTCATTTCGGCGAGAATCCTCTCTAAGCGTTCAGATTCTTTTCGCTTAATGCTCAACCGCTCTGTGCTTAAATTTCCTGTCCTGGGCCCTGTATTATCAAAAGCCGCTATCGCCAAATTTAGTCGAACACTCGCCACAAGCTTTACAGCGGGCATTCCAATTCTAACCAGTTTAAAAACTACATCAAAAACATCAGGAAACTTGCACTATCAACTCGCCATAGAAGAAGTTTACCGTGATACCGCCGCAGGTATGCCAATGTATGTAGCCATGCGCAACTGTAATGTGTTCCCTGAATTGGTGTTACAAATGGTTATGATCGGTGAAGAGTCTGGTCGACTTGACGATATGCTCAATAAAGTTGCAACAATCTACGAGTTTGAAGTCGACAACACCGTCGACAACCTTAGTAAAATTCTAGAGCCACTAATTATCGTTTTTTTAGGTATCGTTGTTGGCGGATTAGTGACAGCAATGTACTTGCCAATCTTTAACTTAATGAGTGTATTGGGCTAGAATGAGCTGTTAACTCCTTTAAAACAGCATCTTGCTGATTTCACTCATCGCTCAAGAGACAAATATGGAAGTATTCCAGTACTACCCTTGGCTATTCGTTGTGTTTGCCACCATCTTCGGTCTTATCGTGGGTAGCTTCCTCAATGTGGTTATTTATCGACTACCTAAAATCATGGAACTAGAATGGCGACGCGAATGTGCCGAGTCATTTCCTGAATACAAAATAGAACCTCCTAAAGAAGTGCTGACCTTGAGCGTCCCACGCTCCTCCTGCCAGAAATGCGCAACACCGATACGTATTCGCGACAACATTCCTGTGATTAGCTGGCTGCTTTTAAAAGGCAAATGTCACAACTGTCAGACAACCATTAGCACACGCTATCCACTGATTGAACTGCTCACTGCATTCTGCTCAGGCTTTGTCGCTTACCACTTTGGTTTTAGTTACTTTACCGTTGCACTACTCTTTTTCACTTTTATCTTAATCGCTGCAACATTTATCGATCTCGATACTATGTTGTTACCTGACCAATTAACATTACCATTAACTTGGGCTGGCATTGCCTTAGCATTAGTCGAAATAAGTCCTGTTACTCTACAAGATTCTGTCATTGGTGCTATTGCTGGTTACCTATGTCTCTGGTCCGTTTACTGGGGCTTTAAGCTACTTACTGGTAAAGAAGGAATGGGATATGGTGATTTTAAACTACTAGCAGCACTAGGGGCTTGGCTGGGCTGGCAGTCACTGCCGATGATCATTCTACTTTCTTCTGTGGTTGGCATCGTATTTGGCATCATTCAACTACGCTTGCAAAAGCAGGGAATTGAAAAAGCTTTCCCTTTCGGTCCTTACTTAGCAATTGCTGGTTGGATAAGCTTAATTTGGGGCGAGCAGATTTTAAACTGGTACTTTACTTCAGTTCTAGGAGTGTAAATGGCTTTGGTTATTGGTTTAACAGGTGGTATCGCTAGTGGAAAAACAACCGTCGCGAATCTGTTCAAACAACAATTTAAAATCGATATCGTTGATGCCGACATTGTAGCAAGAGAAGTTGTCGAACCAGGTACTCCCGGCCTAAACGCGATTATTGAACACTTTGGTCACGATATCGTTCGTGAAGACCAAACTTTAGATCGCGCAAAGCTGAGAGAAAAAATCTTTTCGAATTCAGATGAAAAAGCATGGCTCAACGCACTGTTGCACCCGATAATTCGTGAAAAGATGATCGAAGATTTGCAGCAAGTCACTTCAGAGTATGCGTTACTTGTGGTGCCGTTGCTCGTAGAAAACAAGCTAGATAGTTTGTGTGATCGCGTTCTTGTCGTCGATGTAGAACCGAATACACAGATATCTCGCACGATGAAACGAGACAATGTGAGTGAAGATCAAGTTCGCGCCATCCTTGCCTCTCAAGCATCAAGAGAGCAAAGGCTCGCGCTTGCAGACGATGTGGTTAAGAATAATCCAAGTGACCCTGATCTTTTGCTTCAAATCACAGATTTGCACGAAAAGTACCTAGCCATGTGTAAGAAAAATCTGCGAAAATAGGAACGAAACTCACAAAGGCTTATGTCGATGACCACGCACAAATTTGAACATCCGTTAAATGAGAAAACTCGTATTTATCTAAGAGTGGAGTCTCTGCTGCGTCAGGCTCACTTGGCCTCTGGGTTTAGCGAAAATCATCAGTATCAACTGTTTTTCCGTGCGTTATTCGATATGGTTGAGATCTTCGAACAGATCCAGTTGAAAAGTGAACTGGCTAAAGATCTTGAGAAGCAACGGCTGTCGTACCGCCATTGGCTAAATGTTGATGGCGTCGATCAAGACGCATTAAATACCCTACTACAAGAGATAGATGTCGTTCATAGCCAACTGATGGGTGCAGAACGTTTTGGCCAAGCATTAAAAGAAGATCGCTTCCTAAGCTCTATCCGTCAACGCTTTAATCTACCGGGTGGTTCATGCTGTTTTGATCTGCCAGCATTACACTACTGGCTTCATCTACCTATTGAACGTAAAAAGCGTGATGCACAACAGTGGCAAGCAAGCTTAAAGCCCTTATCTGATGCGCTTTCGTTATGGTTAAAGCTCACTAGAGAGACCGGACATTTCAAAGCTCAAATCGGTCGTGCAGGTTTCTTCCAAAGTGACGCTGATGAAGCCAACATTCTAAGACTTCACATCCCAATGGAATATGGCGTGTATCCTATGATTTCAGGCCATAAAAACCGCTTTGCGATCAAGTTCATGTCGTTTGAAAACGGTCAAGCGTGCACACAAGATATTGAATTTGAACTTGCTGTGTGCAGCTAAGACGACACTTAGCCTCGCCTCCATAATCTAAAATTCAACGCTTTATTGCGCTTATATTTGATAAAATTTCGTAGCAGCAATAGCGCGTTGAATAAGCCATCTTTAATTCGTTTAGGTATACTACCCTTTAACACCAATTAGTAATGGGACGCTCAACTATGTCTAAAGTTACCATCGTTCAATGTCCACAATGTGGCGCCGACGTAGAATGGGGAGAACAAAGTCCTCATCGCCCTTTCTGCAGTAAACAATGCCAAATGATTGATTTTGGTGAATGGGCAGATGAAGAAAACACCATCCCAGGCGCACCCGATATGTCCGATAGTGATGGCTGGTCTGAAGACCAGTATTAAATTGAGACCTAGGGTAAAGGAATACCCTAGGTTCCTTCTTGGGGAACCTGAATCACGCTCCGTCGTCGCTGTCCAGAATGACGAATTTGAACCTCGGTGCTATATAATCTTTGACCATCATTTTCCGTCATTCCGAGTAGCCATAGCGACATCAGGAATCTACTCACAGTAAGGATGAAGCTAACAACTTAAACACTTGCATGCTCGACTAGTAGATTCTGAATCACGCTCCTTCGTCGCTGTCCAGAATGACGAATTTTAACCACGGTACTCTATAATCTTTGACCATCATTTCCTGTCATTCCGAGGAGCCATAGCGGCATCAGGAATCTACGCATAGCAAGGATGAAGCTAACAACGTAAACAATTGCATGCTCGACTAGTAGATTCTGAATCACGCTCCTTCGTCGCTGTCCAGAATGACGAATTTTAACCACGGTACTC